>CAZOGV010000017.1:0-21397 GCA_964579225.1 uncultured Akkermansia sp. | reverse complement strand
GGGCTCCGTCCCCGCCGCCGCCGAAAACTTGGTGCGGGTGGAGGGAGTCGAACCCTCGTCTCATGCTTGGGAAGCACGCATAATAGCCGTTATACTACACCCGCGAAAAAGCGTCGGCCCGAAGTGCTACCCCGCCCCGCCCGCCGCGCAACTCCCATTTGCGAATGCCGATGCCAGAGGTAGGGCGGGACCGCCGGGCCCGCCGCTCCGCGATCTCGCCCGCCTCACTCCGCCCGCACCGTCAGCGGCACGCCCAATTCCGCGAAGCCAGCCAACACCTCGCCCAGCAGCGGTTCCTTCGCCAACTCCTCCCAGCCCAGGTTGCTCGACACCCGCACGAAGGCCTGCGCCGCCTCGCGCCGCGCGCCCTGCCGGAAAAACAAACCCAACTGCTCGCGCCACGAACGCGGATCAAACGCCTCCATCGGCTTGCCGTCCACCAAATGCCAAAACCACACCGCCTGCGGATAATCCCCGTTGCGGAAAGCCCTCTGCTCCGCCTCGCCCGCCACGCGCCCGTCCGCCAGCCGCAGGTCCCGCCGCCCCGAGGCCGCCTCGTCCATCACCCAACCCGCGCCCGGCCAGCACGCCTCCGGCGTGTGCGACGCCACCCCGCTCACCGTGCTCGCCCCCGCCGCCCACCACGCCACATACACCGTCACCGTCACGCGCTGCCCCGTGTCGTCGGTTTTTGAATACACGCGCTCCAGCAAATCGTCCGTCTGCAACACACCCGCGAAGCGCCCTAGGTCCGGCCGCGTCGCCACCCGCCACCCTTCCGGAGCCGCCTCGGGCACCAGCCGCTCCAGCGCAGGCCGCTCGCTCACCGCCGGACCCTCCGACGAACGCAGCGTCAAAACCCCAAACCACCCCGCCGCCAGCGCCAGCATGGCCACCCCCGCCGCCGACACCACTCGCCAGCCACGGTCGGTCCCGTGGCCGCGCTCGTGAGAGCGCGGATTGCCGCCCCGCCCGTCCCCCGCCTCCAACGAAAATGCCAGCCACGCCAGCAGCGCCGTCGTCACGCCCAGCACCGCATAGCCCAGCCCGTCGTGCCACGCGCCCGAGATGTCCACGCCATCCCGCGCCAGCAAGGTCAGCGTAAGCGACCGCCCGAAATTCGTGAGCAAAGCCAGCGGTGCCGCCAGACCCACCAACCAAAACCGCCGCCAGAACGACTTTAGCAGCAAGGCCGACAACACCAGCCCCGCCAGCACGCACGACACCAGACTGCGCACCCCGCTGCACGCCTCCTCCACGCCCACCGACGTCGTCCCCAGATTGATGATGTTGCCCGTCCGCAAGGCCGGGATGCCGAAAAACCGCAACGTATCCACCACCCCGATCGTGATCAGTTCCTGCAAGCTCGCCGTCAGTCGCGCATAGGTGCCCGGCGGCAAAGGTCCGCTCAACAACACCACCGCCACCAGCACCAGCGCGGGCCAGCCCGGCGCGATCCAGCGCACCGCCCGCCCCGCCGCCACCATCGCCGCCACGCCCACGCCCGCCGCCGCCGCCGCGCTCGCCAAAAACAAGGTCGGCGTCGCCTGCCAGCCAAACGCCGCCGCATAAATCGCCGAGAACAAGGCCGCCGCCATCAGCACCACGCCGCCAAGCGCCACGCCCGCGCCCTGCACCATCGCGCTCAGTCCGACACCGCCGCTGCCCGCCGCATCCTCGCGCGCACGTTGCCAAAGCAGCCACACCGCCGGCAAGGCCACGAACCCGTGCGACAAATCCGGATTCCGCCCCCATTCGCCCCACAGCAAAAACGCCCACGCCAGCAAGCCACCGCCCGCCAGCCCCAGCGCCAGCGCGGCCGCGCGCTCCGCGCCCGACCACCCGCGCCAAGTTTTAAAAACGTTCGCCGCCATCTGCGCCCGACTATCCGGCGCGCGTCCCGCGAGGCAACCCCGCCCGCGTGCGTCGTCTCACTGAGTCTCCGACGTGGCACGGGCGTCCCGCCCGTGGGATCGGATCATGGGCGAGACGCCCATGCCACGCCGACAAGCCGCCCCCGATTCGACTCCCTCCTTCACTGATAAGCCCGCCGCCCCTCCAGCGCGCTCTTCAACGTCACCGCGTCCGCATAAAGCACCCCGCCCCCGCTCGGCAGCCCGAAGCCGATGCGTGACACCTTCACCTCCCGCCCGCCCTCCTTCATCGCGCCTTCCGCGACCAAATGTTGCGTGATAAAATGACAGGTCGCCTCGCTTTCCACGTCATTGCCCAGCGCCAGGATCAACTCGCGCACCTCGCCCGCTTCCAAACGCGCGCGCAGCGATTCCCAATTCAGCTCGCCCGGTCCCACCCCATTGATTGGCGACAGCCGCCCGTGCAACACATGGTAAACCCCGCGATACGCGCCTGAACGCTCCATCGCCACCAGGTCCGGCACGTGCTCCACCACGCAAACCACGCCGCGATCCCGCCGCTCGTCCTCGCACACCGCGCAGAGTCCGCCCTCGGCCAGATTGCCGCAACGCTCGCAACGCGTCACCGCGCGCCCCGCCGCTTCCAGCGCCGCCACCAGCTCGGCGCGACGCTCCGGCTTCTCCACCAACAGGTGAAGCGCCATGCGCTCGGCCGACCGGTAGCCCACGCCCGGCAGACGCTTCAAGGCCTGCTGGAGATTTTCAAAGGCCGGTGTCACGGAAAACTGGATACGCCGGCTACGGGTAGGGCGGGACCAGTTTACCCCGACAAAGTCGGGGCCGGGCCCGCCGCTCCGATGATGCCGCCTTAAAACCTCAGAACATGCCAGGCATCTGGAACGCGGAGGTGACCTTCGCCATCTCCTCCTCGTTGTATTTCTTCGCCGCCGCCGCCGCCTCTTGCACTGCGGCCAGGATCTCGCCCGACACCGTCGCCGCGTCTTCCTTCAAAAACTCGGCGTCCAGCTTCAGCGCGATGAACTGGCCCGCGCCGTTGACCTTCACCTGGACCGCGCCGCCGCCGCGCGAGAACTCGAGTTCCTTCGCCGCGAGCTGGGTTTGGACGAGCTCGATCGAGCGCTGCATTTTCTGGGCTTGTTTGAGGAGTTTTCCGACGCCGGCCATGATGGTGTGTTGGGTTTAAGGGTTGAGTGAAGGGGAAGGTGAAAGCGTGCGAGTGCCGCGCAAGCCCGCCGCGCTTTCAACCCGAAAACCGAATCTCCCGCCAAGGGGGTGTAACCGAAAGTGATGTCAGCTTGCCCCAAACCGCCTGCATCGGTGGGTGCGCGCGTCCCTGCGCACGCTTCCGAGAGACGAGCCTTGGGCGCACAGAAAAATCGCTCGCGCGCGTTTACCCAGGCACGCTTTAATCGCGATTCCCATTCGCTCCGGCGTCTCGTCTAGCGAGACGTCGGCAAACCGAGATTTCCAACTTCCTACATCCCCCTGATCATCATCGGCACCTCTTCCCATTCAACCGAGCTACCGCTCTTGCTGGTGCTCTGCACCGGCAATTCCTGTCGCAGTCACATGGCTGAAGGCCTCCTCCGCGCACGCGCCGGACACTTGTTTAGAGTCGCCAGCGCGGGTAGCCGACCGGCCGGGCACGTGCACCCGGAGGCCATCGCGGTCATGGCGGAGCTGGGTATCGACATCGCTGGGCACCGGTCGAAATCATTGGACGAGTTTCGTGAGCAGGCGGTGCAAACGGTGATCACGGTTTGCGGACGGGCCAACGAGGTGTGTCCGGTTTTCCCCGGCCAACACTTCCGTTATCACTGGGCCTTCGACGACCCGGCGCATGCCACCGGCACAGCGGAGCAGGTGCGTGCGGAATTCCGCCGGGTGCGCGATGAGATCGCCCGCACCTTGGAGGCTTACGCGGCAGGTTATGCCGAGGGGCGACGCGGGCTCAACCCACCCCTAGTGCGGTGAACACGATGTAGCTGGACGTAATTTTGGGTTGTTCCGATTCGATCCGGGGAGCGCACGCGCCTCGCGTGCTGATGAGCGCGTCTCGCTCTCACCTCTGAAGCAGAAGAAAGTAGAGCTTAAAAAGGGGGGGAATAAAGATACTGAAACAGGGCTCTCATAATCGACGTGAGCCCCCCGCTATCCGATTCTCGCTTATCCGAGACCGCCCCCCGCCCGTGCCTCAAACGCTGCGCCATGCACGATGGAGCCACCAACAATCACCATGAACCTAAACGCGGCTAAACATCTTCTCGCCGCGTATCGACCAAATGGAGCGGATGCGAGAGATCCCCGTTTCGCCGAGGTGCTGGCCTTGGCGAAAACCGATTCCGAACTACGGGCTTGGCTCGGCGCGCAACAACGCCAGGACCAGGCAATCTCCAGTGCATTGCACACCCTGGCGCCACCGGAATATCTGCGGCTTTCCATCGTGGTCGGCTTGGCGTGCGAAGATCGGTCCGCCTCACGCTGGGCACGCTGGTTAAAGCGCGCCGCCTGGCCGGTTGCGGCCGGACTCATCCTCGGGCTCTCCCTGTCCATCGCGTGGTCCAGCCTGCGGCGCCCGCTCGAACCCGCTCCGGTTTCGTTGGCCGAGGCAGCTCATCAACTTTCCCAACACCAGCTTTCCCTCGGGTTGATGAGCGGCGACGTCGCCCGCATCCGCTCTTGGCTAGCGGCGCGGAGCGCCCCCATGCCCGACAACCTACCTTCCCGGTTGGCCGGGCTCATGTTGCTCGGCTGCCAGGAGTGGGACACGCCACAGGGCAAGGTTTCGCTGCTTTGTTTCGTCGGAGACGAGCGTCGCACCGTGCATCTTTTCATTTTTGAGCGCCCGGGTGCGTTTGGCGAATTGCCGCCTCTGGCCGAGGCCCGCGCCGAGACCTACGCGGCCACCACGCTCATGCTTTGGCGCGATGCCGAACACGGTTACGCGCTCGGTCCGTTCGCCGATCCCGCAGAAGCCCGCGCCCTCCTTTCCGATCCCATCTGACCCTCTTCCTGAACCCACCTCTTTCCCAAACCAACTATGACCACCGAAACCTCCGTCCGTGAACGCTACTCCAACGCAGCAAAAGCCGCCGAGGCCGCCCTCTGCTGCCCCGTCGATTACGATCCCAAATACCTCAAGGTCATCCCCGCCGAGGTCATCGAGCGCGACTATGGTTGCGGCGATCCTTCCCGCTGGGTGCAGCCCGGCGAGACGGTGCTCGATCTCGGCTCGGGCACCGGGAAAATCTGCTTCATCGCCTCGCAGGTGGTCGGCCCCACCGGCCGCGTGATCGGGGTGGACATGACCGACGACATGCTCGCCGTCGCCCGTCGCAACGCGCCCGTCGTCGCCGAGCGCATCGGTCACGCCAACGTCGAATTTCGCAAGGGCCGCATCCAGGACCTCGCCCTCGATCTCGAACGCCTCGACGCCGAACTCGCCGCCGCCCCAGTGCGCGATGCCAACGGCTGGCTCGCCGCCGAAGCCGCCGCCGCCCGCCTGCGCCGCGAGCATCCGCTGGTGCCCGACGCCAGCATCGACGTGGTCGTCTCCAACTGCGTGCTCAACCTCGTCGAGCCCCACCTCAAGGCACAAATGTTCGCCGAACTCTTCCGCGTGCTGAAGGTCGGCGGACGCGCCGTCATCTCGGATATCGTGAGCGACGAATCCGTGCCCGAGGACTTGCAACGCGACCCCGAGCTTTGGAGCGGCTGTATCTCCGGCGCGCTGACCGAGCGCGAGTTTCTGGTCGCCTTCGAGCAGGCGGGTTTCCACGGCATCGAGCTGGTGAAATACGACGCCGCCCCGTGGCGCACGGTCGCCGGCATCGAGTTCCGCTCCATCACGGTGCGCGCCTACAAGGGCAAACAAGGCCCCTGTCTCGAACGCCGCCAAGCCGTCATCTACAAGGGGCCGGGCAAGGCCTTCACCGACGACGACGGCCACACCTTCCGGCGCGGCGTGCGCGAGGCGATTTGCGACAAGACCTTTCAACTCATCAAAGGCGGCCACTACGGCGAAGCCTTCGAGTTGATCGAGCCACTCACGCCCGTGCCACTTGGCGAGGCCAAGACCTACGCGACCTGCAAACAAGCCGTGCGCGACCCGCGCGAGACCAAGGGCGCCGACTACGCCGCCACCACCGAGGCCGCCGCGTGCTGCGCTTCGGAGGACGGCCCCAAGGATGGTTCGACCTGTTGCTGAATGAACTCTTCTTCTCGCCTGGGAGCGATGCTTGGCCTCCTCGGACTGGCGCTCGCTCCCGCCGATGCCTCCTCGCTCCGCGTGCAAGGTTCGACCACGGTCAACCCCGTGGTAGCCGAGGCCGCCGAAGCCCTGCGCGCGGAACGGTCTTTAGTTATCCAGGTGGATACGCTCGGTGGAAGCTCGGGCGGCATCACCGCGCTGGGCGCGGGCCGCGCGGAGGTGGCGATGTCGTCCAAACCGGTGGACGCCGCGGATCGCGCGCGTCATCCGATGGTGCGATTTCACCCGGTGCGCATCGGCGAGGACGCGGTCGCGCTGATCGTCTCGCGCGACGTGTGGGAAGGCGGGGTGCGTGCCGTCACCCGCGAGCAACTCCAAGGCATTTACGAACGGCGCATCACCAATTGGAAGACGCTGGGCGGCCCCGACCGCCGCATCGTGTTTTTCAACAAAGAGCCCGGACGCGGCACGTGGGAGGTCTTCGCCGCATGGCTCTACGGAAAAACTTCCGCCGCGCCCGCCGTGGCGCATCCGGAGGTCGGGGCCAACGAGGAGGCGCGCGGCAAGGTGGCCGGCACGCGCGGGGCGCTGTCGCAGCTCTCCTACTCCTGGGTGGACGGGACCAGCGTCCACGCGCTCGGCATCTGCGAGCACGAGGGCGGCGAACCGGTATTTCCCTCGGCGGCGACAATCCGCGACGGTCGTTATCCGCTCAGTCGTCCGCTGTATCTCGTGACCGATGGCGCGCCGGCCGGGGCCGCGAAGGAGTTGATCGATTATCTTTTATCCGCGCCCGGCCAGGCCTTGGTCCGCAAGCACGGTTACCTCGCGTCGGCCGATTTGGCGCACGCGCCGACGCAGCCCTGAGTCCACGCCATTCGCCATGGTTTTTTTGCGCAAAACAGACCTTTGGCGTCGGGGCTCGTTTATGGGCGCCGGACTCCTGTGTCTCGTTTTGCTCGCGGCCCTGGGCCTGATCACGGCGGAGTCTTTGCCCGGCTGGCGACACGCGGGCGCGGGGCTGTTGACGGAGGCGGAGTGGTTTTACCGCGCGGAGCGTTTCGGCGCGCTCGCGATGATCCACGGCTCCGTCGTGGTGGCGGGCGTGGCCTTGCTGCTGGCGCTGCCGCTCGGACTGGGCGCGGCGGTATTTTTTGGCGAATACCTGCCGCCCGGTGCGCGCCTGGCGGCGAAGGTCGCGGTCGAGTTGCTCGCGGCCGTGCCCTCGGTGGTTTACGGCCTGCTGGGCGTGGTGTTCCTGCGCGCCTGGATGCACGACCTGCTCGCACCGTGGGATGCGTGGAGCGGCGACACCTTGTTGACCGCCGGGGTGCTCGTGGCGGTGATGATTCTACCGACGCTCACGACGCTGTGCGACGACGCCCTGCGCGACGTGCCCGCCGCGCAACGGCAAGCCGCGCGCGGCCTCGGGCTCACCCGCGCCGAGGCGATCCTGACCGTGGCGCTGCCCCAGGCGTGGCCGGGCATCGTGGCCGCCGGCCTGCTCGCGCTGGGACGGGCGCTGGGAGAGACGGTGGCGGTGTTTCTGGTGGTGGGGCGCATGGACAACCAGTGGCCCGAGCGCCTGCTGTCGTTCACCTCGCTGACCGTGCCCGGGCAAACCTTGACCAGCAAACTCGGCGGCGCGGAGGTCGCTCTCGCGACCGGCGATCCGGTGCATTGGGGCGCGTTGATGGCTCTGGTGCTGGTGTTGCTCGCGCTTTCGGGCGGCAGCGTGCTCGCGGCGGGCTGGCTGCGCGGTCGCGCCAGCGTATCCGCGAAGGAGGGCCGCGCGTGACGCTCGCGCCGAGACGACGCTTGCTCTCGCTGGCCGTGCCGGCGCTGGCCGCGCTCGCGGCGACTCTCGTGCTGGGCGTGGTCGTGGCCGTGCTAGGCGTGTTGGTGGCGCGCGGGGCGGGGGCGGTGAATTTTGCTTTCCTGACCACGGGCAGCCGCGAAGCCGGGGCCGGGGGAGGCGTCGCGTGGCAACTGGTCGGCACGTTGATCCTCATCGCGAGCGCGCTCGCGGTGGCCGCGCCGCTGGCCTTGGCCTGGGCGCTGACGCAGGAGTTTTATCTGGCGGAGCACCCGCGCGCCCGGGGGGCTCTGGCCGGGGTTTTACAGATGCTCAACGGCGTGCCGTCGGTGGTCTTTGGCATTCTCGGAATGGTGGTGTTTGTGCAGCTGCTGGGCTGGGGAAAGTCGTGGCTGTCTGGCGGAATCCTGCTCGGGGTGATGATCGTGCCGACGCTCGCCCTCGCGCTCGGCCAACGCATCGCGGCGATACCGCCGCGCTTCATCGAGGCGGCCGCCGGGCTCGGCCTCGGGCGGGGCGTGATCGTGCGCACCGTGGTGTTGCCGCAGAGTTTCTCGGGGCTGGTCACCGGCTCCCTGCTAGGGCTGTCGCGGGCGGCGGGCGAGACCGCGCCGATCTTGTTTGCGGCCGCGATTTTTTCCGGCGCGACCTGGCCCACCGGCGTCGCCGACAGCCCCGTGCTGGCGCTGCCGTATCACATCTTCGTGCTCGCGCAGGATTCGCTGCATCCGGGCGCGCGAACGAATCTCTGGGGCGCCGCGCTCGTGCTCGTCGCACTCGCCCTCCTGCTCAACCTCGCCGCGCTGCCCTTGCGCCTCAAAGCCCATGATCCGTCCCGCGCCGCCCATTGATTCACAGTCCGCACCCGTAGCGCCGGCGAATAATTCGGCCGCCTGCGATTGCCGTGCGCCGGAATCCGTCGCCGAAAACGCCGCCGACACCGCGCCCATGCTCGCGACCGAGGCGCTCGGCGTGAGCGTGGGCGGCCGGGTGATCTTGCGCGACGTATCGCTGCGCATCGCGCCGCGCCAAGTTTACGGGCTGGTGGGGCCGTCGGGCGCGGGCAAGAGCACCTTGCTGCGCGCTTTTAACCGGCTGCTCGATCTTCAACCGGGCTACACAGTAAGCGGGCGGGTGTTGTTCAAGGGCCGCGACGTGCGCGCACCGGGCGAGGATGCGGACACGCTCCGGCGTCGCGTCGGCATGGTGTTTCAACAACCGGCGGTGTTTCCAACCAGCATCGCGGCCAATGTGGTTTTCGGCGCACGCCACCACACGCCGCTTCCGAAGGCGGCGCGTGCCGAGTTGGTGGAGACGAGCCTGCGCCAGGCGGGCCTGTGGAACGAAGTGAAGGACCGCCTCGCCGAATCCGCGCTGCGCCTCTCGGTGGGGCAACAACAGCGACTCTGCCTGGCGCGCACGCTCGCGGTCGATCCCGAGGTGGTCTTGATGGACGAACCCACCAGCGCGCTTGATGCCCGCTCGACCGAATTGATTGAGCAGCTCATCCTGGAACTTAAACGCACCCGCACCGTGGTGCTCGTCACGCACAACCTCGAACAAGCCCGCCGCGTCACCGATTGGGTGACCTGCCTTTGTCCCGACGCCGATGCCACGGGCCGCGTGCTGGACTCGGCGTGTTGCGATGCGTTTTTCTCCGATCCGGCCTGCCTGCGCGCCTTCGCATGAAACCCCGCCCCGAAATCGACGCCCACACGACTTGGCCTTGGATAATCGGCCAACTCGGCCTCGCGCTGGTGATCTTTTGGCCGTTTCGCGTGTGGCCGACGACGTGGACCGAACTCGTTCCCGGTTACGCGCTGATCCTCGGCGGGGCCGCATTCATGGCGTGGACGCTGAGGCACAACCGGCGCGGCAATTGGCAAGTGGCGCCAGCGGTGCGAGCCGGCGCGCGCCTCGTTACGTCGGGGCCGTATCAACTCGTGCGACACCCGATGTATGTCGCGGTGCTCGGGCTGGCGCTCGGCTTCGTGGTGCTCGACCGCCACCCGGCCGACCTTGTGGCGTGGGCGGCCTTGGCCGGTTTGTTTTTCGTCAAGGCGCGGATCGAGGAACGGGCCTTGGCCAAAGCGTTTTTCGACTATGCGGATTACCGACGACGCACCGGTGGATTTTTCCCTCGGCTCGGGTGATCGCGAGTCGCGCGACCGATCTACTTTGCCTCGATGACCGCGAGAATTTCCTCCGGCTTGAGACGTATCTTGTAGTCGGAATTCACGTGCGCGTAGCGGATGACGCCGTCGCCCCCGACCACGAACACCGCCGGGTGCGGAAGCAGGTGATGCGTCTCGCCCGAGGCGGCTTCGAGGTCGATCTGGTATTCGTTTTTGTATTTCACCACGAGTTCAGCGGGCACTTCGAAAGCAATGCCGAGCGCGCGGGCCGCTTCGGCGTGGCGATCAGAGATGAGGCGGTAGCCTAGCTTCTCGCGGTCGGGCGTTGCCTTGAGCTTGGAGGGCTGGTCGGGGCTGATCGCCAAGATCGTATGCCCGGCGGCGAGGATCTGCGGCTCAATCTCGGCGAGGGCGGCGAGGTGCAGGTTGCAATACGGGCACCAGCCCCCGCGGTAAAACACCAGCACCGCTGGTCGGCCATCCGTGAGCGCGCGCAGCGTCGTCGCCTCGCCCGTTTCGGTGAAGACTCGCGTATCGGGCAATGGCGCGCCCGCTTGGGCTTGGGCGATTTTTTCAGCGCCAAGAGCCGGGCTAGAGCTAAATGGAGCGAGCAGCGCGGTTACGAGGAAGAGGGGAGTGAGGAGGGATTTCATAGGTGTGGGAGGAGAGACGGAAATTCGATTTAAGCGGCGGGTTCACTGCTGGGGGCCGCGTCCGTCGATCAATTTCGTATCCGGAAAAGCCGCACGCCAGCCAAACCAGAACGCATTATGCGCAGGCAGGCGGGTGCCCTGAGCTAGGCTCGAGTCGCTCGGCACAAGGGCGTGTTCCGTGATTTGCCACTCGCGCCCATCGGTGTCGCGCAGTGTGTCGCTCTTTTCGTAAGCGGCTACTTCCCAGTCCGCCGGCACTGCATAGGCACGTAGGCCGTCGCTGGAATCGGCCAGCACCACGTAGTCGCGGCCTCCGTAGTGACCGCGCCAGCTCGATTGCTGACGCAGAAATTCGACGGCGATCGCCAGCGGCTGATCGCTTGGGCGAGCCCAGCGAGGGATAAAAACTTCGGCCTTATTCGCGAGGGCGGGTGCTAGTGTAACGTCCGCGCCTGCTGCGCTCGGCACGGGAAACATCAGCTCGTCGGTCGTGAAGTAAGCGCGATAGGCCACGCCCTCACCGTAGTCGCGCTGATGCCCCGTGAGCGGCGATAATACGGTCGTGTGCGGATGTCGCCGCCGCCACTCGCCCCAGCTCGTCGTGGTGATCGGGCGCACCGGCAGGCGGATATCTTGGCCGACGAGCGGACCGACAACCGGCACGCCATCGAGAGTGCTCCAGAGTGATTGGGTGGCGCGGTCATACATCAACTTGTTCGAGCGATAGAGGAAGCCGCTGGTGCCGAGCGCGTGATCCACGTTGCCCACTCGCGTCTCGTAGAGGATCACCGTGCCGCAGAGTGTGCAGTAAACGCCGCAGAGCGGCACGCCGCCGATCGTCGCGGTAAACATCTCGTGCCACGCGAGGATGCGCTTGGGGTAGGCGCGCGCCTCGCCCGCGATCTCGAGTCCGAAGACGATGTCGCTGTCCGCGAGGTAATCCGCCTCCGCGGCCCCGATCATCATGGGGTCGCGCAGTGGCGGGATACCGTCCTGCCGCACGCCGCCCCACACGATCTCGTCAAGGCGGATCAAGGCGCCTTGCGCGGCTTGCGTGAAGTAACGCGGAAACGCCGGGTCAATCCGCTCGTAGAGGACGGCCTTAAACTCCGCGTAGAGGGGCGGTGGTGCGTAGTGGCGTGACCACAGCCAACGCATCCCATCATCCCAATCCGTTAATCGGCTACCCTCCGGGTGCATCACACGGAGCGCCGCCATGAGAAGATCGACTCCGTCATCGTTCACAAAGCGCATCAAATCCAGCAGCGGCGCCGCGAATCGTGGGTCTGCACTCACGCGGGCGACGAGCGCCGGATCGACTTGGGGGGAGAGCAGATTGACGGCTAGAAACGACGTTAACTCGGCGGGGGCGGCTTCCGGTCTCTCGGTCCGTGCGAGCGTCATCTCGCGCTCACGCGCTCGCGTCCATGCTTGCAGGGCGAATGCGCCCAAGAGCACGAGTGCGCACAGGCCCAGAAGGAAACGAAGAGATATCCAAGGTCGCCGAGTCATGGAAATGAGAGCTGCGGCGCGAGGGAATATTCCCCGCTAGAGCGGACTCCCATGTAGATGCCGTATTTTCCTTTGCCGTTTTCCTGCGCAAAATCCATCCACTGCGCGGCGTGGCTTCTCTTGGGATGGGCTGCGCAGGTGCTTGCGCCGGCGGCCGAGCTGAAGTTTGCGGCGGGGCCGCGCGCGGTGCCCCTGATCGAGCTCTACACGAGCGAAGGGTGCAGCAGTTGCCCGCCAGCTGAGCGTTGGCTGAATGGCCTGCGCGCGGAGCCGGGGCTGTGGCGGGATTTTGTGCCGGTGGCGCTGCACGTCGATTATTGGGATCGGCTCGGCTGGCGCGATGTGCTCGCCAAGCCTGAGTTTGCACAGCGACAGCGGGCGTATGCGCAGGCGTGGGCGGTAAACTCGATCTATACGCCGTGTTTTGTGCGCCAAGGTGTGGAGTGGCGGCCGGGACGCGCCGACACAGAAGAGACGGCGGAAGTAGGTCGGCTCGAAGTTTTCATCGACGGAGAGAAGTGGCGCGTCGAGTTCACGCCGTTGCAGGGGAGCGGAGCGGCGCACGGCTATGACGTTTACGGGACGTGGCTGGTGAGCGGCGTCGCGCACGACGTGCGGCGCGGGGAAAACTCCGGACGCCGCCTCGAGCATGAGTTTGTGGCGCACACGCTCGTGCAAGCAGAGCTGCGCGCTCCCACGGACGACGGCGCGAAAACGTGGCGCGCGGAACTGCGCCTCCCGACTCGCGAGGTAGCTGCCGTTGGCGCGCCCCGCTTGGCTATAGCCGCATGGGTCACGACCAAGGGGAGCCTCGTGCCGCTGCAAAGCGTGGGCGGCGACATCGGCCCGGCCGCCGCGAAAATCCGGGAATAATTGGCTTGGACCTGTGCTCTCACCAACAATCCGACGCATCCTTCCCGCATGCCCACCTTTACCGAAACCCTCGCACGTCACGGCCAGACGCTCCGCCGCACTGCTCCGCGCATCCTTCAGCTCAATGTCGGTAAACTCTGCAACCTCACCTGCTCCCACTGCCACGTGAACGCCGGTCCCGGTCGCAAGGAGATCATGGATTACGAGACGGTGGATAGCATCCTTGCTTGGCAACGCCGCGCGCGCCTGCCCGTCATCGACCTCACCGGCGGCGCGCCCGAGATGATGCCCGCCTTCAAGTATCTGGTCAGCGCGCTGCGCACGCTCGACCCGCAAGCCACGATCATCGACCGCTGCAACCTTACCATCCTGCTGGAGCCGGGCTACGAAGACATGGCGGCCTTTCTCCGCGTCCACCGCGTCGAGATCGTCGCGTCCATGCCGTGTTATTCACCGGAAAACGTGAACGCCCAACGCGGCGACGGCGTGTTCGACGCCAGCATCGCCGCCCTCCAAAAACTCAACTCTCTAGGCTACGGCATCGACCCCGCCCTACCGCTCCATCTCGTCTTCAACCCCAACGGCGCCAAGCTCCCCGGCCCGCAAGCCGAGCTGGAGGCCGACTACAAGCGCGAGCTACGCGAACACTTCGGCATCGAGTTCAACCAACTCTTCACCATCACCAACCTGCCCGTCTCGCGCTTTGCCTCCTGGCTGCGCCACAACGGCCACTACGAGTCCTACCTCGAACTTCTGGTCAACGCCTTCAACCCCGCCACCGTCGCCGGCCTCATGTGCCGCGATACGATCAACGTGAGCTGGCAAGGCGAACTCTTCGACTGCGACTTTAACCAGATGATGAAGCTCCCCATGCCCGCCGCCGAGACTCGCGGCGTCCGCCACCTCTGGGATCTCGACCCCGCCACCCTGGAAGGCGCGCCCATCGCCACCGCCGCCCACTGCTACGGCTGCACCGCCGGAGCCGGCTCGAGTTGCACCGGATCATTGATCGACGCCGAGAACGATGCGGAAGCCAATGCGACTCCGGCCCCCCAGCTCGCTTAAACGCACGGAGCTCGCGATGTCCGCCGCACCCCCAGTTTCCCCTAGCGCTGAACCCCTCTCGCGACGCCCGCGACGCCACCGCGTGCCGACGCTCATCGTCATGCTCAAAGCCCCGCGCGAGGGCACGGTCAAGACCCGCCTCGCCGCCGACGTCGGCCCCGCGCAGGCCACGCGGATTTATCGCCTGCTGGTCGAGCGCCAGATGGCCGCGATCCCGGCGGACTGGCCGGTCGAGGTTCACTTCGCCCCCGCCGCCGCCCGGGACGAAATGCGCGACTGGCTCGGCCCGCGTCCCGCCCTGCATCCCCAGGCACAAGGCGATCTCGGCCGACGACTCGTCGAGGCCATCCACGCTGCCTTCGCGCGCGGCGCTCCCGCCGTTCTGGTGATCGGCGGCGATTGCCCGGAGCTGGACCGTGACGCCCTGCGTTCCGCCGCCGAGGCCCTCGGCAACCATGAAGTCGTGCTCGGGCCGGCGAGCGACGGCGGTTACTACCTCATCGGCCTCACGCTCCCGCAGCCCGAACTCTTCGCCGACATCCCCTGGAGCACAAGCGGCGTATTCACCGCGACCCTGCAAAAGATCGACGGCCTCGGTCTCCTTCCCCTCTGTCTTTCCATTCGGGACGATGTGGATACCCTGGCCGACCTGCAAAAACATACCGCGCTGATCTTCGGTTCAGCGCCCGCACCTTCGGCGCCGTGAACTCTCGCCTGAAAAATCTGATACATGCCTGAAATCCTCCGCCAGCTTCTCATCATCGTTTACTTCCTGCTCGTGGTGGGAATGGCCGCCTTCGCCTTCCACAAGGTAAAGATGCTCGTGCTCTACCTGCGCCATCGGAAACCCGCGCCGTCGTCCCTCGCGCCCACCGCCGCCACCGCCTCCGTGCCTCTGGTTTGTGTGCAATGCCCGGTTTACAACGAACCTCTCGTCATCGACGCCCTGCTCGACGCGGTCGCCGCGCTCGACTGGCCGCAAGACCGCTTGGAAATACAGATACTCGACGACTCATCCGACGACACCACCGCGCGTATCGCCGCCTGGCTCGATAATCATCCGGACGTGGCACCCTGCTTTCGCCACATACGTCGGGGCACCCGCACCGGCTACAAGGCCGGCGCGCTCGCCCTCGGCATGACGCTCACCAAGGCGGACTACTTTGCGATCTTCGACGCCGACTTCCGTCCCGCTCCCGATTTTCTGACCACGCTCATGCCGCACTTCGCCGCCTCGCCCGACATCGGCCTGGTGCAGGCGCGGTGGGAATTCAACAACCGCAACGCGAGCCTGTTGACCCGCTTTCAGGGCTTGTTTCTCGATGCGCACTTCGTCGTCGAACAAGCCGCGCGCCATGCCGACGGGCTCTTTTTCAACTTCAACGGCACCGCCGGCATCTGGCGCCGCGACGCGCTCGAAGAGGCCGGCGGTTGGACGCCCGACACCGTCACCGAAGATCTCGACGTCAGCTACCGCGCCCAGCTGCGCGGCTGGCGTTTCGTGTATCGCGGCGACTACGGCGTGCCCTCCGAGCTGCCCGAAAACATCACCGCCTTCAAATCCCAGCAACGCCGCTGGACCAAGGGCGGCATTCAGGTGATGCGCAAACAGCTCGCCACCATCCTGCGCGCGCCCGACGTGGCAGGTCGCGTCAAACGCGAGGCGGCCTGGCACCTCCTCGTCGGCTTTATCCATCCGCTGCTCATCGCCTTTGCCGCCCTCCTCGTGCCGTATTTCATCTGGGCCGCCGCCCCCGGCGAGAACTCGCCTATCATCGGTCAGCCCGTGCTGCTCGTGTTCACCTTTTGGGCGACCATTGGCCTCTATCTCGCGGCGCGACGTTTGCGCGGCGGTTCGCTCGGCGAGGCTTTGCTTATCTTTGCGGCCTCGCCGCTGATACTCTCCTTCGGGCTGGCGATGAGCATCACCAACACGCTCGCGGTCGGCGAAGGCCTCTTTCAACGCGGCGGCGAATTCGTGCGCACACCCAAGGGAGGAGCGAAGGCGGTGGTCGGCGGCTTGCTCGGTCGGCTGCGCAGTCGCGGCCTGTTTCTCGGCCTCACCTGCGTCGAGTCCGCCTTCGGCGCGGTCATGCTCGCGGGCGCGATCTATTTCGCCACGCGCGGCCACTCGCTCACGGCGCTGCTGCTCGTCTGCAAAGCGGCGGGCTTCCTCGGCCTCGCAGGGCTTTCGCTCCGCGACTTGCTGCCGCAAGCAGCACGCTAAACCCGCCAATCCCCTTTGGTCGTTTTCCCCCGGGCCTGAGAGATCGCCCGCCGACCAAGCGTGACATCCGGTCACGCTTACCCATCGGAAACAGCGAGGAACCCATCCTAAAACTACGCCCACAGCATCGTGTAACCTATTGGGTTACACACCACGCGTCTCCTTCCCTTCTCCCCTCTCGGAAAGGCATCGTGTAACCCAATAGGTTACACGGCCCCGCCCCCCGCCAAATCCGCCAACACCCTCGCATAACCCTCCCGAAAGGTCGCATGCGCCGGCCGCCAGCCCAGCTCCGCTCGCGCCTTGGACGCATCGATCACGCGATCCGGCGTCACCGCTCGCCGCCCGCCCGCCGGCAAACCCGTGAAACGCGGCGCCGCAACCCCCAGCCGCTCCGCCAGCCACGCCACCACCTCGCCCTTCGTCGCCGCCCCCTCGTCGGCCACGTTGTAAATTTCAGCTCCCCGCTCCTTGCTCCCCGCCCGCCGCTCCCACGCCGCCTCCATCGCGTCCACGATGTCCTCGCGATAAACCAGATTCAGGTGTGCGTCCGCCTGCCCCGACACCTCGCCGCTGCGCACCTGCTCTACCAGATGCACCCGCCCCGGCCCGTAAATCCCCGCCAGCCGCAACACCGTCGCCCCCGCGCCCGGCCACTCGCCCGCGATGCGCTCCGCCTCAATCAAAGCCCGCGTCGTCTCCGCCTCGCCGCCCACCGCATCCGCCTCCGTCACCCGCGCGCCCCCGCCCTGCGGATAAACCGACGTGCTGCTCGTATAAATCAAATGCCCCGCGTCGCCGCTCGCCACGCCTGCCGACGCCCGCACCCGCTCGCCCCACCCGACCACCGAGCGCAACCCATCCACATAACTACGTTGATACCCCGCCACGCCTCCGCCGCCCGCCGCCACCGTCACCGCCACCCGCTCCGCGCCGCCCGCCAACTCCGGCGCATCCCACCACGCCGAGCCCGACAACTCGCCGACCACCACCGCGCAACCCAGCGCGCGCAGCTCCGCCGCCGTCTCCACATTGCGCGTCAACGCCACCACGCTCCACCCATCCGCCAAAGCCCGCCGCGCCAACGCGCCGCCCACATAGCCCGCACCGAAAATCGCCAAGCGCCGCGCAGACGGTTTTTTTGCCTCTGCTGAGCTTTTTGTGGCCAAACCTTCGTCGCCTCCGTCATTCCTTTTCATTCCCCACCATGCCCACGGTCCTTGTCATCTTGCCAGAGGGATTTGAAGAACTCGAAGCGGTCGCCCCCATCGATGTGCTCCGCCGTGCCGGCTGCACCGTGACCATCGCCGCCCTCGGCTCCGCACGCCGCGTCGTCGGTCGCAACCAGATCGTGGTCGAGGCCGACTCCCTCCTCGCCGACCTCTCCGCCGACGCCCCGCTCGCCGACTGCCTGCTCCTCCCCGGCGGCCCCGGCGTCGCCGCCCTGCGCGCCTCGTCCGCCGTGCGCGAACTCGTCGCCCGCCACCACGCCGCCGGCAAACTCCTCGCCGCCATCTGCGCCGCGCCCACCGTCCTGCATGACGCCGGCCTGCTCGCCGGCCGCCGCTACACCGCGCACCCGAGCGTCGCCAACGAACTCCCCGCCATCCTCGCCGACGAACGCGTCGTCCTCGACGGCCGCCTCCTCACCTCGCGTGGTGCCGGCACCGCCCTCGACTTCGGCCTCGCCCTCGTCTCCGCACTCGTTTCCCCGGAAAAATCCGCCGAGATCGCCTCCTCCATCCGCGCCTGAGCCCCGGCCTCGGCCGCCTCCGCGTTTAAAATCCGTCGCGCATGAAGACCGTTTTTATCAGCCCCGATCTCGGCGCCGATCTGAACACGGACGTGCGCCAGCGCCGACTCCTCTTGCGCGGCCTCGGCGAGGACCCGGACAAAACTCTGCTCTGGGTTCTCAGCCGCAAAGACGAACCCGCCGCCTTGGCCAAGTTGACCGCCGAACTCGTGCCCGCCCGAGCCGGACGCCGGGTCGCCACCCACGCCTCGAACGGCTCCCGCCTGCGACACGCCCGCGCCGTCTGGAAAGCCTGCTCCGGCGCGCGCCGCGTTTTCTGCGCCTCCCTCACCAGCCTGCCCCTCGCCGCCATCTCCCTTCGCCCCGGCGGTCGCCTCCTGCTTTCCCTGCGCGACACCGACCTCGCCCATCTCGGCCCCCTGCGCCTCCTGCGCCTCCTCGCCCTGCGCCGCTGCACCCGCGTCCTTTGCGACAACGTGTTCACGCGCGACACCCTCGCCGCGCGGGTGCCCTCGCTCGCGGCACGCCTGCGCGTGGCCTCGCCCGCGCTTTCCCTGCTCTCGCCCGATGCCGCGCCGCCCCGGCCTCCGCCCGTCGGCGAACCGCCCCTCGTGCTCTGCCCGCTGCCGCTCCATGGCCGCTCCCTCGCCGCCGCCGAACAAGCGATCCACGTATTTTTCCGCCTGCCCTCCGCCGCCTTCCACGGCATCCCCGCGCTCATGCCCCGGCTCCGTTTCTGCGGCGAAGGCGGCGGCATCGAGCGCCTCCTTCGCGCCGCCCGGCGCGACCATGTCGAGGACCGCGTTAATCTGGAACCCGCCCGCGACCTCGCCGAGTTGCGCGCCGCCTACGCCGCCGCGACTTGCTGCCTACTGCCCGATCCCGCCGGCCCCGCCATGGAAAACCTGCTCGACGCCCTCGCCTCCGGCCGCCCCTGCGTCGCCCACGCGCGCGGAGCCGCCGCTGAAATCCTCTCACCCGCCAACTCCGTCCTCGCAACCGACGACGACCCCGCCGCCCTCTCCGCCGCCCTCGCCGAATGCCTCGTGCGCGTCCGCGACACCGACACCATCTGGCGCGACGCCCAAGCCTTCGACTACGCCCAACTCCGCAGCACCCTCATGACCGCGTGGTCTTGAACCGCCCGCCCGCCGCGATAGTGGTGTATTCAATCCGCCGCTCACCGCTTAGCCTGCATCCCGCCTTGGTCTCTTCCCCGCCCCCTCGATCCGCCACCCTTCTGCTTTGCCCGGAGCTCTTTGCCGCCGAGGGCGGCATCGCCCGCGTCTCTCGCCTCTACCTGGAAACCCTCGCCGCGCTCTCGCCCGGCGCACTCCATCTCGTCGTCCTCAACGACGCCGCGTTCGACCCCGCGCAAATGCGTCGCCACGCCAACCCGCCGCCCGCCTCCGCCATCGCCTGCGCGCGGTCCAAGGTCCGCTTCTTTCGCGCCATCCTCGCCGCCACCGCGGGAGCCTCCGCAAAGCGCCCCCACGCGCTCGCTACCCAGATGCGCATCCTGCCCGCGCTCGCCCTCGCCCGCCTTTTCCGCCCCGGCCTCGCCTACGACGTCGTGCTCCACGGCATCGAAGCCTGGGCGCCGGTCGATCCCTTCATCGCCTTCGGCCTGCGCCGCGCCCGCCGCGTGTATTGCGTCAGCCAATACACCGCCGACCGCGTGGCCGAGCTCCATCCCTCGATCGCGTCCCGCCTTCGCGTGCTGCCCAACGCCATCGACCCCGAACTCGCCGCCGCGCTCAAAAAACTCGACCCGGCCGACGCCGAACCCGGCCGCATCCTCGCCGTGTCGCGCCTCGCCGCGCACGACCGGGGCAAAGGCATCGACCACCTCATCGCCGCGCTCCCCGCCATCCGCGCGCGCCGGCCCGAAGCCACCCTCCACATCGTCGGCGACGGCTCCGACCGCGCCCGCCTCGCCGCCCTCGCCGCCGCCTCCCCGGCGCGCGACGCCATCACCTTTCATGGCATCCTCGACGAGGCCGCCCTGCGCGAACAATTCGCCCGCTGCCGGCTCTTCGCCCTGCCCAGCGAGAAGGAAGGCTTCGGCTTGGTTTACGCCGAAGCCATGGCCGCCGGACGCCCCTGCGTCGCCGCGCGCGCCGGCGGCGCGCCCGAGGTCGTCGGCGCTTCCGGCGAAGGCGGGCTGCTCGTCCCCTACGGCGACGTGCCCGCGCTCGCCGCCGCCTGCGCCGAAGCGCTCGAACGCGCCTGGGACGTCGCCGCCCTGCATGAACGTGCGGAGCTTTTCAGCCTCGCGACCTTCCGGCGAAACTTCGTCAATCTCCAAGACCCAGCATGAGCGCCCCGACCGAGACCGTCCCCGCCCCCGTCGCCGCACCCGCGCCCACGCTCATCATCGAGGCCGGCCGCGCCGAGCGACACTACTGGCGCGACCTCTGGCGCTACCGCGAACTCCTCGGCTTCCTCGCCTGGCGCGACGTAAAAGTGCGCTACAAACAAGCCGTGCTCGGCGCGGGCTGGGCGCTGTTTCAACCCATCGTCACCACCGTCGTCTTCACCATCGTGTTCGGCCGCCTCGCCCAGATGCCCGACGGCGGCGTGCCCTACCCCTTGCTCGTGCTCTCCGGCCTTCTCCCTTGGCAACTATTCTCCGCCGCGCTCTCCGGCTCGAGCGGCAGCCTCGTCTCCAACGCCAACCTCATCTCCAAAGTTTATTTTCCACGGCTCATCATCCCGCTCTCCGCGCTCGGCGTCGCGTTGATCGACTTCGGCGTCGTGCTCACCCTCTTCGTCGGCGTCTCGCTCTGGTTCGGCTTTACGCCGACGCTGCACTGGCTGGCCCTCCCGGCCTTCATCCTGCTCGCGCTGGCCGCCGCGTTTGGCGTGGGACTCTGGCTTACCGCGCTCACGGTCAAGTATCGCGACTTTCGTTTCATCGTGCCCTTCCTTTTGCAGATCGGACTCTTCGTTTCGCCGGTCGGCTACCGCACCGACTTTTTCCCCAACTGGCAGGCTCTCCTGGCCTTCAATCCCCTCACCGGCATCATCGGTGGTTTCCGTTGGTGTTTGCTCGGCGGCAACCAGGCCCTCGCGCTTCAACCCATTCTTACCGCGGTCGTCGTCATCGCGATACTCGTCACGAGCGGACTCTGGTTCTTCCGCAAAACCGAACGCGGCTTCGCCGATGTGATATGAGCGCCATCGTCGTCGAAAACCTCTCCAAGCGCTACGTCATCGGCCACCAGACGCAGGCCGACACCCTGCGCGACGCGCTCG
>CAZOGV010000016.1:0-27163 GCA_964579225.1 uncultured Akkermansia sp. | reverse complement strand
CAGCGACGCGGATGCGGTCGGTGTTGGTCAGCACGTAGGACGAAGGCGAACTGGTCGTGCCGGAGGCGGGGCGGGGAGAGGACTCGACATCCTGGGCAATGGCGGCGGAGCCGAGCAGGAGGCCGAGGAGGAGAAGGAGCGGGCGAAGGTAGGTCATGGCGGGCGGCGTGGGCTTACCAACGTGTGGACAGGGTGAGGTTGATCGAGTGTCGGGTGTAATCGAAACCGGAGAGCGTGGACCAGTTGCGGTGGTAGGTATAGCCGGTGGACACGGTGAAATGCGAGTTGATCGTGTAAACGGCTCCGACGCCGGCGGTGACGTAGTGGTCGGTGCGATCCTGACCGTTGAAGCCGGGGGTGATGGCGGGGGCGTTTTGGCCGTAGCCGTTGATGTATTCGGTGCGACCGCCGCCGAGGTTGGCGTTGGTGGAGAATTTAACGGTGTGGGAAAATTGTCCGCGGATGTCTCCCGAAGTGCTGCGGGTCTGGAAGTTGGTCGAGGTGGTGTTGAAATCTTGAGTGGCCGACACGGTGAAGGTGGCCTTGCGGGTGGCGGGCCAGGTGCTGGCGAGGGAGGCGTAGAGACCGTCGTTGGTGTCGTCGCTGATGCCGCCGGGGTAGCTGGTGATGCGGTGGGTCCAGCCGACGCGGGCGGAGCCGCTGAGTTTGCTGTAGATGCGCCCGCTGACGCCGGCGTAGATGCTGTGGTCGGTGCTTTGGGAGTTGGCCTGGGAGTCGCTGAAGCGAATACGATAACCGCCGATCAGATCGCGGTCGGAGCGCCAGCTGTAGAATACGTCGGTTCCGATGTTGAGGGTGTCCAGGTCGGAGAAAATGACGCCGCCATCCACGTAATCGGTGCGATCCCAGCCGATGTTGCCGGCGATGGAATAGCGTTCGATGACGGGGTAGCGGTAGTTGAGGTTGAAGCCGTAGTGCCACGACTCGGTGCGCAGGCCGATGGTGGGGTCGGGACGGGATTCGCGGCGGACGTTGAACTGGACGGCGCCGGTGGTGCGACCCGTGCCCTTGGTGAATTCGAGCGAGGCGCGCGGGTTGAGGTAGTCCTCGGAGCTGAAGGAGTCGAAGGTGCCGAAATCCCAGCCAAGGCGGGCGTTGACGCCGATCATGCCGGCCTTGCGGGAGTATTCCATGCCGACTCCGCCGGTGAAAACGAGGTCTGCGTTATCGCCGGTGCCTCTGCTGAAGACGTTGGAGTCGTAGCCGGCGGCGACGTAGGCGGTGACGTAAACCTGGTCGCGGCCGTCGTTGAAGCGGAAGAGCGCGTGGGCCGGAGAGGCGGCGGCGAGGGCGAGGAGCAGGGCGGCGGCCGAGGCGGCGCGGCGACCGGCCCGGCCGGAGGTCGGCGTGCTTGGCATCGTAGTGGAATTTTGGATGCGGGGGGAGGGCGTCGTGGCCAAGGCGGTAAAGTCGTGGTCGGGGCTCAAGGGCGGGCGGGGCTGACTATGGGGCCGACTTCGGCGGGATTGAGGGGGGACACCGGCACGGGGAGGAGGTCGCTGGTGGTTCCGTCCACGTTGTTGAGGCGTTCGACGGTGTCGAAATACACCTTGCTGCGGGCCTGGCAGGCGCCGTTGACCATGTTTTCGAGCATCTCTCGCTGGTCGTCGGGGATGGGGCCGATGGTGATTTCCGGGGGCTGGTTGATGCCGCGGGGCTTGATGACGGCCTGTTGGCCGGGTTGGAGGGATTCGCCTCCGGCCATGTTGTCACCGCGCAGGGTGATGGCGCCCTCGACGAGCGTGACCACGGTGCCTTCGTCGCTCACTTGCACGGTGAACTTTTGCGTGTTCTGGCTGAGAATATTGAGGCTGGCATGCGGGGTGTTGTAGATCATCGAGCTGCCGGCGACGAGCTTGCCGGTGCAGATGCCGACGGCGCCGCGCGTGAGTTCGGTGCGAGTCTGCGAGACGGAGGGCTCGGACTCGAGGTCGGTGCGGTTGGGCATAAACGGCTCCTGGAGGAAGCGCTTGACGATTAGCTTGGTGTCGGGGGCGAAGTAGATGCCGACGCCGTTGGACATGACGAGGGCGTTGGTGGAATCGGGTTTGGTCTCGATGATGGTGCCCTCGGCGTCGAAGACGGATTTCTCGGTGAGGTCCTCGATTTTTTCGCCGGTGTTTACCTGCGCGAAGCCTTCGACCTCGGCGACGTAGAACTTGCTGGTGGGGCTTTTGCGCTTTGAGGAAGTCTGCGCGAAAACCAGTGAGCCACCGACAAACAAGACGGCGCAAAGGGTGGCAATGAGCTTGATTTGCATGTCTCTAGGTAAAGCTCCCCAGGGGGATAAACAAGGCCAAGGGAGCGTTCTCGCAAACATACGTAGCGAGGGCGCGAAGACGGGTTTTCGAAGGGAATCCGGGGAAGAAATCCGCTCGCGAAAACCCGTTGGCGCGGCGCGTCAGGCGACGACGATGTTGAGGATTTTTCCGGGCACGTAGACGACGCGCTTCAGTTCCTTGCCGTCGAGATGCGGGCGCACGTCGGCGCTGGCCTGCACGGCGGCGAGGGCGGCGTCTTGCGTGGTGCCGACGGGGAGGAGCAGTTCGGCGCGCTTCTTGCCGTTTACCTGGACGACGACCTTGAGCTCGGAGGCGACGAGCTTGGCGGCGTCGTAGACGGGCCAGGGCGCGGAGCCGGCGGTGGGGGCGATGGCGGCGCCGCCGAGGCGGGCCCAGAGTTCCTCGGCGATGTGCGGGGCGAAGGGCGCGAGGAGCTGCAGGAAGGTCAACGCGTCGCGACGGGCGATGCGCTCGGCTTTTTGCCACGCGTTCACGAAGATCATCATCGCGGAGATGGCGGTGTTGAAGCGCAGGCCGGCGATGTCGTCGCCGACTTTTTTGATGGTTTCGTGGAGGAGCTTGGAGAGTTCGGCGGGGGTGGCGTCGGGGGCGTCGGAGAGCTTGGGGTGGGGCGCGCCGGTGTCGCGCTCGACGCACTCGCGCCAGACTTTTTGCAGGAAGCGGTGCACGCCCTCGATGCCGTTTGGGTTCCACGGTTTCATGGCCTCGAGCGGGCCGAGGAACATCAAGTAGAGGCGCAGCGTATCCGTGCCGTGACTACGGATGATGTCGTCGGGGTTGGCGACGTTGCCGCGGGACTTGGACATTTTTTCGCCGTCCTCGCCGAGGATGATGCCTTGGTGGAAGAGGCGGGTGAAGGGCTCGGGGGTGGGCACGACGCCGAGGTCGTAGAGGACCTTGTGCCAGAAGCGGGCGTAGAGGAGGTGGAGCACGGCGTGCTCGGCGCCGCCGACGTAGATATCGGGCCCCTTCCAGTAATCGAGCGCGGCGGGATCGGCGATGGCGGCGTCGTTTTGCGGGTCGAGGTAGCGGAGGTAATACCAGCAGCTGCCGGCCCACTGGGGCATGGTGTTGGTCTCGCGGCGGGCGCGGACGTAGTGGAGCGCGGGGCGCGGCTCGGTGGCGGGCACGGCGGCGCCGGTGGCGGCGTCGAACCAGATGTCCACCCACTCGGTGATAGCGGCGAGCGGGCTCTCGCCGGTGCCGGTGGGCTGGTAGGTCTTGGTCTCGGGCAGGCGCAGCGGGAGGGAGGCCTCGGGGATGGGCAGGGCGTAACGCGTCTCGCCGTCGATCACGCAGATGACGGGCGCGGCGGGCAGGGGCAGGGTGGTGCCGGCGGCCTTGGCGTGGGCGGTGGCGGCGGCGTAGTCGTCGGCGTTGACCCAGACGAGCGGGAAGGGTTCGCCCCAGTAGCGCTGGCGGGAGAAGAGCCAGTCGCGGAGCTTGTAGTTGATGGTGGCCTGGCCGCGGCCGCGGGCGGCGAGGTCGGCGGTGATTTTGGCCTTGGCCTCGGCCCAGGGCAGGCCGCTGTAGCCGTCGGAGTGGACGAGGATGCCGTCGCCGGTGTAGGGCAGCTCGGTAGTGGAATTTCCATTACGGCCCTCGGAGTGGTCGGGCTCGATGACCTGGACGACGGGGATGTTGAATTTTTGCGCGAAGGCGAAGTCGCGTTCGTCGTGGGCGGGCACGGCCATGATGGCGCCGGTGCCGTAGCCCATGATGACGTAGTCGGCGATCCAGACGGGGATCTTGTGGCCGTTGACGGGGTTGATGGCGAAGGAGCCGGACCAGACACCGGTTTTTTCGCCCTTGGCGAGGTCGGTGCGTTCGAGGTCGGACTTGGCGGCGGCGAGTTTGCGGTAGGCGGAGACGGCCTCGCGTTGGGCGGGGGTGGTGAGGGCGTCGGCGAGCGGGTGCTCGGGCGCGATGACCATGAAGGTGGCGCCGAAGAGGGTGTCGGGGCGGGTGGTGAAAACCTTGAGGTCGCCGAGGGCGGGGTTTTCGAGGGCGAAGAGAATTTCCGCGCCTTCGCTGCGGCCGATCCATGCCTCCTGCATGCGCTTGGTGGAGTCGGGCCAGTCAACGAGTTTGAGGTCGGCGAGCAGGCGCTCGGCGTAGGCGGTGATGCGGAGCACCCATTGGCGGAGCGGGCGGCGCTCGACGGGGTGCTTGCCGACCTCGGAGAGGCCGTCGATGACCTCTTCGTTGGCGAGCACGGTGCCGAGGGCGGGGCACCACCAGACGGGTTTTTCCTCCACGTAGGCGAGGCCGCGCTCGAAGAGTTTGAGCCAGATCCACTGGGTCCAGCGGAAGTAGCGCGGGTCGGTGGTGTCCACCTCGCGCTCGAAGTCGTAGGAGACGCCGATGGCCTTCAGTTGGCGGCGGAAGGTGGCGACGTTTTCGATGGTGACCTCGCGCGGGTGGCGGCCGGTTTTGACCGCGTAGTTTTCGGTGGGCAGGCCGAAGGCGTCCCAGCCAATGGGGTAGAGCACGTTTTTGCCCTGGGCGCGCTGGTAGCGGGCGAGGATGTCGGTGATGGCGTAGTTCTCGCAATGGCCGAGGTGGAGGCCCGCGCCGGAGGGGTAGGGGAACATGTCGAGCACGTAGTATTTGGGCTTCGACGGATCGATGGCGGGGGTGCGGAAGGCGGCGGTATCCGACCAGAATTTTTGCCAGTGGGGCTCGATTTGGAGGAAGTCGTATTCAGTGCAGTTCGTGGCCATGGCGGGAGGGATGCGGGAAGGAAAAGGGGAGAGCAAAGCGCGTCGCGGGGAGGCGGGTCAATGTTTCAGGCGGGGGAGGATGTTCGCGCGCTGGCGACTTGCGCTAGGGTGACGGGGGCGGGCACGATGGCGCGATGCTTCCGACGCACCGCATGCGCTTTGTTTTTGGCCTATTTATCGCCGCGGCGCTTGCGTGCTTTGCCGCCGGTTGCGCGGGGGAGAGGGCGGAGCTGGATTCGCGCGAGATCGAGGAGCAGGCGGCCGCCTTGCAAGAGGCCTTGTTTGTCGAGCGCGACGGCAGGTGGCTCGGGCTTGATGAAAACGGCGAGGCCTGGCGGCTGGTCGAGTTGGACAAACCCGCCATGCAGATCGTGAACCGCAAGGTCTCCGGCGCGGAGCGGGCGGCCGGGGTGACGGAGCGCCATACGGTGAGTTTTCATTGCTCCCAATTTCGCGTCTGGGACGAGCGCTGGAGCGAGTGGCGTCGAGCGCCGGGCGGCGGGCCGTCCAAGAAGATGTTGACCGCGCTCTCGCCGACGGGGGCGGGGGTGCGGAGCTACACCTTGGAAAAGAAGGACGGGCGTTGGTCCGTGCGGGGCGTGGCCTCGCGGCTGGAATCGGACGCGGACGCGTTGGCGCGTTTGATCGCGGCGGCTTACGCGGCGGAGTGAGTGCAGGCGAGACGCCTGCGCTACTTGCGGCGCGGGCTTGCGGAGGGCGGGGGGGCGGCGCACGGTGCGCGTTTCTTTTAACCGACATGTTCACCGGCATCATCGAGGAAACAGGACGCGTGGAGCGCTTCGAGCGCGGGGGCGACGCGTGGAAACTGCGCATCGCGGCGCGCGCGGCGTTGCAAAACATCGCCCTCGGCGACAGCATCGCGGTCAACGGCTGTTGTCTCACCGTCGTGAAATTCGACGCCGCCGGCATCGAGTTCGACGTGCTGGAGGAGACGCGTCGGCTCACGAGTTTCTCGGCCTTGCAGGTCGGCTCGGCGGTCAACCTGGAGCGCAGTCTGAGTTTCGGCGGCAAGATGGGCGGGCACTTTGTGAGCGGGCATGTGGACGGGCTCGGCGTGGTGGAGATTTTCGAGGCGCGCGGCGCGGATCGTTATCTGCGCGTCAAGGCTCCGGCGGGCATGGGAAAATATCTCATCCACAAGGGCAGCATCGCCATCGACGGCATCTCGCTGACGGTCGCGGAGACGGAGGCCGACTTGTTCGCGGTGTGGCTGATCCCGCACACCGTGGCGGCGACGAATCTGCACGAGAAACGCGCGGGCGATCCGGTGAATCTGGAATTCGATCTTTTGGGCAAATATGTGGAGAAGCTGATGCTCTCCCGCCAAAGCTGAGCCAACAATGCGCGCGGTCTTGCAGGCTATTTCCGACGAGTTGCTCCGGCTGAGGGCCGAGGGCGAGACGACGGTGCCCGTTACGGAGGAAACGCTGCGCGGCCTGCGGGCGCTGGTGAAGGCGCGCGTGGCGGCGGCCGGGCCGGCGGTGGCTCCGGTGGCGCAGGCTGCGGCGGCGGAAAAGCCGGTCGTCGCCGCGCCGCGCGCGGCGGCGGCGGTCGCGCACGTGAAGCCTTTGCCGGCGGCGGCTCCGGCGGTGGCTTTGCCGCCTCCCCCGGTGGTGGCGTTGCCCGAGGGCGACAAAGCGGCGCGGTGGGCGGCCTTGAAGGCGGCGGTGACGGCCGATCCGGTGTGCGCGCAGTTTTTGAAAAACGAACGCGCGCCGGTGCTCGGCTCGGGCGCGCTGGATGCACGGGTGATGTTTATCGGCGACGCGCTGGGTTCGGAGGCGGGACTGGAGGGCGATCCGTTTCTCGATCCGGTCGGCGATGTATTGGGAAAAATGATACGCGCGACGGGTCTGAAGCCGGCGGATGTTTACGTGTGCAATCTGGTGCCGTGGCGTCCGCCCGGGGCGAGCGAGGACAAGCGCGTGGTGACGCAGGCCGAGCTCGACTACGCGATGGCGTTCGTGCGCGCGGCGGTGGAGATCGTGAAGCCCGAATTGATCGTGGGGCTGGGGCTCACAGCCGCGCAGGCCTTGTTGGCGGAGAAGGTGACGAAGCTGCCGGATGTGCGCAGCACGTGGCGCGAGTTGGCGGGGCGGCCCCTGATGATCACGTATCACCCGAGCTACGTGCTGCAGAGCAAGAGCAACCGCTCGAAGCGCGCGGTATGGGAAGATCTGCTCCAGGTGATGGAGCGCGCGGCGCTGCCGATCTCGGACAAGCAGCGCGGGTATTTTCTGTGAGGCGTGATACAGGCATTCTTGCCTGTGGCTTTGGTGGGTTTCGGTCAGCCCGAGCACAGGCATTCTTGCCTGTGCCACTTTACTTCCGGCGCGGGGCGCTGACGATTTTGATGGGGGCGGGGAGCCAGGCTTCGCCGGCGTTGATCACCTTCGCCTCGGTGTCGGCGGCCCAGCGGGCCAGCTCGGGCAGGGCGGCGGCGAGTTCCTCGTCGGCGCGGTCGCCTTTGAGGGCGAGCAGTCGTCCGCCGATTTTGAGGTGGGGGAAACTCCAGCCGGCGAGCGTCTCGAGCGCGGCGACGGCGCGGGAGGTGACGACGTCGGCCTCGCAGGGTTTTATCATGTGCGCCTTGCCGCGGCGGATGCTGACGCGCGGGCCGAAGCGGTAGCGGAGAATCATCTCCTGCAGGAAGTCGCAGCGGCGCTGGAGCGGCTCGACGAGGATGATTTTGAGGTCGGGACGCACGAGCGCGAGCACGAGGCCGGGCAGGCCGGCGCCGGTGCCGATGTCGGCGACGGTTTCTTTTTCGCCGATGGCCTCGGCGAGCGCGGCACAGTTGAGCAGGTGGCGATCCCAGAGGCGCGGGATTTCGCGCGGGCCGATGAGGCCGCGAACGACGCCGCCGGTGGCGAGTTGTTCGCCGTAGTCGGCGAGGCGTTTGAGCACCTCGGGCGTGAAGTGCGCGACCGCCTCGGGCGGAGGCGGCGGGAGCGGTTCGAGCGGGGCGGCGGGCGGGCGAGGCTGGTCAGGCTGTTCGGACATCGGCGTGTTGGTTGCCAAGGCGAACGACGCGGTGCGACGTGGCAAGGGGAACTGAAGCTGGTAGAGCTGGTATGCTGGTGGAGGGACGGAGACGGGGAGGAGGCAACTTGGGCTCACCATCAAGCTTACGGGGTGGCGCTTCGGCAGCGGCACCGGGTTGATCGACTCCTTTTAAGAAACAGCGCCTGTCGAGACTGGTTGGAGGGTAAAGCCGAGGAGGGCGGCCTGCTTTTGCAGAGAGCGTTCCTTGCGTTGGTGAAGGAGGGCGGGATTGCCTGATTTTCGGGGATCGAAGGCCGTGCGAGTCTTGATCATGGTGTAGAGTATCCGCGCCAGTTTGTGGGCGACGGCGGTAACGGCCCCGGCCGGGCCGAGTTTGGCGCGCATGCGCCGGAACCAATCGCCCAGCGCTAACTCGACGCGGTTGAGCGATTGCGCGGCCAAGCGCAGCGCCGTCGCCTGCCGGTTGGAGACCGGCCGGGTGCTGACGCTGAGGGGGCGGTTACAGCCCGCGAGAAGATGCGCCCTCAAGCGCGCCTTGCCGGCGACCAAAATCTCCGCGCCAACTTGTGACACTTATTTAGTTACAGGCCCTAACGTCCAAGCCTCCCGCACGGGTGTTGTGGTAAGCTGGTTCAACCTGTGCATCGGGGAGCAGGTATGGACTTGATGTCATTTACTGTCACGCCGCCGCGCGATCTGCGCGTGACTTTTGGTTGGCAAGCACCGTGCGCGGGGCTTCTCCTCGCGCCGCGCGATGCAGCCACAAGACGTTAATCTCTATCTGGTCGGATTCATGGGCACGGGAAAAACCACCGTCTCCCGCATCCTGGCCGCGCGCCTGAATCACCGTTGGGTGGACAGCGACCACGAGATCGAGCGCCTCCAAGGCCGCCCCATCCCCGAGATTTTCGCGACCGACGGCGAGGCCGTCTTTCGCGGCATGGAGCGCGAATTCATCGAAAACGGCCACCCTGCCGAACGCACCGTCGTCGCCTGCGGCGGCGGCCTGATCATCCAGCCCGGCATGCTCGACGAACTCAAAAAACGCGGCGTCGTCATCTGCCTGCACGCCACGGTCGAGACTATCCTGCGCCGCACCTCGGGCAACCGCTCGCGTCCGCTCCTCGACGTCGAGGACCCCGAGAAACGCATCCGCGAACTCTACGCCGTGCGCGACCCGATCTACCGCCAGTCCGGCAGCGTCATCCTCACCGACAACCGTCCGCAGCTCGAAGTCGTGCAACACGTCCTGCGCGTCTATCGCCGCGACGCGACCGATTATCTGCGCGCGCGCGGCCTCTGGAAACCGCCGCCCCGGCGCTGAGCCGGTCGGGCCTCCGCAGGCATCTCCCCGTGATGGCGACCCTCGATCAATCCGGTGCGGAACGCATCCGCGCCCGCTTGCGCGGACTCGGCTTTGACGCCGTGCGCTTCGCCCGCGTGGAGCCCACCTTCGGCCCCGGCCTGAGCGAGTGGCTCGCCGCCGGTCACCACGCCGACATGGCCTGGCTGGAGCGCGGCGCGGAGAAACGCGGTAACCCCGAGCTGATTCTGCCCGGCGCGCGCACCCTCGTGATGCTCGGCGTAAACTACGCGCCGCCCGACGCGCTCCCTGGCGCCGCGCCGCGCGCTCCGGCCGCGCCCGCCTGGGCGCGGTATTCGCTGTATTCAGATTACCACGACACCATCAAGGTCGCACTCGCGGAAGCCGGACTCGTGCTGGAGGCCGAGGGTGGCATCGGCCCGACCGATCACCGCTACTACGTCGATACCGGCCCCGTGCTCGAACGCGGCTGGGCCGCCCGCGCGGGTCTCGGTTTCACCGGGAAAAACGCCATGCTGATATCGCGCGAGTTCGGCAACTGGCTCTTCCTCGCCTGTATCCTTACCCGCCTCGAGCTCCCCGCCGACGCGCCGTTGCCGGGCCGCGAGCCGGAGGACACCCATGCCGGCCGGCTTTGCGGCAAATGCACCCGCTGTATCGACGCCTGCCCGACCAACGCCTTCGCCGCGCCTGGCGTGGTCGATGCGCGCCGCTGCGTGTCGTATCACACCATCGAGAACAAGGGCGTCATCCCGCGCGAACTTCGCGCCGGCATCGGCCACCGCATCTACGGTTGCGACACCTGCCTGGAGGTCTGCCCCTGGAATCGTTTCGCGCAGGCCAGCCGCGAAGTATTGGTGAAGGGCCGCCCCGAGATCGGCCGGCTCGCGTTGACCGAGATTCTGGAACTCACGCCCGCGCGTTTCGCCGAGCTGTTTCGCGGCACCGCGATCAAGCGCGTGAAACTCGCGGGCCTGCTGCGCAACGCCTGTATTGTCGCGGCGAATACAAACGCCCGCGAATGCCTGCCCGCGCTCGCCCGCCTCGCCGATCCGGCCCGCGTCGAGCCCGCGCCGCCGTTGGTCCGCGCGCACGCCGTGTGGGCGCTGGCGCGCCTCAGCGCGCGGGATGCGCTCGCGGGTTTCCGCGCGGCGGAGAACGACCCCGTCGTGCTCGCCGAATACGTGGCGGAGGGGATCTGAGCGGAGCGGCGACGTCCCCGTCGCCGGACGGGACGCAATTCCGCCCAAGGAAATACAAGACGAGCGGCGCGCCCGGCGGTCACGCCCTACCCGCGGACGCCGCACTCAGCGGAACTTCGTCGCCATCACCGCGAGGAACTCCGCAGGCGGACGCACCGGACGGCCTTCCTTGTCGATGAACACGTGTGAGGTGTGCCCCTCGGCCAGTTTTTCCGCGCCGCGATGAAGCTCGTAATCGATACGGATGCGCAGCGACGGTTTTTCGCGCATCACCGCCGTCACCGTGACCACATCCGGATATTTCGCGGGCTTCAGATAGCGCATGTTGATCTCGATCACCGGCAGGAAAAACCCGGCGGCTTCCAGTTCGCGATAGGGAATGCCCTCGGCGGCGAGCATGGCGGTGCGCGCGACTTCCAGCCAAGGCAGGTAGCTGCCGTGGTAAACGACTCCCATCATGTCGGTCTCGGCGTAGCGGACCTCGATCTGAATGCGACGCGTAAGCATGGTTTGGAACAGGCCACACGTCCCGGCCCGGCGCAAGGGGAGGCTTGCGCCGATGCCGTGCCAATGCCGTTTTACCTTGCATGCCCCAGACCCCGGCCCTTCGGAAAGTGTTGTTGATCGATGATGATCGCGCTCAGGCGCGTATCGTGGATGCCGTCTTTGGGAAATTCGTCGGCGAAAAATTCGAGTTACACTGGGCTGCCACCTACGAGGACGGCTTGCTCGCGCTTAAAGAGACTGCCTTCACCGCTTGTCTGCTCGATTACCAACTAGGGCCGCGCTCCGGATTAGAGCTGTTGCGGGAGGTCGTGCGGCAAGAAATCGATGTTCCGATTATTTTTCTCACCAGTGAGAATTCCGGCGCGGTGGACACCGAGGCGCTCAATCTCGGGGCTTTCGATTACCTCGTGAAATTCGAGCTAAGTCCCCGCGCCCTAGAGCGCTCGCTGCGTTATTCGATTAAGATGCACGACACGCTGGCCGAGCTGCGCCGCCTGGCCGCGCGCGATCAAGTCACCGGTCTCTTTAATCGTCGCGAGGGTATCCGGTTGTTGGATCGCGAGGTGGAGCGTGCGGTGAAATTCGGCCGCGCGTTCACCGTGCTGTTGCTCGATGTGGATAATTTTAAAGCGATCAACGACACCCACGGCCACGCCACTGGCGACCAGGTGCTCACCGCCGTAGCGCACGCCATCGAGGAAACGGTGCGCGAGGAAGGCACCGGGGTGCGCTGGGGCGGTGATGAATTTGCGGTGTGGGCTCCTCATGCCGACGCCGTCGCGGGGCGCCGCATCGGCGAAGGCATTCTGGCCGCCGTGCGCCTGCTCGGCTGCACCGTCTCCATCGGCCTAGCCGAGTGGAATACCACGCGCGAAAGCGGTCGCGAACTCATCGCCGCCGCCGACCGCGCGCTCTACGAAGCCAAGGCGGCCGGGCGGGATCGGCTGGCCTGAGGGAATTTGTAGGGCGGGGTCGCCGCACCCCGCCGTTCACCCGTGCGTCAAGCCTCGGCGGGGTGCGGCGACCCCGCCCTACACCGCGAAGCGCCGCCGCCGCTTGGCGCTGCGGCCCTGCGGCGCGGCGCGTTCGCCGGGTTCGCTGTAGGCGCGGCGTCGATAGCCGCCGAGATCCGGGTTGAGCGCGCACTCGATCTGGAACTTCTGCATGCGGTCGAACAGGTCGAGCAACTGCGCCGGGTCCGCATACGCGTCCAGCCCCGAACGGGCCAACGCCAGCAGGCTCTCGTGCGTCGCCTCCAGGGTGCTCAGGCAACCCTCGATCGGCTGCTGTTTTATCACGAACCGGCTCGGCGCCTCCGGCGTGAACATGATGCGCGGCAGAGCTTGAAGGGTGGGGGAAAGGCGCAGCATTTTGCGCGCGCAGGACCAGGTGGCATCGAGGAGAAACACCACCAGCCGGCGTCCGCCGAGTTCCTCGGGTTTGAGTTCGCCGTGCGACAGGTTGAGCGCGCCCGCGCCGGGATAAAGCAGCACGCAGTGGTTGGCCGGATCGGCGATCAAGGCCTGCGTGGCCGGGTGCGCGTCGAACTCCACACCCATTTGAATTTCGCTGTTCGGCAGGCACAGATGCGTAAGCCGCCCGGTGCCGGCCTTCTCGCGTTTAAACTCCTTCGGATGCATCAAAAAAACGAAGCGCGTCTGCGTCGGCATCGGCGTGATCGATCCGCACCAGCACTGGGCCTGGGGCCAAAAACAACGGTAACAGGTGGGACGACTCATGGGCGGTTTAACCAATCTGGTTTAAATCGGAGAAATTAAACCGAATCGGTTAAGTGGCGACGACCGATGCGGCGGCGGGTTGCGCGTTGAAAAGATCGGCGATGATGTCTTCGAGCGGGACGTCGGAGATGGCGATGTCGGCCACCGCGCCGGCGGCGAGGATGCGACCCGTGACGACGACTATTTCGGGATTCGGCACGTGGAGTATGATTTCGCCGTCCTCGGTGGCCTGGGGCGCGTAGGCGGCGAATTGATCTATGCCGGAAAAGGGCAGCTCGACCGGACGAAAGCGCACGATTTTTTTGCGCCCGCCGGCCGACTGCAGTAGGTCGAGGTCGCCGTCGTAGATCTTGCGACCTTTGTCGATGACGATGACGCGGTCGCACAGTTCCTGGATGTCCGCCATGTAGTGGCTGGTGAGCAGGATGGTGGTGCGGTATCGACGGTTGTAGTCGCGCAGAAAGTTGCGGACGGCGCGCTGCGAGATGACGTCGAGGCCGATGGTGGGCTCGTCGAGGAAAAGCACCTTGGGGCGGTGGAGCAGGGCGGCGATGAGCTCCATCTTCATGCGTTCGCCGAGGGAGAGTTCGCGCACCATGGTGCGGAGTTTTTCGCGCACGCCGAGGAGGTCCACCAGTTCGTCGAGCGTGGCCTGGAATTGCGCGGCCGGTATGCCGTAGATGTGGCGGAGGAGGAGGAAGCTTTCCTGCGCGGGAAGATCCCACCAGAGCTGGTTTTTCTGGCCGAGCACGAGGGCGAAGATGCGGCGGTAGTCGTTTTCGCGTTTGCCGGGCTCGTAGCCGGCGACACGGGCGTGGCCGGAGGTCGGGTGGATGAGGCCGGCGAGCATCTTGAGCGTGGTGGTCTTGCCCGCGCCGTTGGGGCCGAGAAAGCCGACGAACTCGCCCTCGCGAATGGAAAAGGAAATGTCCTTGGCGGCGGCGAGTTCCTCGAATTCGCGATGAAACAGCCCGCGCACACCAGCCCAGAAGCCGGGCGGCTTTTTGTAGATGCGGAACACGCGGGTGAGGTTTTCGACTTCGATCATGGCAGGTTTTTTAATCGCGGATGGGCGCGGATAATGACGGCGGGGACGAGTTATTTCCAGATGCCGGCCTCGACGAGGGTGCGGATGGGTTCGTGCGGCCAGCCTTTGTTGGCGGCGGGGCTGGCGGGGCTGGGGTGGAGGATTTGCGTGATCTTCCAGGTGTCGGCGGGGGTGGATATCTCCTCGAACTTCTTGGCCGCGTAGCCGCCGACGCCGACGAGGTGCTCGGGGCGCAGGACGTCGAGCACGGCGCGGAGGTGGGCGCGGCAGGGGGCGTCCACGGAGGCGCGCTCGGCGGCGGTGAGTTTGTCGGGCGTGAGGTTGGCGCCGCTTTCGGCCATCCAGACGAGCGGGCAGTAGTTGAGCACGAAGTGATCGGCGAAGAAGGCCTCGGCGGTGCCGAAGCGGTCGGCGAACAGGCCCCAGAGGCGGCGACCGCTGACTTCGCTGCGGGTGCAGGCGAAGCCGGTGACGAGGCGTTTCGGGTGCTCGGGCTCGGGGCGTGTAACGGGTTCCTGGATACGCAGCCAGTCGCGCACGGCGGCGACTTCGCCGAAGGGCACGCCGACCTGCGCCATGCCGAAGGGGCCGGGGTTCATGCCGAGGAAGACGACGCGCTTCCGGCCCGCGCCGTAGCGGGTGAGGTAGGCGGCGTGCGGGGCCCAAGCGTAGCGAAGCGGATTGTAGGTGCAGGCGACGGACGGGCCGAAGGTGAGGCGGTCAACGGCGTCGCGCAGGGTGGCGGCGTGGGTGAGGAGGTCGGGCATGGGACGCAAACGAATGGAGGATCTAGCGTCCTAAGGGCTCGATTTTGACTACGCGAACTTCTCGCGCGGCCTCGTCCAGCCAGTAGGAGACTGCGCAACGCTGGAGAAAGCGGGTGTGGAGTTCGCGACCGTCGTCGGATCTTTCGGTCAAGTCCGGGGCGGCGTGCGGATGTTTTCCCAGCGCGTCGAAAAGGCGTTGAAGGGACTGGAACGTGAGGCGCGGGCAGCTTCTCACGAAAGGAAGCGCGGGGCCGACGACGACGACGGCGTAGGGCTTCACGCTTTCGCCGCCGGGCGTCTGCGCAGGGTCTTTATCTGCTCGACGGTATACTTGGGCGCTGCGTCGGTGGCTCGAAGTAGGCGGCCTATTTTGGCGGCGCGGGTGGCGGATTCCTCCTCGGTCAGTCTTTGAATGTAGCGCGCCACCGCGCGTTTTTGGGGGGCGGTCAAGCGGCTGATGGTGGATTGTAGTTCGGCTACGCTCATATCTACGGATTAAGAAAGCGACTGGTCACGAGGAGGCAAGCGCGAGGCTGGGGACGTGAGTTCAAGGAGCGGCGACACTCTTGTCGCCGATGGAGCGTTTAATCGGCGACAGGAGTGTCGCCGCTCCTTGGGGCGTCAGACGCGGGTGTAGTCTAGCACGCTGTGGCTGATGTGGCCGGCGGAGACGGTGGCTTTGTCGGTGACGAGGCCGGGGGGCGAGCGGTCGATGGCCTCGGAGAACACGAAGCGGTGGGTGCCGTCGTCGGCCGCCGGGCTGAACAGGCCGGGCACGATGACGCGCGCGGGCACGGTGGCGACGACTTGGGTGGCGGGGGTGCAGAGCGCGGGGAAGTTGAGGTTGTGCACCACGAATTTTTCGCGGCCGGTGGCGGGGAGGAGTTCGCCGGCGAGGCGGGCGGCGTGGGCGGCGGAATGGCCGATGGTCTCGCGCACGGCGTCGAGGCCGGCGAGGGATTTGGTTTCGGTGAGCGCGCGCCATTCTTCGTAGCCGAGATCTTGCGAGCAGGCCATGGCGGGCAGGCCGTGCAGCGCGCCCTCCCAGGCGGCGGCGATGGTGCCGCTGGCGTTCATGAAGCCGAGGGTGGTGTTGAGGCCGAGATTTATGCCGGTGACGACACCATCGAGCCCGGCGGCGAGGCCGGGGATGAGGTGGGCGAGGGCGATGTTGACGCAATCCGATGGCGTGCCGTCCACGGTCCAGGTGGGCACGCCGAGGCCGTGGTCGCAGACGGCGGAGACGACGGGGCGGTGGCGGCATTTGCTCGCGCCGGTCCAGCTCTGCTCGGTGAGCGGGGCGACGACGTAAAGATCGTGGCCGGCGTCGCGCAGGGCGGCGACCAGCGCGTGAAGGAAGGGGGAGTGGATGCCGTCGTCGTTGGAAACCAGTAGGCGCATCGGAGAAGGCAACGCGGGAAGCGGCGGGGCCGAAAGAGAAAAGAAAAAACCGCGCGGGATGACGGTTGACGGAGGGGTGGGGCGACCTACGTTGCAGGTGTCACCCTGCAGTGTTCGAGGTGCCCTTCACACGCTCTTTGCCTTTGAATCAATCCGGGAGCCAATAAACCGGGCGAACTCAGCTAGGCCGTAAATCGGACAGCTACCCATCGCACGGCGGTTCCCACCTTAACTTAAAAAGGTTAGAGGCCTTTGGGCATACGGCACAGGCGGAGTGACACTTCTTTTCTCCGGCTACATTTTTCACCATTCATGAGCATCACGTTCTATCACATCCTCCACGTTCTCTCCGTCCTGGTTCTTACCGGGTTCACTTTCTACGCGTTCGCGGCTCCGGCGGAGACGCGTAAGAAGGTGATGATCGTAACAGGTATCGCTTCGCTGCTGGTTTTCATAACCGGATTCGGCTTGGTCACCAAATTGCTCGGAGCCGGCTCGGGCATGTGGCCGTTGTGGGCCATTTTGAAGCTGGTCGCGTGGTTGGGTTTATCCGCTCTGGCCGGGCTCGGTTACCGCCGTCGCGCCAAGGTGCCGGTTTTCATGGGGGTGGCGCTGGCGCTGATCTTTTTGGCGGTTTACTCGGTTTACACGAAAGTCGGCGCTTAATCGACCATGTCGGGCGCGCTTTGCGGGCTTTGGGTGGACGACGCGGGTGTCGTCCACGTGGCGCTGGAAACGACGGACGGCGGGCGCGAGGCATGCACAGAAACGCTGCGGCCCTTCGCGTGGCTGGCGGAGGGGGCTTTCGTGGAAAGCGAGGGCGTCGCGCGGGAGCGGCTGAAGGGCGATGGTTTTTTTGTCGAACTGGCGCACGCGGAAAATTTGGCGCGTTTCGAAGCGTGGCAGGGTGTTGCCAAGGTGGCGGGCGCGCGCGGCATCAATGTCATCCGGCCGCTGGAGAGTCAGTGGCTGTTGCAGACACGGCGGCGGTTGTTTGAGGGGCTGACCTTTGGGCGTGTGCGGCGGTGTCAGTTGGACATCGAGACGGATTCGGCCGACGGGGCCTTTAGCGATGCGACGAAGGCGGACGATCGCGTGCTGGCGATCGGGCTGCGCTGCGGCGGGGCGAACCGGATGTTGGTGCTCGCGGAGGAGACCGACGCGGCGGAGAAGGCCTTGCTGGAGGAGTTCAACGCGGCGCTGGCCGAGCTCGATCCGGACATCATCGAAGGGCACAACATCTTTAAGTTCGATCTGGATTATCTGCGCCTGCGCGCAAAGCGCCACAAGGTCGCGTGCGCGTGGGGGCGTTTCGGACAGAAGGCGAAGTTTCGCAACAGCCGCCTCAAGGTCGCGGAACGCTGGGTGGATTTTCCGCGCTGTGACCTGCCGGGGCGGACGGTGATCGATACCTATCTGCTGGTGCAGCTGCACGACATCACGGCGCGCGAGTTGCAGGGCTACGGGCTGAAGGAGGTGGCGGTTTACTTCGGCGTGACGACGGACGACGACGAGCGCACCTACCTGGCGGGCGACAAGATCGCGGCGGCGTATCGCGAGGATCGGGATAAATTCATCGCGTATCTGGGCGACGATTTGCGCGAGACGGCGGGGGTGGCGGACGTGTTGCTGCCGACCTATTTCGAGCAGGTGAAGACGTTTCCGATCCTGCTTCAGGAGGCGTCGCTGCGCGGGTCGTCGGGCAAGATCGATCTGCTTTTTCAAGAGGAGTATTACCATGCGCGGCAGGCTTGTCCGGTGCCGCCGGAGGTGGCGGCCTTCGAGGGCGGCTACACACGGAGTTTTCAGGAGGGCGTGTTCAAGCACGTGCTGCACTTCGACGTGGCGTCGCTGTATCCGAGCTTGCTGCTGCTGTTGAACCGCAACCCGAAGAACGACGCGCTCGGTGTATTCATTCCGCTGTTACGCAAGCTGCGCGAGTATCGGTTAAAATACAAAGGCATCGCGAAGAAAGGCGCGACAGCGGAGGAGCGCGCGGAGGCGCAGGCGCGGCAGGCGAGCTTTAAGATTTTGATCAACTCGTTCTACGGCTACCTCGGGTTTTCGGGCGCGCAGTTTGGCGACGGCGAGCTGGCGGCGGAGGTGACGCGGCGCGGGCGCGAGTTGTTGCAGGCGTTGATCGACGGTTTCGCGGCGGAGGGCTGCACAATCTTGGAGGCGGACACGGACGGTATCTACCTTTCGTCCGAGACGTATTTTGAGCGGCCGGAGGACTTGCTCGCGAAGGTGGAGCGGCTGCTGCCGGAGGGCATCGATCTGGAATACGACGGCAGCTACGCCGCGATGTGGTGTTACAAGGCGAAGAACTACGCGCTACGGGAAGGCGACCGGGTAATTTTGAAGGGGAGCGCGCTGCGTTCGCGCGGGATCGAGCCGTTTTTGAAGGAGCTGACGGGGCGTTTGATCCGGTTTTTGCTAGGGTTGGAGGCGGAGTCGCCGGCGGTGTGGTTGGCGTGGCTGCGGGAGCAGATCGCAGCGCGCGAATTGCCGGTGGAGCGCTTGGCGAAGGCGGAGGTGTTGAGCATGAATCCGGATGCGTATGAGCGCATGATCGCGGAGGGCGGCAAGCCGCGGCGCGCGTCGGCGGAGGTGGCGTTGCGGATGTCGCCCAGGCCGAGGATGGGCGAGCGGGTGAGCTATTATCTGGTGGCAAAGGCGAAGGGGCAGAGCAGCGACTGGCAGCGCGCGCGGCCGTTGGCGGAGTTTGACCTGGCGAAGTCGGAGACGGCGTATGATCCGAAGGCGTATCTGGATAAGCTCGACGATTGGGTGGAGCGCTTCGGCGACTTGATCGACGTGCTGCCTGAGGGTGGGCGGCAGGGTGAGATGTTTTGAATCAGGCGCGCGAAAACAGAACTCGACGTCAGCCGAGGAAGCCGAGGCGTTCGTGTTTGGAGCCGAGGACCTCGTCGGCGGGGGAGTCGAGCCAGCGGTCGAGCACGGTGGCGTAAACGGAGCGGAAGTCGGTGCTGAACGCGGGGTCGGCTTTTTTGGCGGCGTCGAGCTTGGGCGCGGCGCCGTGGAGCGGGCCGTGTATTTGTTTTCCCATGACAAAGAGCGGGGCGGCGGTGCCGTGGTCGGTGCCGAGCGAGTTGTTCTCGTAGGCGCGGCGGCCGAACTCGGAGAAGGTCATGGTGAGCACCTGGTCGTCGAGGCCGCGGGCGGTGAGGTCCTGCTGGAAGGCGGCGAGGCTGCCGGAGAGGTTGCGCAGGAGATTGGTGTGCGCGCTGGCCTGGTTGGCGTGGGTGTCGAAGCCGCCGAGGGAGACGAAGTAAACGCGGGTGGAGAGGCCGGCGGCGATGAGGCCGGCGACGTTGCGCAGGGATTGGGAGAAGCTGCCGTTGGGGTAGGTGGCCTCGGGGCGGTTACGGTCGATGATGTGCTGGATTTTTTTCTCCGACACGAGGGAGTCCATGAGGGTGGCACGGAGGAAGGTGTGATTGGTATCGCCGGGTTGGTGGTCGGCGTCGCCGCCCATGGCGGCGAGGCTTTCGAGGAGGGCGGCGTCGTCGCGGCCGGCACGACCGGCGCGGGTGCCGAGGGTGAGGCCGTAGGTGTTGTGCGGGAGCGTGCCGCCGAAGGCCTGCGGCACCTCGGCGTTGACGTGAATGCCCATGGGGTCGCCGCCTTTTTGGGGCGTGCCGCCGCAGGCGTTGTCGAGGTAGCGGCCGATCCAGCCGGAGGAGAGAGACTCGTCGGCGGCGGAGGCGGTTTCCCATATTTCGGAGGAGCGGAAATGGGAGCGATTGGGGTTGGGGTAGCCGACGTTTTGCACGATGCCGAGACGGCCCTCGTCGAGCATCGAGTGAAGCGGGGCGCAGGCGGAGTGAAAGCCGAGGTGGTCGTCGATGCGGAGGATGTTGTCCTGCTTGAGCGCGAGGGTGGGGCGGAGGGTGTGGTAGGCGTCGTCGGCGAAGGGCACGATGGTGTTGAGGCCGTCGTTGCCGCCGGCGAGCTGGACGAGAACGAGGATGCGGCGGTCCTTTTCGGGCAGCGGCGCGGCCATCGCGGTCTGCACGAGGAATTGCGGGGCGAAGCGGCTGAAGGCGAGCAAGCCGATACCTTTGGTGGAGAGCTGGAGAAACTCGCGGCGGGTGGAGGGCAGGAGAGTTTTCATGGGGCGATGGCGTGGGATAGAAAGATCAAGAGTGTATCAACAAAGCTGATACTCGGGGGATTGGAGCACGGTGATGGTGGCGCGGCGGGCCTGGGCCTCGAAGTCGTCGTCGAGACCTTTTTCGAGGTAGTTAACGAGGGTAGAGCGGTAGGAGCTGGTGACGCGCACGGGGAGGAAGTAATCGCAGAGGCGGTCGGTGATGCCTTGGGGGCCGAGGGAGGTGAAGGCGCGGATGCGCTCGTCGTCCACGGTGAAGCGACTGAGGCCGGCGTCCTGGGCGGCATGGAGTTCGAGGCGTTCGTCGGCGTTGAGGCGCTCCTCGTCCAGCGGGGTGCAGAGTGTCTGGGCGAGCTGGCGGCGGGCGGCGAGGGTGGAGGAGTTGATCCAGAGGCGTCCGCCGACCCAGCCGCGGACGTTGGGCGGTTCGAGGAGGTTTTGGCCCATCTGGCGGATGGGTAGGAGGGTGGTGCGTTGAAGCGGGAGGACGTCGAGGCCGAGGTCCTGCACGAGGCTGAGGTAGAACTGGACGGGGCTCTTGATGAAGTTGGCGCGGAAGTTCGGGTGATAAAACGCGATGGAGCCGAAGAAGCGCAGGCAGAGTTCGCGGAGGCTATGGCCAGAGCCGCGCCAGGAGTCGGCGAGCGGGGCGATGAACTCGGGTGGGAGACCGCGCTCGGTGAGATAGAAACGCGCCATCTCCGAGGGAAGAAAGGTGGAGGCGGCGGGTTGGGTGAAAGCGAGGTCGATGACGTCGTCGCCGGAGAAGTTTCCGGTCTTGCCGAAGATGGTTTTGGCACCGGTGTCGCGGTCGCGCTCGCGCAGTTCGAAGCCTTTTTGCGTGTAGCGATAGCCGGTGAAGGCGCGGGCGGAGTTTTTGATGTCGTCTTCGGTGTAGTTGCCCTCGCCGAGGGTGAAGAGTTCGAAGAGTTCGCGGGCGAAGTTCTCGTTGGGGGCACTGCGAGAGCTGCGATCCAGATCGAGATAACGAATCATCGCGGGCGAACGGGATACGGCCTTGGCGAGGGCGGGGGCGAGCCCGGCGCCGTTTTTTCGGAGGATGTCGTGGTGCTCGAACATCCAGTCGGCGCGATAGACTTTTTCCATGCTCACGACGTAAACATCGGCGAGGAAGAGCAGCCATTTTTCGTAGGCGGAGCGCGTGGGGTCGGCGGCGGCCTGGAGCCACTTGAGGTTGAACTCGACCCCGGCGGCGCGCTCGAGTTCGCGTTCTTCGCGTTCGATTAGGCGGAGGGCGTTCGGTTCGGTGACAGTGCGTTTTTCGGCCCGGAGTTCATTGATGCGGGCGGCGGCTTTGGTGAGGAAAACCGGCTTGGGCAGCGGGGGCGGAACGGTGGGGAAAAGCCGATTCAGTGTGGCGGGCAGGCCTTCGCGCACGGCGCGAGTCACGTCTTCGGGGCGGGCGGTCCAGCCGACTCGACGCAATAGATGGCTCGCGAGTTCGATGTTCCAGGCGGAAGCGGGCAGGGGCCTCCAAGCCTCGCGGGGATCGAGTGGGGGAATCATGGCGCTGGACTGAAGTTACCTGCCACCTCCGAGAAGGCAAAGTTTCGTTACCCGGGAAAATATTTTTTTCTCAAACGCCGAGCGGTGTGCGGTAGAGGCGCGGGACGCGTTTGGTCACGGAGCAGAGCGTTTCCCACGGGATGGTGTCGGCCCAGCGGCTGAATTCTTTGAGCGGAATTTCGGCCGCGTCTTGCGAGCCGACCAGCACGGCCTCGTCGCCGGCGGCGGTTTCGGGCAGATCGGTGACATCGATGATGGTCTGGTCCATGGTCACGCGGCCGAGGATGGGGCAACGGTGGCCGCGGATGAGGACCTCGCCGCGGTTGCTGAGCGCGCGCGGGATGCCGTCGCCGTAGCCGGCGGCGAGGATGGCGACGCGCGAATCGCGTCCGAGCACGCGGCTGCGACCGTAGCTGATGCTGGCGCCGGCGGGCAGGTTTTTGACCAGCACGACGCGGGTGCGAAAACTGAACACCGGCTCGGCGCGCACCTCGGCGAGAAGGGCCGTAGTGCTGGGTTGGATACCGAATTGGAGGAGGCCGACGCGCACGGCGTTGAAGGGGCCGGCCTGCTCGATGGTTTCGAGCCCGGCGCTGTTGTCGGCGTGGATGAAGAGGTTGGCGCGGTCGAGGCCCGGGCAATGGGTGTCGAGCGCGTGGAGGAAGCGGCGGCGTTGCTCGGCGGTGAAGTCCGGGTCGTCGTCGGAGCTGGCGAAGTGGGTGAACACGCCCGCGAGGCGCAGGTAGGCGGCGTGTTTGATGGCGAGGTAAACGGGGGCGGCTTCCTCGTGCCAAACGCCGAGGCGGCCCATGCCGGTGTCGATCTTGAGGTGGATGTCGAGGTGGCGGCGCGCGGCGGCGGCGGCGCGGTCGAGGCGCTCCACCTCGTCCACGGACGACACGGTGACGGCGACGTCGTATTCGGGGGCGAAGCGGGCCTCGTCGGGCAGGAGCGCGCCGAGCACGAGAATGGGCCAGTCGGGAGTAATTTCGCGCAAGGCGGCGGCCTCGGCGAGGTTGGCCACGGCGAAGAGGTCGGCGCCGGCGTGCATGAGGCGCGCGGCGACCTGGTGCAGGCCGTGGCCGTAGGCGTCGGCCTTGACCACGGCGACGTAGCGCATGTGGGCGGGCAGGGAGGCGCGGATGAGGCGCAGGTTGCGCTCGAGCGCGGCGAGATCAATCTCGGCCCAGCAACGATGCGGAAGACTGGAGGGCGTGCTCATGCGCTCGGGGCTTGGTGGACGCGCGGCGTCCAGGTAGCGTAGGCGGGCGTCTCGTGCATGAACGCGTCGGGTTCGGGCGCGGGTTCGAACAAATCCGCGTCGGTCGCGGCGGCGAAAAGTTCGGCGGGCGCGTAATCGAGCGGGCAAATGGCCGCGTCGGCGGGCGGTTTTGACCAGCTGCGGAAAGTGGCGGGCGTGCCGAGCGGGGCCTCGACGGCGAGTGCGGCGAGTTCGGCGGACGGCACGCGTTCGAGCGTGGTGGCGAAGCGGGCGCGCACGGCGTGCCAGGTTTCGCGGCGGGCGTCGGCGATGATGGTTACGCCGGGATGCGCGGTGGCGAGCAGGGGCAGGCTGGCGTAGCCGTAGAGGGCGAGGTCGGGCTTGATCGCGCGCCACGTGCGCAGGGTCGCGGCGGCGAGGCGGATGCCGAGCACGGAGCCGGGGCCGGAGCAGAAGGCGACGGCGTCGAGCGAGCGCACGTTGATCGCGGCGGCGGCGAGCACGCGTTGCACGGCTTCCGGCAGGCCGGATGTCGCTTCGGCGTCGATGGCGGCGACGGCGACCGGGCGGAGTTCGCCGCCGCGCCAGAGCGCGACCTCGACCCGGGTGGAGCAGGTGTCGGCCAACAGCAGGGTGGGGTGGCGGGCGAGAAGTTGGCGTAGGCTGGGCACGGGGCGGTAAAAACGAATTCGCAGCAAGCGCGGTCGCGCCGGGGCGGGCAAGCGTGAGAATCAGGCATTGACCGGCTTTTGCGCGGGTGCGTAGCGTGCCAGATTCTATCCGCAAAACCCTGCCGAAATTTCCGAACGTGAACATCCAAATCCAAGACGTCTCCCCCAGCCGCAAGACCCTTACTGTCAATCTCGACGCCACCGAGGTCGCCGCCGAATACAAGGCCGTGATCGGTGAAGTCGCCAAGCAGGTGAACATCCCCGGCTTCCGCCCCGGCAAGGCCCCCGCCGCCTTGGTGCTTAAGCAATACGGCAAGGCCGTGAATGAAGAGTTCAAGCAGAAGGTGCTGGGCAAGGCCTATCGCGAAGGTCTGAAGGAGTCGAAGCTCGACGTCATCCAGGTCGTCTCCGTGCAGGAGGGCGAAATCGCCCCGGACAAGTTCGCCGGCATCAACTTCATCGTCGATCTCCGCCCCTCCTTCGAATTGCCCGACATCGCCGGCATTCCGGTGACCGTCACCGCCACCGAGCCGACCGACGCCGAGGTCGAGGCCGGCATCGACGCTCTCCGCTCCGAGCGCGCCGACTTCAAGGTCGCCGAGCGCGCCTCCCAAAAGGGCGACTACGTGAAGCTTTCCTACACCGGCACGGTGGACGGCCAGGCCATCCTCGAGATCGCCCCCGACAAGCAGATCTACGGCTCCGTGCCCCAGACCTGGGAAGAAGTTGACGGTGAAAACGAAGGCCTCATCCCCGGTCTCGGCAAGGCCCTCGCCGGTCTCGCCGTCGGTGACAAAAAGGACATCGCCGTGACCTTCCCCGCCGAGTTCGCCGCCGCCCCGGCCCTCGCCGGCAAGAACGCCAGCTACGCCGTCGAGATCCTCGAAATCCGCGAGCGCGTGCTGCCCGAGCTCAACGAAGAGTTTTTCAAGTCCAACCAGGTGGACGACCTCGCCGGTCTCCAGGCTAAGGTCCGCAACAACCTGAAAGCCCGCAAGGACTACGAGAACGCCAACGGCAAGCGCCGCCAGATCGTGGACGCGCTCGTCGCCAAGGTTGATTTCGCCGTGCCCGAGAGCCTGATCGAGCAGGAGACCCAGAGCGTGGTTCGCCAGTTCATTCAGGAAAACCAGCGCCGCGGTCTCACCGCCGAGCAGTTCGAAAAGGACAAGGACTCCATCATCGCGAACGCGAAGACCGCCGCCGCCACCCGCGTAAAGACCCAGCTCATCCTCGCCCGCATCGCCGAGCAGGAGAAGCTCTCGGTCGAGGCCAACGACATCGACGCCTTCCTCTATCGCCAGTCCATGCAGACCGGCACCAAGCCCGAGAAGCTGGTCAAGGAGCTCACCAACGACCGTGACCGCCTTCGCGCTGTGCAGCAGAGCATCGTGTTCGACAAGGCCATCGACCTCGTGGTCTCGAAGGCCGTCGTGACCGAGGCCGCCGCCGCTTAACGCGAGTTCGACTCAGTTCGAATTCCAACACAGCCCCGCCGCGTATTTCGCGGCGGGGTTTTTTGTGTTCCCAAGGAGCGGCGACACTCCTGTCGCCGAGGTTTGTTTTGGCGAATGGGCACCGCTCGGCGACAGGAGTGTCGCCGCTCCTTGTTTTCCTCCATGTCCTCGCGCTTGCCTTCCGCGTCCGCGCGGTGAACGTCTTCACCATCTTATGAGTTACTACGTCCCGATGGTGATCGAAAACAACGGCCGCGTGGAGCGGTCGATGGATATTTATTCCCGCCTTTTGAAGGATCGCATTATCTTCATCGGCACGCCGATCGACGACGGCGTCGCCAACGTGGTCATCGCCCAGCTGCTCTTCCTCCAGATGGAAGACCCTAAGAAGGACATCCACCTCTACATCAACTCGCCCGGCGGCATCGTCACCGGCGGCATGGCGATCTACGACACCATCCGCTTCCTCCAGTGCGACGTCGTCACCTACTGCATCGGCCAGGCCGCCAGCATGGCGACCGTGCTCCTCGCCGCCGGCACCAAGGGCAAGCGCTTCGCCCTCCCGCACAGCCGCGTGATGATCCACCAGCCCAGCGGCGGCGCGGGCGGCCAGGCGGCCGACATCGCCATCGCGGCCAAGGAAATCATCCGCTGGCGCCAGGTGCTCAACCAGGTGATCTCCCGCCACACCGGCAAGACCATCGAGCAGCTAGAAATCGATTCCGACCGCGACTACTTCATGAGCGCGCAAGAGGCCAAGGCCTACGGCCTCGTCGATCACGTGGTGGAAAACGCGGGCGAGACCGCCGCCATCACCCCGGCCGCCGCCGCCGCCTAAACTCCGCGCGCGTCGGTCGCTTTCGCTCCAGTCTCTCCCGCTTCTCTCTCCACGACCCATCATGGCCAAGGCCACTCGCGTCAGCCTCTGTTCCTTTTGCGGCAAACCGCAGTCCGAGGTTCGCAAGATCATCGCCGGGCCGGGCGTGTATATCTGCGATTCGTGCGTGAACGTCTGCAAGACGATCATCGACCGCGAACTCTCCACGCCCGCCGTGGATCGCAAGCCGGCCTTTCGCCTCCTCAAGCCCGCCGAGATCAAGCTCACGCTGGACGAGCATGTCATTGGTCAGGACCACGCGAAGAAGGTTTTATCCGTCGCGGTCTATAACCACTACAAGCGCCTTACCTTCGCCGCCGGTTCGCCCGACGCCGCGGGGCAGGCGCTCGCGCCCGAGTTCAACGACGTCGAGGTAGAAAAGAGCAACATCCTGCTCGTCGGCCCCACCGGCTCGGGCAAGACGCTGCTCGCCCGCACGCTCGCGCGCATCCTCGACGTGCCCTTCGCCATCGCCGACGCCACCAGCCTCACCGAGGCCGGCTACGTGGGCGACGACGTGGAAAACGTCATCGTGCGCCTCCTTCAGAACGCCAGCTTCGACGTGAAACGCGCCGAGTCGGGCATCATCTACATCGACGAAATCGACAAGATCGGCCGCAAAACCGAAAATGTCTCCATCACCCGCGACGTCTCCGGCGAAGGCGTGCAGCAGGCACTGCTCAAGATTCTCGAAGGCACGATTTGCAACGTCCCCCCGCAAGGCGGACGCAAGCATCCGAACCAGGAACTCGTGCAGGTGAACACGCAGAACATTCTCTTCATCTGCGGAGGCGCCTTTGTGGGGCTCGACGGCATCGTGCAACGCCGCCTCGGCGCGCGCGGCATAGGTTTCGGCGCGCACACGCTTTCGGCCGGCGCGGCGAAGCCGGTGGCGACCAACGCCGATACGCTCGCCGAGGGCTTGTCCCGCTCGCTCGCGCCGGAGGATCTGGTCCGCTACGGCATGATCCCCGAGTTCATCGGTCGCCTGCCGGTGGTTTCCGTGCTCGCGCCGCTTAAGCTCGCCGACCTCGAGCGCGTGTTGCAGGACACGAAAAATTCGCTGGTGAAACAATACGCCAAGCTCTTCGCGATGGACGGCGTGACGCTGCGTTTCACCGACGACGCGCTGGGTGCGATCGCGCAAAAAGCCCTGTCGTTAAAAACCGGCGCGCGCGCGCTGCGTTCGATTTTGGAGCAGCTGATGCTCGA
>CAZOGV010000015.1:23163-28725 GCA_964579225.1 uncultured Akkermansia sp. | reverse complement strand
GTCTGATGCTGGCTTGTTTCCTTTCGACGGCAGGTTCGTTGTGCGCGGGGATGCCCGATGATATTTTTTTCGTAAGAGATGTGGGTCGCGCGGCGGATGTTATGCGCGACGAGACAGTGGCATGGGCGGTTGTTGGGCTATCCGAGAATTCCAGCCCTGTAGTAAGCAGAGAACAATTCCGTTCCCTTGTAGAATCTGCTTATCAGATGCCGAGCAGGCTTAATGGTGCTTCCATTGGCTTTGTAGAGGGGCACATACGGCCACTTTGGGTATCCTCAGATGACGCGGACAAGCAGATTCCAAGGATATACATGATTCCCTTTTTGGCTGATCCATACTTGTCGGCCACTGCTGGGGTGAAGCCGAGATATGAAAAACGAACCCAACCGGATTTGATTTTCTTTGCGGATAGCAAAAATACAAAAACCGCCGTGCTGGCCTTGCCCGTGAAGGGGACAATCTCAAATGGCTGGGTTGTTGTGGTGGATATTCCGAAAATATACGGAGTTCCTTCCGGATGGAAGGATTCCACCATCGAATTTGCGGAGTGGATAAAAAGGAATCGTATCTTTTTGCGAAAGCTTGCTGATTCACCTGAAATAAAGTCACTGGAGGGAAATCCGATCGCCCGTCTGGCCCTTTGGCGCGAGGCGTTGAGTTTCGTAAAAAACGGCGAATGGCCCGATTATCCGAAGGATATGATATCGTTGGATATCTCCCTACAAGCTGCGATGATTCACAGCGTGTTGCGCTTGCAGAATGATCCGCAAGCGAAACGACATCAGTTAGACCGGCTGGCTATGTTAATGCTGAACGGGTCTGTTGACGGTTATGCGGCAGGCGTGGCCGTGGCCACGAATGTTCTTTTTTCACAAGGCAACCACGGATTGGATGCGAGCGCGCGAGCCGTTCTGAGCGCGGCCTATAAAAATGCAACCAGCGATCAGCAGAAGCAACTGCTGGAGTTGGCGGAAATCTTACGAGATCATGAGAATGGACATATCGTTTTAATGTCCGGTGATCCAGAGCTGGCTAAACCATAACTGGATAAGAAAATCGAGATCCTCGCTGTTTTCAGCGGGTGGCGGCCAAGCCAACGGTGTCCGGTTAGGTGTGATAGAAGTGGTGTCGTATCTTATAGTCCTTGATACGTGATTATGAACCTAAGAAAAATCAAAAGCCTGCGCGTTACTGCAGTAATAGTTTATGCAATGGGTCTGGCATTCCCGGCGGCGGCGGCTTCATTTGTTGATGGAACAAGCCGGATACATGATGAATTTACCGCCATCTATGATACCACTGAGCTTTGTCGTGAATTTATCGACGGTCGGATAGCAGAAATCCGACATGTGGCCGTTTTTAATATTAAGGAGGCGCGGGGCCAAGCGATAAACCAAGACAATATTGACGGCCTGTATCCAAGGTGGAGGAGCCGATTGGATATAAGGAATTTCAAGCAGCCCGGAAAATATGAAGGAATTCTTGAATGCATTTACCCAAATGTGCGGAATGAGGTCGCCTTTTTTTGGGTTGGCGATTCACGAGTCAGCTTCAGTAGGGATGATTTACTTAATTACACGGGTGGGAGCGGCGATAGCGGCTATCCTCGTTCCAGTGAGCCTTTTGGCGTTTATGTAATGACCAAGCTGGAGAAGCCATTGGCCGAGGCAGTTGTGGTGACCGAGGAGGATGTGGATGCAATGCCGTTTGTTGCACCTTATTTGGGAATGCGTGTCATGCTTAAGCAGCCTCCGGTCTATCTTGTCCCCAGCACGTGGGCAGATGGGTTGACGGATTTTCTTAAGCGCTGGGAGACCTGTAGTGACGAGGAAATGCAACGGAGTTACCTTCGTGAAATATACCAATCTCCGGAGTCATTCGGGGCATTCCCCCGGCTTGCCGCATGGCTTTATGTTATTCAGTTCACAGAGAGCGAGAAACTGATATCGCAACTTTCGTCCCAAAGCTTTTTTGATGATGAGCTGTATCTGGCTGCATTTACCTATGGTGTGATGCGCTACGGCAGCTTGGAGGAGCGAGAAGCTTTCATGTTAATGCTGGAAACCTCGTTTGGTAAACAAAGCGACTGGAGTAAATTCGGATTACGCGGACTTGCCTTGGGGGCGATGAATGCAAGCGTGAAGTTTGGCGATGTGCGCCGCTCGGTTGCGATCAATATGGAGCCCGGACCGCGACCAATCCCTGCCACGCTTCGCCTGCTTACCACCAAGATTCGTGCTGCGGCAAAGGATGCCAACGACGTGGCTATACTTAATTTGCTAAGAAGCTTTGCCGACGATACGGAAGTGCAACCTGCCGCCAAGTTGCCTGATCGCACGGACCGGACCTTGAGATAGAAAAATGTCGGCAACCGGATGCCTGGCGGGGACGAACCGCTGGGAGCGCCGGCTTTCCAGCCGGTGGGATTGGCATGTCGCCCCGGCGAGCTTGTGATTATTGGTTATCTCTTGCGTTTTCGGGTTCCGGCGTGCTCGGCGGAGGGTGCGGCGCATCAATCCGCGTTTCCCGCGCGCCGGCCCGTGGCGCGTGATTGACCGCGTAACCCACGCGCCCTCACGCTGTCCGTTTTTATTTTCACATGGCCACCTTCCTCATCGACATCCCAGTGCCCAGCATGGGGGCGACCGTAAACGAGCTTACCGTGATCGACCTCAAGGTGCAGGTCGGCGACACGGTTACCAAGGGTGGCGTCGCCGCCGAACTCGAGAGCGACAAATCCGTCTTTGAATGGGAATCCCCCTGCGACGGCACCGTGCGCGGTGTGCATTGCCGAGCCGGCGACATCATCCGCTCGGGCGACCTTTTTATCAGCATCGAGACCGCTGAAGAATCCTTACGACATCTGGAATCCAAGGGCGCCGCGCCCGCCCCCGTCACCCCTCGGCCCGCCTCCCAGCCCTCAGCCCAGCCGGCGAAGATGCCGGCGATCCCGGCAACCACCACCGCCAACTGGACCCCTCGCGCGCGGAAGCTCGCCGTCGAGGCCGGCCTCGACCCCGCCACCATCTCCGACCTCAAGGGCACGGGCCCGGGCGGCGCGATTTCCGGCGACGACTTTGCCGCTTACCTCGCGGCAAATCCCAAATCCCAAGCGGCCGCCCCGGTCCCCTCACCCTCGGCCACCGCGCCCGCGTCGCCCGCCGCCTCCGCCGACGACACCGTGCGCATCGCGGGCATCGGCTACGCGGTGCCTAAAAACATCCGCCCCACCAGCGAGATCCTCAAGGCCTTCCCCGGCCGCACCGAGGCCGAGATGCACAAGCTCACCGGCATCCACGAGCGCCGCTACGCCGACGCCGACGAGACCGCCACCAGCCTCGCCGCCACTGCCGTCAAACACGCCCTCGCCCAGGCCGGCCTCTCCGCCACCGACATCGACGGCATCGTGCTCGCCACCATCATCCCCGATCAGCCCGTGCCCTCCATGGCCAGCGCGCTCGCCCGCCTGCTCGGCTGCCCCAAGGCCCTCGCCTTCGACCTCAACGCCGCCTGCTCCGGCTGGCTCTACGCCCTTGAGGTCGGCCGCGCCTTCATTCGCGGCGGCACCGCGCGCAACGTCATCGTCGTCACCGCCGAGCTGCTCTCCCGCATCACCAACCCCAACGACCACGAGACCGCCTTCCTCTTCGGCGACGGCGCCGGCGCGGCCGTGCTCACCGCCGCCCCCGGCGGCCACCGCCTGCACCGCATGGCCCTCTCCGGCGACGCCAACCTCTTCGAGGCCATCCAACGCCCCGGCGGCGGCGCCAACCGCCCCGTGCCCTGCGCCGACGGCAGCGACCGCGACGATTTTTATCTCCAGATGGACGGCGGCGCGGTTTTCAAAAACGCCGTCATCGCCTTCGCCGACCAGATCGAAAAAGCCCTCGCGCGCCACAACCTGAAGCCCGAGGAAATCGCCTGGATCGTGCCCCACCAGGCCAACGAGCGCATCCTCCGAGCCGTCGGCAAACGCGTGGGCATACCCTTTGAGAAATTCGTCGTCACCATCGCCAAATACGGCAACACCTCCGGCGCGTCCGTTTCCATGGCCCTCGGCTGGGCGGCCGAGGAAGGCATCTTCAAAACCGCCGATCGCATTATTTTCTGCTCCGTTGGTGCCGGCCTCACTTACGCCGGCGGCCTCCTAGTCTGGTAAAAGTCTCGCCCCGCTTGGCCAGGTTTTGCTTTTTTATGAAACTTGTGTTAAATCCTGCCATCCGTCACTAAGGACTGACCTTATGCTGCACTCCGGCTTACACTCCAAGCCGACCATTCTCGTTATCGAGGATTCGCCGGATACCCGTGCCATCATTAGAGTTACCCTCGCGGCGGGTGGCTTCGATGTCATGGTTGCGAGCGACGGCTCAGAGGCCCTCCACCTCCTCGAATCCGTCCTCCCCGACGTAGTCCTGATCGACGTGATTATGGAGGGCCTTAGCGGTTTCGAGGTTTGCCAGCGCCTGCGCGCTTCCCACCGAACCCACTCCTTGCCCGTTATCATGATGTCCTCCCTCGCCGAACGCGACGTGGTGGCGCGGGCCTTTGCGGTCGGTGCGATGGACTTTCTGGCCAAGCCCTTTCGCGGCGAGGAGCTTTGCGCCCGTGCGGCGGTGCATGCCGAACTCAACCGCGCGCGCCGCGAGCTGGAGGAGAGCCACGCCCGCCTCGCCGAACTCAACGCCGAGAAAGACCAGATGTTTGGCGTCGCCGCGCACGATCTGCGCGGACCGCTCGCCGCCATTCTGGGCTTCGCCGATCATGCGCTCAACGCGCCCGAGCATCCCGAGGCCTCGCTTGAGCGTCAAGCGCTCGAGGTGGTGCGCCGCGAGGCCGGGCAGATGAATCACTACCTAGAGCAGCTCCTCGATCTCAACGCGCTGGAGCGCGGCGGCGTCAGTATGCGCCCGTGCGTGCTCGATCTGCGCGAGATGGTGAGCTCCGCCGTCGAGCGCCAAATGCCTTGCGCCGTCAAAAAAAGCATCGCCCTGAGCAGCGAAGACGTGGGCGGAATTCGCCTCCGCGTCCGGGCCGACCCCATTTTTCTACGCCAAGTATTGGACAACTTTCTGTCCAACGCCCTGAAATTCACCCCGCCCGGCGGCTCGGTCCGCGTGCGTGTGGCCGAGCGCGACGGCGAGGCACGCGTCACCGTCAGCGATAGCGGCCCCGGCCTAAACGGCGACGACATGGCCTCCGCCTTCAAGCGTTTTGCCCGCCTCAGCGCGCGCCCCACCGGAGGGGAGAAATCCACCGGCCTCGGCCTCGCCATTTGCCACGCCCTAACCAACCGCATGGGCGGCCGCGTTTGGTGCGGCAACCATCCCGGCGGCGGCGCTTGTTTCGGCTTCGCGCTACCCCTGGGCAAGGCCGAGGCGCGTCCAAGCGCGAAGGAAGCCGCCGTGCCCATCACGCATCCCGACATCGCTCGCGAGATCGCGCTCGAGACCGCCGACCCTTCCCTGTAGTCGCTCGCGGTTTCGAGGGCGCATAGGTGGGACATCCCGATTCTCACGAATCGGGCTACGCTGCAAACGTGGCTCGTTTCGTGAGAAACGAGAT
>CAZOGV010000015.1:0-23063 GCA_964579225.1 uncultured Akkermansia sp. | reverse complement strand
CGAATCGGGCTACGCTGCAAACGTGGCTCGTTTCGTGAGAAACGAGATAACGCGATACCTGCCCCTGCCGCCCGCCGCTCAGCCCTCCGTCTCGCAGCGCAGCGCGCTCAAGGCAAATGCCGCCGCCGTATCGCAGCGTAGCACCAGCGGCCCGAGCGAGACCGGCGTCCAGCCGGCCGCCAGCGCGGCGGCGATTTCCTCGCCCGTGAGGTCGCCCTCCGGACCGATCAACCACGCCGCCGAACGCGGGGCGCGACCGCCGTGCGCCGCGCGAAAATCCGCCAGCGTCTCGCGCAAGGACCTCGCGCCCGGATGCAGGCTCGCCACCAGTTTCAGCTCCGTTTCGGGGCCCGACGTCGAGGCCAGAAACGCGGCCGTGGACTGCACCGGATCGATGCGCGGCAGAAACGGGTTGCCGCACTGCTTCGCGGCCTCGATGGCGGCGACGCGCCATTTCTCGATTTTTTTCTCCGCGCGCTCCGCATCGAGGTGCAGCTCGCTGCGTGTGGTGGAGAGCGGCGCGATCACCGCCGCGCCCAGCTCGGTGGCCTGGCGCACGATGTCATCCATCGTGCCGCCCTTGGGCAGACCTTGGCCCAGGATGAGCGCGCAACGCGGCGCGGCGCGCTCGTTCGCGGAGACGAGGCGCAGCACGGCGGTTTTGCGACCATCGACGCGGTCCAGCACACAGGCCCATTCGCGACCCGAGCCGTCGAAGGCAACGACCGGATCGCCGATCCGCGCGCGGTTCACGTTGACGAGATGATGCGTCTCGGCGGCGGGCAGCGCCAGCGAGCCCACGTTGTCGGCGGGCGGTGCGGGGAGGAAAACGCGAAAGTCGGCCATGATTTACCGAGCACGAAAGCCCGCGTGCGTCGCGTCGCCAACCCCGGAAAAGAGGAGAGGCGGCTTCCGGGAACCACCCCGGGGCCGCCTCTGCCAGCAAACCAAACAACCAATAACTGATACACGGAGATAGACCGGCCACGGCGGAAAACATTCAAAATTAGTGGAAGATTTTTTCGAGAAAAAGGGCGCGGCTTACAAAGCCATGAAATGCAGGGTTTAATACCTTTCGCATTTACATCGTCATCCCGCCCGGCCACCTCTCGCGGCGTTAGTTTTTTCGTGATCAAGCCCGGGTGGCGGAACTGGCAGACGCAGTAGACTCAAAATCTTCCGACGAAAGTCTTGTGGGTTCGATTCCCACCCCGGGCACCATTTTACGCGCTATCCGGCTGGGCCGCAGCGCTTTGGCCGTCGAGAGCGGTATCGCAGGCGGAGAGCAGGCGGGCGCGGAGCGGACGCGCGCGCTCGGCGAAGGCGCGCTGCTGGCGCTCATACTCGGCGCGGCCCTCGGGCGTCTCGATTTTCACCGGCTCGAAACCGAGCGCGGCGAGATCGTAGGGACTCGCGCGCATGTCGAGTTCGCGGATGTCGCGCGCGAGCGCGAAGCAATCGGCCACGAGTTCGGCGGGCACGTGCGGGGCGAGTTTGAAGGCCCACTTGTAGAGATCCATGTTGGCGTGCAGGCAGCCGGCCTGCTCGTGCTCGGCCGTGGTCTCGCGCGCGAGCTGCGCGCGATTGAGCGGACGTGCGGGCGCGGTGAAAAACCGAAACGCGTCGTAATGCGAGCAACGCAACGGCTGTGCCTCGACGATGGTGGCGAGCTCGGCGGGCGGGAAGCGCAGCGGGTATTGGTTATGCCGCACCTCCTCGGGCGACTGGCGGTAAACCATCGCCCATTCGTGCAGGCCGAAGCAGCCGAAGAACGCGGGGCGCTCGGCGGTCGCGGCGAGCAGGCCGCGCAGCCAAGCGAGGAAGGCGCGGCGTTTTTCCGGGAGCGGGGCGAGCATCACGCCGTATTCGGTTTCTTGATACTCCGGGCGGGCGAGGAAGGCGCGCGCGCCTTCGCCGCCGAGGGCGACGCCGGGGCCGGGGAACCAGCGTCGCAGCCAGGCGGGGCGGTGGCCGTAGTAGGTGAAGAGAAAGTCGTAAACCGGGTGCTTCTCGCCGCGCGATACCCGCGCCTGGTGCGGATCGGTCCAGGCGCGCACCCGGGCTTCGTGCGCCCGGGCCAAAACAGACCAGTCCGCCTCGGCGAGGAGGCGGACCGGCGCGGCGAGCGGAGCGGACGGGGTGGGGGACAAAACGGGCGATGGCTCAGATGCCGAAATGTTTTTCGATGTCGGCGAGGACCTTGCGCGGGCCGAGGTAGCGGCCGGATTTGTCGTAGCTCACGGAGAGTTCCTTGCCGTCGGCGGTCATGAAAACGAGGTTCGGTATGCCGCGCTCGTTTCCGGGGCGGCGCGTCACGGAGACCTGGTCGCGCACGCCGAACATGATGGCGGGGAAGTTCATTTTGTAGCTCGTCATGTAGTCGGTCATGGCGGCGACATCCCGGTCGCTGCTGACGAAGACGAGTTCGAACTCGGGGTGCTTGGCCTTGATCTTGTCGTAGGACTTCACGAGTTCGGGAGTGAAGGCGCGGCAGGGCGGGCACCATTTGGCGGAGTAGTAGAAGGCGACGAATTTGGCGCCGTTGGTCTGCTCGCGCGGGATGGGTTGTAGCTTGCCTCCCTTCACCGCGACGAGGTTGCCGCCGAGCGCGGCGGGGATTTTTCCGGCCGCGGCGGAGGAGCCGCCCGAGGAGGTGGAGGGCGCGGAAGGAGAACCGGTGACGGTAAGGGAGCCGCCGGAGGGCGCGGTGAGGGCAAGGGCGTCGATGCGTTCGCGATCTTTTTCGCGAAGTTTCGAGTAGGGGTAGAGGTAGCGGGAGCCGTCCTCCTTCTTGAAGGTGACGTAGTCGCCTTTGCGACCGAGGTATTCGGCCTGCATCTCTACGCCGTCGAGATTGGTCCAGGTATCGACGGCGGCGGGCAGGGCGAGCGGCGCGAGCAGGGCGGCGGCAAGGAGGAGGGCAAGGGTGGAGGTGTGGTGCATAGTGGTAAAACGATGAGGTTCTTGCGGAGCTTGAAGCGGGCGCGAAGGATTTGCAATCCGTTGGAGCGGCTCTGTGCGCGGTCGTCGTCGGCCACGAGGGTCTTGTGAAAATTTTTTGTGATCGCGCGCCAAAGGATTGCCACGAAGCGCGCTGCGCGAATCGTCGCGAGACTATGCCTTGGTATTACGAATTAGACCGCCAACAGCGCGGCCCGGTCTCGGATGAGGAATTTGCCGCCCTGGTTCAGGCTGGCACGATCCGGGCGGAGAGCCTGGTGTGGCAGCAGGGCTGGCCGGATTGGCGGCCCTACGGCTCGGTGGTCGGAGGAAACGTCGCGACCGGCGCAGATGCGGGTTTTCCAGACGCCGACTCGGCGGTGTGCGCGGTGAGCGGGCGGCGTATGCCGAAGAGCGAGATGCTCGAGTTCGAGGGCCGCTGGGTCGGCGCGGAGCACAAGGACGAGTTTTTCCAACGCTTGCGCGAGGGAGTGAACATCCCGACCGAGATGGTTTACGCGAGTTTTGGTCGGCGCTTCGGCGCGAAGATCATCGACGGCATAATCGTGGGAGTCACCACAACCGTGCTCTCCGGGATACTTGGCTTGATGATGGTGGGCTCGTTTTTGGGGACGCCGACCAACTCCGACTTCAACATCGGGATACTGATTGCTTACCATGTCATCTCGAACCTGCTGAACGTCGCGTTAGCTCTGGGCTACGCGATTTATTTCATCCGCAAGGATGACGCCACGCCGGGCAAGAAGATGCTCGGCCTTCGCTTGGTTCGCGCGGATGGAACCAAGCTCGGAACAGGTAGGATCGTCGGCCGTTATTTCTCCGAAATCGTGAGCTCGATGATCCTTTTGATCGGCTACCTCATGGCCGCCTTTGACAAAGAGCAGCGGCGCGCGCTGCACGACCATATGTGCGATACCCGCGTGATCGACGTGCGCGGCAACTGAGATTCGCGCGCTTCCGGTCTCCATGATCAACGTCGCCACCGCCGCGAAACTGGACCCGCTCACGCCGCCTTGCCCGAAGTGCAAGGCGCCGCTGGACGGGATCGAGGTGGGCGAGGGCGAGGGAGTGTGCGGAGCCTGCGCGACGCCGCTCGAATACGTGTTGTTCCCCGCCCTGCGTCGGCCCAAGCCGGTCGCGCGCGCGGTGCGGTCGGTCGATGGCGACGCGACGTGCTACTTCCACGCGCAAAACCAGGCGGCGGCGGTATGCGATGACTGCGGCCGCTACCTGTGCGTGGTGTGCGAGGTGCCGTCCGAGGATGAGCGCCGGCTGTGTCCGCCTTGTGTGTCGACGCATCGGAAAAAGCTCCCGCAAAAGGCGGACGAGATCGTGACCTACGACACGATGGCCATGACGCTCGCGTTGCTGCCGCTGCTGATGTGGCCCTTCACGCTGGTGACCGCGCCGGCGGCCGTGACGGTCGCGATCATCGGCCTGCGCAAACCGCGCAGTCTGGTGCGACGCGGCACGGTGCGCCTCGTGATTGCGATTATTCTGGGCCTGCTGCAAATCGGCGGGTGGGTCGCGCTCGGCGTCTCCATCTGGTTGGCCTAATTCACTCAACGCCATGGCTCGTCCGCCCAAACTCTACAACAAACTGGTCCGCCGTCGCGGCGGGCTGGGCACTCACAGCAGTCTCTGGCTGGCGGCCGACCACGTGATGCTGGTGGAAGGGAATTTTTTCAGCGAGCGCTACCAGCGCGTTTTTCTGCGGGATGTGCAGGGGCTGTTCGTGCGGCCGAGTCGGCAGTTGAAATGGGTCGTGATCGTGGGCTTGGCTCTGATCGTCTTGTTCGGCGGGTTGATGACCGTGAGCGGAGAAGCGGTGCCGATTTTTGGCACCTTTCTCGGAATAACGGTGATTGTATTGCTGCTCTACGGACTTTTTCTCGGCCGCACCTGTCACTTTCATGTGGTGACGGCGGTGCAGCGCGCCGAGTGGCCGAATGTCGCGCGTTACGGGCAGGCGCGGAAACTCATCGCGCGTATTTCGCCGCTCATCCACGAGGCGCAGGCGGGCGGCGCGCTTGACGTTTCGCCGACGCCGGTGCCGCAGGCGGATGTATCCACGCAGGCATGACAACCATGCCGCCCATGCCGCCGCCGATGTCGGGCGGGCCGAGCGCCGCGCGCCGGCCGACGCCGGGGCGGCGTTGCGTGCGGCACGACACCCGCGAGGCGGTGGGGCGTTGCGTGGCTTGCGAGGGCGGGTTTTGCCGCGAATGCATCACGGAGCATGAGGGCAAACTCTACTGCGCGCCGTGTTTTGCGCGTCGCCTGGGCGCGGCGAAAAAAACTGCAAAGCCCCGCGATTGGAAAAAAGCGCGCGTCGCGGTGCTGACCGCCGGCTCGGTGTTTTGTCTGGTCCTCGGTTTTTATCTGCTGGGCCGTCTGCTCTCGGCGGTGCCGCCGGATTTTCATGACGGCACGGTGTGGCGGGAGGAATTCGGGAAATGAAAAAAAACGCCAAACGCTCCGACGCGCCCGGCGCGGTCGCGCTCATCGAGGAGGCGGTGAACCTCGTGCGTTCCGCGCCGGCCTCGGCGTGGGCGATTTATCTCGCGGGCGCGGTGCCTTGGGTGCTCGGGCTGGGGAACTTCTGGGCGACGGCGAGCCGGTTTTCGCCCCGGCCGGAGGAGGTGCTTTGGCGCGCGCTCGGTTTGGTGGCGCTCTATCTCTGGCTCAAGGTGGCGCAGGCGGAGTTTTGCCGGCGGCTGCGCGCGCGACGCATGGGCGCGGAGGCGGAGCCGTGGTCGTGGCGGGGTCTGGCGCGAGTCGCCGCGCGACAGGCGCGCGTGCAGGGCTGGGCGGTGCCGCTGATGCCCATAGCGAGCGTGCTGACGATCCCCTTGGCGGCGACGTGGATGTATTTTGAAAACGCGACCGCGCTCGCCGGCACGCGCGATCCCGAGGGCGATACGCTGGAGCGGCGCGCGCGACGCGAAGCGATGCGCTGGCAAGGGCCGGCGCATCTGGCGCTGCTGTTGTTTTCGGGGCTCTGGTTCTGCGTGTTTATCAATGTCGCGAGCGCGTTCTACGTGCTACCCTGGCTGGCGCGCACTTTGTTTGGTTTGGAAAACATGTTCGGGCTCAGCGGCTGGTCGGCGTTCAACAGCACCTTCCTCGCGCTCGCGACCGTGTTGACCTGGCTGGCGGTCGATCCGCTGGTGAAGGCGTATCACGTGCTGCGCACGTTCTACGGCGAGGCGCGGCTGACCGGCGAGGATCTGCGGTTGGAGTTGGTGCGTCCGTCCGCCAAGCGCGGCTCTGCCCTGAAGTTGGCGCTGGCGCTTTTCGCCTGCGGACTGGCGCTCGGCGGCTCGGGCGATTTGCGCGCGGCGGAGCCTGCGACGGCGACGCCCGCGCAGGTGGACGCGGCGTTGGACGAGGCGCTGCGCGACCGGGATTTCCGTTGGAGCCTGCAACCCTTGTCGTCCGCCGAGGGAGAGGCGCAGGGAGATGGCTTGATCAAGGGCTTCGTGCGGCAGGGCGTGGAGATGCTGGCGCAGATGGTGCGGGACGTGCGCGACTGGATGAAGCGGGTGGGCGAGTGGATCGACGGCCTATTTTCGAAGAAGGACAAACCGAAGCGCGAACGCGTGGAACGGGAGTCGTCGGGTGCTTCGGGCGGGTTGGCTAAGGTGCTGCTTTATGCGCTGCTCGCGTTGTGCGCCGGCGCGCTTTTGTGGATTTTGTGGTTGGGTTGGAATCAGCGGCGTCCGCCGCCGCGCGTCTTGGCCGCGCTGGCGGCGGCGCCGCTGCCGCCAGATTTGAACGACGAAAAACTGGAGGCCTCGCGCCTGCCGCCCGACGAGTGGCTCGAGCTCGCGCGTGAGCAGATGGCGCGCGGCGAGTGGCGGCTGGCGCTGCGCGCGCTGTATCTCGGCGCGCTGGCCCGGCTTGGCGCGGAGGGCCTGGTGACGCTGGCGCGCGCCAAGACCAATCTCGACTACGAGCGCGAACTCGCGCGTCGCGCGGCGGGGCGCACGGACGTGGTCGCGGGTTTTCGCGCGCGGCGGCTTTCGTTTGAACGCGTGTGGTATGGGCGCGACGTGGCGGAGGAAGCGTTGGTGCGCGCGTGGTTCTACGACCTCGAACGTGCGCGGGAGGGTCGGGCATGAAGCGTCGCGCCGCCGGATTCTTCGTGGTCTTGCTCGGCCTGGCCCTGGTGTTCGGCGTGGCCTCGCTCTATCGCTTGCGCGTGGCGCGCGGCGACGTGTTCCCCGCCTACTCGAGTCTGCGCGCGGATCCGCTCGGCACGCGGGCGCTGCACGACGCGGCGGGTTTGCTGCCCGGGCGCGAGGCGTTGCGCTGGACGCGTCCGCTGTCGCGTTTGGATGCGGGCGCGGGTGATGTCGTGTTCGTGGCAGGGCTGCGCTCGCGGGCCTTGGACAACGACGACTGGATGTCGCTCGACAAGCTGGCGGTTCGCGGCGCGCGCGTGGTGGTCGCATGGCGGGCCGAGGCCGCGCGGTCGGGCGATACGGAACGGGTGCGCGCGATTCGCGAGACGGGTTGGAAGCAGGCCGAAAAGGTCGAGGAGCCGATCAAGGTCGAGGAGTCGAAAGAAGAGTCCGACGACGAGAAGGAAGAGGACGGGAAGCGCGTTCGCGTGGCGATGCGCTTGCTTCCGGTCTCCGCGACCGACCATGAGACTCGCTGGGGCTTTCGGTTGTTGCGGCGCGACCTGGTGGTGAAGGCCGGAGACGACGACGTGGCGCGCTATTCGGCGGCGCCCGCAGGCTGGCCGACGACCTTGCCGCGCTGGCGTTCGGATCTGTTTTTTTTGCCGCGCGAAGACGCGGGCTGGCGGGTTTTGTATCGGCGCGCACTCGAGCCGGTGCTGATGGAGCGCAAGCGTGGCGCGGGCTCGGTCGTGTTGCTGGCGGACAGTTTTGTGTTGAGCAACGAGGCGGTGCAGCGCGAACGCGCCACGCCGGTGCTGGCCTCGCTGTTGGATGGCTCGGCGCGCGTGGTCTTCGTGGAGTCGCATCTCGGCGTGACGACGGAGACGGGCATCGCGGTGCTGGCGCGCCGTTACGGGCTCGCGGGCGCGGCGGGCGCGGCGCTGTTGTTTGCGGCGCTCTGGATCTGGCGGCGCGCCTCGCCTCTCGCGCCGATCCCGCCCGAGGACGACGAGGTGCGGCTCGTGCTCGCGCCGACCGCCGGCCTGGAGGCCTTGCTGCGGCGCGCGGTCGCGCCGGCGAAGCTATACGCGGCGTGTCTCGACGCTTGGCGGCACGGCGCGTCGCCGGGCGATTTGCGCCGCCTGCAAGGCGCGCCGCCGCCCGGCGACGGCGATCCGGCGACGGCCTACAACGCGGCGACGCGCTCACTTTCCCACCGTAAACTTTCATGAACCCAGACCTACCCACCGCCACCCAGACGCTCGACGCGGCCCGGGCCGAGATCGCCAAGGTGATCATCGGCCAGGAAGCCGTGATCGAGCTCGCGCTCGTCACCTTGCTCACGCGTCAGCACGCGCTCATCGAAGGCGTGCCGGGCGTCGCCAAAACCCTCCTCGTGCGCACGCTCGGCCATGTGCTCGGCGTGCCTTCGGGCCGCGTGCAATTCACGCCCGACCTCATGCCCGCCGACATCACGGGCACGAACGTGTTTAACCTTCAGACCAACTCGTTCACGTTGGTGAAGGGGCCGGTGTTCACGAGTTTCTTGCTCGCGGACGAGATCAACCGCGCGCCGGCCAAGACGCAGGCCTCGTTGCTTCAGGCGATGCAGGAACGCGTGGTGACCATCGACCGCGACACGCATGCGTTGGACGATGCGTTCACGGTGTTCGCGACGCAAAATCCCGCCGACTCGGAGGGCACGTATCCGTTGCCCGAGGCGCAGAAGGATCGCTTCATGGTGAAGATCCGCATGGAGGTGCCGGGGCGCGAGGAGGAGCTGGAGCTGGCGCGGCGCATCCTCTCCGGCGAGAATCCGGAAAAGCGCCTCGCCGACGGCGTGGTGCGCGCGGTGCTCGGGCCGGGCGAACTCGCGCAGCTGCGTGCGACCTTGCAACAGGTGTTGTTGCGCGAGGAGCTGGCGGCCTACGCGGTGGATCTGGTGCGCGCGACACGCGGGCACGAGAGCGTGCTGGTGGGCGCGGGTCCGCGCGCGACGCAGGCCTTGCTGCTCGGCGCGCGGGCGCGGGCGGCGATCGCGGGGCGCGATTTCGCGACGCCGGACGATGTGCGCGGGCTTGCGGTCGCGGTGCTCGCGCATCGCATCGTGTTGCGCCCGGAATTTGAGATCGAGGGTGTGACGGTCGAGGAAGTGCTCGGGCGCATTCTCGAACAAGTCACGGTGCCGCGCTGAGGTTTTAATCTTCGCCTTTCCGTGAACGAAGCCGTCTCCAACTCCGATTCTCCGCCGCGCACGCAGGCCGTGCCCGCGCGGCGCTTGCTCGCGTGGTCGGCGGGCCTGGTCGGGCTCGCGGTGGTGACGGGGCCGCTGGGTTTGTTCGGGGCGGTGCTGCCGGTGGCGGCGGGCGCGCTCGCGTTGCTGGTGTTGCTCGATTTGGCGCGCGGACTCAGGCGCGAGGATTGGCCGGGCGTGGAGACGCCGGCGGTGGTGCGTTTGACCAAGGACCGGCCGGGGACGTTGCCGCTGGTGTTCGCGGGGCTGGATGGTCGCGGCGGTGGCGCGCGCGTGGCGTTGGCCGCGCCGGCGGCGTTGGAGATCGAGGAGGCGGAGCGCGACGTGGTATTTCCGGCGGAGGCGACGCGCGCGCAGGGCGCGTGGCGGATGACGCCGCGGCGGCGCGGACGTTTTACGGGTTTGCTGGCGTGTCTGGCGCGGCCGAGTCCGTGGGGATTTTGGGAACTGCGGCGGCGGCTGCCGCTGGCGGTCGAGGTGCGGGTGATGCCGAATTTGATGTCGGAGCGGAAGGCGCTGTCGGCGCTGTTTTTGGATCGCGGACCGTGGGGCATGCGCGCGCGGCGGCAGGTCGGGCGCGGTCGCGACTTTGAAAAGTTGCGCGACTATTTGCCGGGCGACGGGTTTGACGAGATCGACTGGAAGGCGACGGCGAAGCGCGGCAAGCCGGTGACGAAGGTCTTTCAGGTCGAGCGCACGCAGGAGGTTTACGTGGTGATCGACGGCTCGCGGCTGAGCGCGCGCACGTTGATGCGCGACGGCAAGGAAGTGACGGCGCTGGAGCGCAGCATCACGGCGGCGATGGTGTTGTTGCTCGCGGCGCAGCGGCAGGGCGACCGCTTCGGGCTGGTGGTTTATGATGACCGCGCGCGGGTGTTTATCCCGGCGGGCGGAGGCTCGGGGCACTATGCGGCGTGTCGCGAGGCGGTGCATGCCTTGCAACCGGGCGAGGCGAGTCCGGACGCGGCGGAGGTGGTGCGTTCGTTGCGCCAGCGGCTGCGGCGGCGCGCGTTGATTTTTATCCTGTCGGATTTAAGCGATCCGGTGGTGGCGGAGGATTTTTCCAAGCACCTGCCGCTACTCGCGCGGCAGCATTTGGTGCACGTGAACCAGTTGTGTCCCCCGGAGGTGGCGCCGCTTTTCAGCGGGTCGGAGGTCGGCGGGACGGCGGAGGTGTATCGGCGGTTGGCGGGACATCTGCGCTGGGCGGAGGCGGGGGCGCTGGCGCGAAAATTAAAACCGTCGGGCGTGGCGGTGCGGATGCTGCGCGACGAGGCGTATGCGGCGGAGTTATTGACCCAGTATTTGCGGGTGAAGCAAAGGCAGGCCCTATGATCGTGAACCTCGACCAATTTATCGCGGGCGAGCGGCCGCGCTGGGAGCAACTCGACGCGATCCTGCGTCGGATGGCGGATGATCCGTGGCGGCAATTGTCGGTGGCGGAGGCGCGGGAATTGGAGGCGCTTTATCAACGCGCGTGCGCGGATCTCGCGCGGCTACGCACCTACGCGGCGGACCCGGGCGTGCGGGCTTATCTGGAGGCGCTGGTGGGGCGCGGCTACGCGGAGATTCACGGGCAACGGGACGCGGGCGGCGCGCGTTCGCGGGTGTGGGCGACGATTTGGGCGTGGTTGACGCGGGGCCTGCCGCAGGCGTTTCGGCGGAGGCTGGCGGCGTTCTGGTTCACGCTGGCGTTGTGCGTGGCGGGCGCGGTTTTCGGCGCGGCGGCGGTGGCCTTCGATCCGGAGGCGAAGGAGGTGATCATGCCCTTTCCTCATTTGCTCGGCGACCCGGCGGAGCGCGTCGCGGAGGAGGAGCGGCAGATGCGCGAAGGCGAAGATCACGGCGAGGGCGCGCGGGCGACCTTCGCGGGCTCGCTGATGGTGCATAACATCCAGGTGACTTTGAACGCGATGGCGCTCGGGCTGACGTGGGGCGTGGGCACGTTGATCATTATTTTCTACAACGGCGTGATCCTCGGCGCGGTGGCCTTCGACTACATGGCGACGGGGCAGACGGTGTTTTTGTTTGGTTGGTTGCTGCCGCATGGCTCGGTGGAGATTCCGGCGATTTTGATCGGCGGGCAGGCGGGGTTCACGTTGGCGGGCGCCTTGATCGGGCGGCGGGAGCGGCGTCCGCTCGCGGCGCGTTTGCGCGCGGTGGCGCCGGATGTGGCGACGCTGTGTGGCGGGGCGGCCTTGCTGTTGGTGTGGGCGGGCGTGATCGAGTCGTTCCTCTCGCAGCATCACGAGCCGGCAGTGCCTTACTCGGCGAAGATCGCGTTCGGCGCAGTGCAGTTGGCGGCGTTGAGCTGGTGGTTTCTGCGTTCGGGCGTGGCGACGAAGGCGGCGGCGAAGGTTGAAAAAGCGGAGGACGCGGCGTGAGCGAGCCGACGCGCAGGCTGCGGGTGACGACGCCGGAGGGCGTGGAGTTTTCGTTTCGCATCGCGAGCCCGGTGCTGCGGCTGGGCGCGCTGCTGATCGACTGGTCGATCATCATGGCGACGTGGAGCGTGATCGCGGGAATACTCACGCCGCTGGGGTTTTTGAGCACAGACTTGGCGCGCGCGGTAATGATCGTGGCGTTCTTCGTGTTGTCGCGCGGCTACGACGTGGTGATGGAGTGGGGTTGGCGCGGGCAGAGTATCGGTAAGCGCGTGATGAAGTTACGCGTGGTGGATGCGCGCGGGCTGCGGCTGACCTTTGCGCAATGCGTGCTGCGAAATCTACTGCGTTTTATCGACTGTCTGCCCTTCGCTTACGCGGTGGGCGGCATCGCGGCGCTGGTGAATGCGCGCGGTCAACGGTTGGGGGATTTGGTGGCGGGCACGCTGGTGGTTCACGAGCCGACCGAGCCGGCGCCGGACGACGCGGTGTTGGCGGGTCTGCGTTACAACAGTCTGCGCGAGCAGGCGGCGTTGGTGGCGCGTTTGCGGCGCGAGGTCGCTCCCGCCGAGGCGCGGGCGGCGTGGCAGGCGCTGGCGCGGCGCGAGCAGATCGAGCCGGCGGCGCGGCTGGCCTTGTATGCGGAGCTGGCGGAGCATTTCCGGCGGCTCGGGCGCATCCCCGAGGCGATGACCGACGGGCTTACCGACGAGCAACAGGTGCGCAACGCGGTGGACGTGTTGTATCGCGAGCGGGCCTGAGGCGGGGTGGGGCGCAGGGGTTTGGGAGTGTAGGGGCTTTGCTTGCGAAGCCCGGTTTGGAGATCGGACGGCTGGCGTGCGGGCGCGGGCTTCGCAAGCGAAGCCCCTACGTCGTAGGCGCGGCTCAGAGGCCGAGGGCGGAGCGGGCGGCGGCGAGCTGGGTTTCGATGGTATCGGAAATGTTGATACGGACGGCGTCGGCCGGGGCTTCGAGCTCGGCGAGTTGGCTTCCGAGCAGCGCGGCGGGCATGTAGTGGCCGGCGCGCGCGGCGAGGCGTTCGGCGAGCAGGTCGCGCGGGCCGTCGAGGAACACGAGGCGCATGCGGGGGCGGTCGGCCCAGAGGGCGTCGCGGTAGGCTTGCTTGAGCGCGGAGCAGGCGAGCACGAAGGGTTTTTCGGCGGCGAGGCGGCTCTCGATCTCGGCGCGAAGGGAGGCGAGCCAAGGGGCGCGGTCGGTGTCGGTGAGCGGCGTGCCGGAGGACATTTTGGCCACGTTGGCGGGCGGATGAAAATCGTCGGCGTCGGCGAAATCCCAACCGAGCGCTGCGGCGAGGGCGCGGCCGTGGGTGGTTTTGCCCGAGCTGGCGACGCCCATGACGACGATGACGCTGGGTTTGATCTCCCAGGCGCGCGCGGCGACGGGGTCGCGACCCTCGTCGAAGTCGATGTAGTCGAACATGCACGAGATGGGTTTGCCGGCGACGGCGGGCTCGGCGGCGCGTTGGGCGAGGATGGGCGCGCCGGCGTCGCGCCAGCCGCGCTTGCTCAGGAAGGCGCAAAAAATCTCGCACTCCTCGTCGGTGCGGCGTCCGCCTTGTTGCTCGGTCCAGGCGAGGATGTCGGCGTCGGTGGCGTGCGGGTTGGCCAACGTGTGCGCTTGGATTTGCGCGAAGGGCACGCGAAGGAAGCGACACATGCGACCGTCGAAAACGGTGGGTTTGGCGTCGCCCAAGTTTTCGGCGTAGTCGGCGGGGAGCGCGCCTCGGGCGTGGAGGCGGATCTTGTCGAGCATGCGCCCGAAATAGACGAGGCGACCGACGCGGGCGTAGGGACTGCGGAGTCCGGGAACGTGAGGCATGCTTGGGGGACTTAATCCCGCCGCCAGTAAATCCAAGTGCAGAGCGCGGCAAAGGCGAGGGTGGGGCCGATGAGCCACCACGCGTTGATGGGCACGGCGTAGGCGCGGATGGCCCAGTGCATGGCGATGCATTTCACAAGGATGAGCACCCAGCCGATGGCGAGGATGCGTTCGGAGCGGAGGCTGCGTGGTTCGCGCGGATGCTCGACGGTCACGCCGCGCACGAAGGCGCGATCCGTCTCGGCGGGATCAGGGCGGCGGGTGAAAAATCGGGTGAGCGGGGCGAACATGGCGAGGCGGAGAGAGCGTTGGGCGGAAACTATACTGTTTACGCGCGACCGCCGCCGGGCGCAATCGGTCGGCGTGAATACCCCGACCTCCGACGCCGATGACGCCCGTCTGGACAAGTGGCTCTGGCTGGTGCGCGCCTACAAGACCCGGGCCCTAGCGGCCGAGGCCTGCCGGCTGGGGCGGGTGGAGGTGGATGGCCGCGAGGCGAAGCCCGCCGCGACGGTGCGGGTGGGGCAGGTGGTGGAGGCGCGGCAGGGCATCGTGACGCGGCGTTTGATCGTGCTCGGCATCCCGCGCGGGCGGCAGGGAGCGGCCAAAGTGGCGGAGTTTGCGCGGGACGAAACGCCGCCGGAGATGCTCGCGGCGGCGCGTGAACAACGCGTGCAAAACATGCTCACGGGCGGTGGAATGAAGCCGACGAAACGCGATTTACGCGCGCGTCGGAAGTTGTTTGGCCAGAGCGAAGGGCCGTGAAAATCGCCGTGGTTTCGAGCTTTGCGAAAATCGAGCCGAATAAAATCTGCTTGCCAAGGAGCGATCTGGAGGCGTTGATCCGCGAATCGTTAGCGAAACGTTAGATGACAGGAACTGGTGAGTCGTCAGTAGAGTTAGGCTCTAGAGATGATTTGAAACCCGATGGTCGGGAACGGACTGGCAGAGACACGTCAGCAGCGAATCAAACATCATGAGCAACTCCAAACTATACGTCGGCAACATGTCCTTCAAGACCACCGAAGACGAGCTCCGCTCCGCCTTCGGCCAGTTCGGCTCCGTGACCGACGTTTACGTCGCCATGGACAAGATGACCGGCCGCCCCCGCGGTTTCGCGTTCGTCACCATGGGCACCGCCGAAGAGGCCGCCCAAGCCGCTGAGAAGCTGAACGGCGCCGATGTCGGCGGCCGCGCCCTCACCGTTAATGAGGCCCGTCCCAAGGAAGAGGGCGCTGGTCGCTCCTTCGGCGGCGGCGGCCGTGGCTTCGGCGGCGGCGGTCGTGGCGGCTTCGGCGGCGGCGACCGTGGTCGCGGCGGCTTCGGCGGCGGCGACCGTGGCGATCGCCGCTACTAAGCGGTTCGTCCGGCACCTTCCCGTGTCCGAACTCACCTAAAATACCTTCAAGACGGCGCACCTTTTTCGGTGCGCCGTTTTTTGTTTTTGAGCATCAGCTCCCCGGTAATCAGGTTACGGCAATAATCATCATGAGCGACGAGCCCGAAAAAGACGTTTCCCCTCTCCGTTTGAAGCGTCCTACGTCGGCCGTTCCGCCATCAACGCCACCCCCGCCCGCGCTCCCGTCTATACCGCCTCTTGTAGTTCCGGACGAGAGGATGATTGGTGGTTTGGATCCGTCGTCGCCTTTGATCGGTGAAGTTGCGCCACCTGCGCGTCGTCGTTTGGGCATGTCGATCAGCGCGGATGAGCCGGCCGAAGCATCGCTTCCGGAGTCGAAGTCGTCGACCGAGCCTGAGCCTGTGATCAAGTTGCGCATCGGGGCGAAGCCGGCTCCGCCGCCCAAGCCGGAGTTGCCCGATCCGTTCGCGGATATGGATGAATCCGGCGCCGCGCCGTTGGTGCCGTTGCCTACTGTGGCGTCATTTCCGGGAAAACCGGGGGCCAGCTCGGGGCAAATCGCGGGGGCGTCGTTTTCCAAATCCAGCACCTTGCCGCCGCTGCCGCCTTTGCCGCCTTTGCCGTCGCCCTCGGGTGCGATGTTTCCTCCTGCTTCCCTGATGCCGACTCCGGCCGGAGCGGCGGCCAAGGGCGCGGTCAAGGTCTCGGGAACTAAGAAAAAATCGCCGGCGCCGCTGATCGTTTTGTTGGTGCTGTTGCTTTTGGGCGGAGGCGGAGCGGCGTATTTTTTCTTCGGAGCTTCCGAGCCGGAGCCGGTGGTCGTGAGCGCTCCGCCACCACCACCGCCGCCGCCGCCGCCTCCACCTGTTGAGGAGGAGCCGGAGCCCGTCGTAGTGGAGGAGCCGGTCGTAGCGCCCGTGGTGGTCGAGCCGGAGCCCGTGGTTCCCGCCGGTCCGGTCGTGCCGCCGCCCCCTCCGCCGCCGAGCACGCCCTTCGTGCGCTTTGCGGAATCGATGACGATCTCAGGCGTTTTTCAGGGTTCGCCGGCTCGCGCCTTCATGAACGGTCGCATCGTGCGCTCGGGCGAGGAGATCGAGTCAGCGCTGGGTATTCGATTCATCGGCGTGGACGCGGTGACCAAGCACCTGATCCTCGAGGAGCGCACGGGCGCGCAGCTGCGGGTCAAGTATTGAGAAAACCACTACGCGCGCGCGGTGGCACCGGCGAGGCGCGCGGAGGATACGGGGGCGCGAGGCTGGTTCACCAATTATCCACCGGCCCCTTGGGCACGGGGATGGATTCGCGGGCGAAGACGGGGTCGTCCGGGTCGCGCATGAAGGAGGCGATCATCGCGTCGGGCGCGTATTTTGGCAGCAATTGCCCGCGCTCGTCGCAGAACTGCGCGCGCCACGCGACATAGTTGGCGAGGGCCTGCTCGAAGTCGGCGCGGGACTTGATGCCGAGGATCGCCTGCTTGAACGGTTTCGAGGGGCCGAAGCGCTTGGCATACCACGGCGCCACGCGGCGGAAGAGGCGCGAGCCGTGGTCCTCGCCGTAGAACTCGATGTAGCGCTCGAAGTGTAAACGCAGCACGCGCACGCGTTCCTCGAAGGAGGGTTCGGGCAGGAGTTCGCCGGTGCGCAGGAGGTGGTCGGTGCGCTTGAAAATCCACGGATCGTAGAACGCGCCGCGGCCGATGCTCACGCCGGTGCAGCCGGTCTCGGCGATCATGTGGCGGGCGGATTCGGGCGTGGTGACGTCGCCGTTGCCGATGACGGGAATCGAGCGCACGGCCTCGACCACGGAGCGAATGCCGGCGAGGTTGACCTGGCCGGCGAAGCCCTGCGCGCGGGTGCGACCGTGCACGAAGACGGCCGCTACGCCGGCGTCCTCGAGGGTGCGGGCGAGGTCGGGCGCGGTGAGGTTTTGCTCGTCCCAGCCGAGGCGCATCTTGGCGGTGACGGGGATTTTTACGGCGGCGATCATGCCGCGCACGAGGGCTGCGGTCTTGTCGAGCTCGGTCATCATGGCGGAGCCGCCGCCGATCTTGACGACTTTCTTGACCGGGCAGCCCATATTGATGTCAACGGCGTCGGCGCCGAGTTCCTGACAGATGACGGCGGCGTCGCGCATCTCCTCGGGCACGGCGCCGAAGAGTTGCACGGCCCACGGGCGGTCGCCGGGCGCGGTGGCGACGAGTTTGAGCGCGGTGGGATTGCGCTCGATGAGGGAGCGGGCGTTGACGAGGTCGGTGGTGGCGAAGCCGAGTCCGCCGAGTTCGCGCACGGTGAGGCGCATGGGCAGGTTCGTGTATCCGGCGAGTGGAGACAGGAACAGGTTGGAGGAAAGCGTGAGCGGACCGAGGCGCATGCGGGAGGCGCTAAAAGGAGGGGACTCGCGGCGACCGGTGCAAGCCATTGACCGGCCCTCGTCCGATCCGGTCGGAGGCGACGGTGTAACCCAATGGGTTACACGGGGTGTTTGCCGGGTGGAAATTGGTCGGGGTCCGGGGCGACGAGGAAGGAGGGGTCGTGGCCGGCTTGGGTGGCCGCGAGCCAGTGGAGAAGGCGCAGGGTCATCTCGCCGTCGGGCAGGCGGCGACCATTGAGGTAGTCGGTGACACGTTGGCGGGGCACGCCGAGGTAGCGCGCGAGGCGGGCTTTGGCGTTGGGTGGCGCGAGAGCGGTGCGCAATTGGCCGCGAAAGACCTCCCACATGGGAGTCGGGGATTCGTCGTGCGAGGCGGTGGGCGGGGCGGGGAGGCGTTTGCCGCCTCGGCGGTCGATGGCGCGAAAAGTGGCGCGGGAGGCGCGTCGCGCGGCGACCACGCCGGCTTCGCCAAGCAGGCCGACGAACTCCGCGAGGGCTTCGACGCCGAGAGGATATCGTGAAGATGAAGACATTGCAAAAAACAGCCGGTGTAACCTATTGGGTTACACGGCTCGAAGTGAAGGCAAGGTAGAAAAATTGAGCCTAAGTGCTCTTGTGCAGGATATAACGGGAATTTGAGCGCGCCTGGCGCAGGCGGCGGTGTAACCCAATAGGTTACACGAGGCTTGGGGAGGGCTTGCGAAGGGTTGCGCAGGGCGGGGCGGGGCGCATGGATGCGGGCATGGTTCGGCGTAATCTTCTCGCCTTCGCGCTGTTGGTGTTCGGATGCCTGCAAATGGCGGGCTACATCGTGGACAAACCCGCGCTGCGCGGCATCGGCGCGGCGAGCGCGTCGGCTCCGTTTCCCAAGGTGTTTTCGGACGTGGACGGCTTTGAGACGTTCGCGGCGGATTTTACGTTGAGCGGATTGGACGGCGAGGGGCGGCCGTTTGCGTTCGAGATCACGCCGGAATTTTACGCGCAACTGCGCGGTCCCTATAACCGGCGCAATGTTTACGGCGCTGCGCTTTCCTACGCGCCGCGTTTGCCCGAGCCGCTTTGGCAAGCGGTGTGGTGTTATGGGCTCGGCGAGGGCGGACCGCTGCGGCGCGAGTTCGGCCTGCCGGAGGGCGCGCACGCGCTGGAGATGACCATTAAAACCCGCACCAACGGACGCGACGACTCATGGCTGCTTTCGCCTTCTTGCACCAAGTAAAACGGTATTCGCCCGGGCAGTTCGCGCTGTTCCGCATCGCGCTCGGCCTCTGGCTGGCGTGGCACTTTGCCGAACTCGCGCCGTGGGCGGCGGAGTTGTTTTCGGCCAAGGGCGTGTTGGCCGATCCGGCGTTGAATCCGATCCACGGGCTGTTTCCAAACCCGCTCGCGTGGGTGGGCGCGCCGTGGTTTTCGGTCGCGTGGTGCGTGCTGGGCACGGGGCTGGCGCTATTGCTGGCGATGGGCTGGCAACGCTTGTGGGTGTCGCTCGCGCTGTGGTTTGTGTGGGCGGCTTTGTTCAACCGCAACGTGCTGATCTCGAATCCGTCGATTCCCTACGTGGGCTTGCTGCTGCTTTTGCTCACGCTGGTGCCGGACGGCGAGCCATGGCGCTGGCGCGGGAAAAAAGTCGCGCCGCAAGATTGGAAAATGCCGGTCGGCGTGTGGGTGGCGGCGTGGGTGTTGATGGCGGCGGGCTACACGTTTAGTGGCGTGGTGAAGCTGGCCAGCCCGAGCTGGCTGGATGGCTCGGCCTTCGGGCACTTGATCAACAATCCGCTGGCGCGGCCGGGCTGGTTTCGCGACACGGCGCTGGGGTTTCCGGAGTGGACGAAGGCAGTGCTGACGTGGGGCGCGCTCGCGGCGGAGATCGCGTTTTTGCCGTTGTGCCTGACGCGGCGCGGGCGGGCGTGGGCGTGGTTCGCGATGGTGGGCATGCATCTGGGGATTTTGCTGGTGGTGGACTTCGCCGACCTGACGATGGGCATGCTGATGTTGCACGCGTTCACCTTTGATCCGGCGTGGTTCCCGGCGCGGGCGAAGATCGGGCGGCGGCCGGTGCTTTTCTACGACGGCGATTGCGGGCTGTGTAACGCGGTGGTGCGTTTTCTCCTGCGCGAGGACGACGGCGCGGTGCTGCGGTTCGCGCCGCTGCAAGGGCCGACCGGACAAAAGCTGCTCAAGCGCGCAGGGCTGCCGACGGAGGATTTCGACAGCATCGTCTTCACGCCGGATATCGACGGCGAGCGGCGTTATCTGCGCACGCGCGGAGTGATCGGCGTGCTGGATACGTTGGGCGGCGTGTGGCGGGTGATCGCGTGGACGGCGTGGCTGGTGCCGGGCTTCTTGCGCGATATCGCCTACAAGATCGTGGCGCGCACGCGGTATGCGTTTTTCGGCGCCTACAAACCTTCGCCGCTGCCGGACCCGCGTTGGGCGGAGAGATTTATCGAGGATTGATCGGCGGCGGGCGCGGCATCGAGCACGCCGCGCGACTCGGCGCAGGCCCAGCGTTTGGCGCAGCCGATGCAGCTGGGGAGCAGGTGGAGCGGGGAGAGCGTTTCCGCGTTCGGCGAGTGGACGTCGCGGAAGGCGAGCATGTCTTCGAAGCGGTCTTCGCGCCACTCGTCGTAGCCGCAGCGGGCGGGGTTTTCGCGCGGGTTTTTGTAGGTGCCGAAGAGCGCGTCCCAGAGCGGGAGGTCGGCGTAGTTTTGGGTGTGGTGCCGGTATTGGTGGTGAACGCGGTGCGACTCAGGGCGCTGGACGATGCGGCCCACCCAGTGCGGCGTGCGGATGTTCCAGTGATAAAAATACTCCGCGACGGCGGTGAGGAAGGTGTAGATCGCGCCGGCGAGCGGGGAGCAGCCGAGCAGGGCGTAAACGATGGTCGCGCCGATGACGGAGTTGATCGTGATCTCCACCGGGTGCTTGTAGAACGAGGTGACGAGTTCGATGCGCGCGGGCGAGTGGTGGAGCTGGTGGCAGAGCCGCCAGAGGAATTTCGATTCATGCCGCCAGCGGTGCCACCAGTAATAGACGAAGGTGGAGACGAAGTAGGCGAGCGCGCCCTGGGCGAAAAGGCCGAGGTGGGATTCGCCGAAGAAGTCGCGTAGGGAAAAAACGGATACAGATTGCAGCCAACGGTCCCAGGTGAGGCCGGCTAGGATGACGAGCGCGGCTTGGATAACGTTGACGAAGATCACCCGGGGCCACCAGGCGCGCACGCGTGGCAGGGCGTTGGCCGGCCAGAGTCGCTCTACGACGTAAAACCCCGCGGCAATGGCGACGAGGAGGGCGATGAGCATGGGCGGCGGCGGTTTTTCTTAACCGGTCGTTTGCGCGGGAAGCGCGGCGATGGCGGTGGCCATGCGGCGCAGCCCCTCAGCGAGGGTGGCGGGTGGGCAGCCGAAGTTCAGGCGCACGTGGGTGCCGCGCGGAGCGCCGAAGAAGGCTCCGTCGCTCAGGCCGATGCCGTGGGCCTCGAAGTGGGCGATGGGGTCGGCGAGGCCGAGGGCGGAGACGTCGAACCACGCGAGGTAGGTCGCCTCGATGGGCGCGGCGAGTTTCACGCCCGGCAGTTCGCCGTCGCGGAGGGCGGCGACGATACGGTCGCGGTTGGCGCGGAGGGTGACAAGCAGGCCTTGACGCCACTCTTCGCTGTCGCGGTAGGCGGCCTCGCAGGCGGAGTAGCCGAGGCAGGTGACTTCGGCGACGATGCCGGCGGTGGCGCGCACGAAGCGGGCGCGCAGGGCGGGGTCGGGGATGATGGCGAAGGAGGTGCCGAGTCCGGGGACGTTGTAGGTCTTGCTCGGGGCCATGAGCGTGAGCGTGCGCGCGGCGTGCTCGGGCGCGACGAGCGCGGTGGGCAGGTGCGGCAGCGCGGGGTCGAGGATGAGGTCGCAGTGAATCTCGTCGGAGCAGAGGATGAGATCGTGACGCGCGCAAAACTCGGCGAGGCGCGCGATTTCGTCGCGCCGGAAGACGCGCGCGACAGGGTTGTGCGGGTTGCAGAGGAAGAAGAGTTTGGTGCGCGGGGTGACGGCGGCGTCGAGCGCGACCCAGTCGATTTCCCAGGTGCCGTCGGCGAGGCCGGTGGGGCCTTCGCGCAGGGCGAGCGGGACGGTGAGGGCGACGCGGCCGGAGTTTTTCGGCGCGGTCATGAAGGGCGGATAAACGGGCGTGAGGCAGAGCACCTCGTCGCCGGGCGCGGCGAAGGCCTGGGCGGTGACGTTGAGGCCGCAGACGAGGCCGGGCAGCCACACGATCCAGGAGGGCTGGATGGTCCAGCCGTAGCGGGAGGCGCAGGCCTTGACGACGGCGTCCACGGTGGATTGCACGGGGCGGGCGTAGCCGAAGATGCCGTGTTCCACGCGCTCATGCAGCGCGGCGAGGATGGCGGGCGAGGCGCGAAAATCCATGTCGGCGACCCACATCGGGAGGATGTCGCGGTCGGGATATTTTTGCCACTTCTGCGAATCGGTGCCGAGGCGGGCGGGAACGGTGTCGAAATCAAAACTCATGGGCGAGCGGGCACGGTGGGGAAGGGCGGGGCGGGCGGCACGCGTTTTTTGAGACGAGCTTGCGCAGAGGTGGGACAGGCGGGCGGACAATTTTTCCCACGGCGCGGACGGGAAATTTTATTAGGTATTTATGGATAAGCGATTAAGCGAAACAGTTCGGCTGGTATCCGGTATGCAAAAGGGGTCGGCGTCAGAACATTTAACCCGACAACCCAAATCAACACAGGAGACAAAATCATGAGACTCATTCGTTACACCACGCCGGTCACTCGCAGCGTTTATCCCGCCTATGCCCGCAGTCCGTGGGCGGGTTTGGAGGCGCAGATGGACCGGTTTTTCGAGGCGGCTTTGAGCGATGGCGTCGCGCCGGCGGCGGATCGTTTTCCGGTCGATCTCTTTGAGGACGCCAACGCGACCTATGTGCGCGCCGAATTGCCCGGCGTGAATCGCGCCGACATCGGCGTGGAGCTGGTCGATGGCGTGTTGCAGCTCGCGGCCAAGCGCGTGCTCAAGCACGGCGACGAGCGCGAAGAGACGCAGGAGTTTCGCCGCGCGATCACCGTGCCGGACGGCGCGGTGCAGGCCGACAAGATCACCGCAGCCTACGAGAACGGCGTGCTCACCGTGACGCTGCCGAAGCGCGAGGAGGCGAAGCCGCGCAAGATCAGCGTGGCGGTAAGTTAAATCCCAAATCCCAAACGAACAAATCCCAAAGGGGGCTGAGCCCCAAAATCCTAAAGGCTGAAAATCCTAAATCCTAACAAACCAATCCAAGGAGAAACCTATCATGTCCCTCATATCTTCCCTCATTCCCTCGCTCGGTTCGGCGGTTTCGAAAACGGAGTCGCCGCAGGCTGCGGCCGACCTCGGGCCGACCATCGCGCCGCGTTATGATGCCACCGAAACGACCGAGGCCTACGGGCTCACGGTCGAGTTGCCCGGCGTGGCCAAGGACGGCCTCGAGTTGAGCGTCGATCACGAGCAGGTGCGCGTGGTCGGTCGTCGCGCGTGGAGCAAACCCGAGGCGTGGACGGCGCTGCATCGCGAGACGCGCGAGGCGGCCTTCGAACTCGTGCTCGAACATGGCTGCGCCATCGACGCGGAGAAAGTTCACGCGGAGCTGCGCGACGGCGTGCTGCGCGTCTCGTTCCCCAAGGCCGAGGCGGTCAAGCCGCGCAAGATCGCGGTCGGTTGAGCTATTAATCGTCGCGAAAGTTTTGGCATGTAGCCCGCTTCGTGAGAAGCGGGATT
>CAZOGV010000014.1:0-29043 GCA_964579225.1 uncultured Akkermansia sp. | reverse complement strand
CTTATAAAAGTGGCTGATTGTCGCTGAAGTGTAATTCAGATTGTCGCTGAACAACGGCCCACCAGCGTTGTTGCACAGGCCAGCCCCCCGTGCCCACCACCACCACCACCGCCAGCCCCGCCAACACCCGCGCTCACGCGATTCCAGCCCGCGCCACAAGACGCCCAACGCCAGCAGCGGCAATAGCAGCGGCACCCAAAACAACATCTGCAAACACCCTGACTGCACTCAAACCGGCTTAAACTCGTCGATGTGCCGATGCATGCACCCCCGCGAGAAACGCATCCCCCGGCGCAAAGACCGCTGCGCCCGCCGCACCCCACAAGCGCCAAGGGCAACAACACCGCGAACGCGCCCAGCGCAGCCTTCCTATGCTGCGGCGAAAGCGCGCCACCCGCTCGCAGACGAGCCATCCAGGCATAGCACGAAACCCGCGCAAACAACGAAAATACCCAAGGTCACTCCTTGAGTGAATTTGGCGGGGTTAAACAAAGACATGGGAGCAGGAAAGGACCATATCTCGCTCCGAGAAACCAGCTCGAAGGCGCAGACTCCCATCAAGTTTCCGCGCCAACCATCATATCCCGCCGATAAAGCGCAGGGATAAAAAAAGCCCCCCGACTTTCATCGGGGGGCTTGAGAGGGTGTGATTAGCGCCGGCTATTTCTAGGGGGAGGCGGATTCAAGATAAGATCCATCTCTTGCTGGAGTTCAGCGCTCTGACGCTTGGCGCGGAGCTCCTTTAGGGCATCATACAAAGCCTCTTCCTCGGGCGAAGGCCTGTAGTTAACCCCTTCGATATCGCGTTCGGAGATGTTCAACTGCCGAAGCTGATTGCGCGTGGCCAAGTTACGATAGGTGGTCTTGCTTGGCTCCAGGATGTTGGCGGTGATGAAAATAATCAGATTAGTATCATCCACCGTCTTGCTCTTGTTCCGGAAAAGAGCTCCCAAGCCAGGAATGTCTCCGAGAACAGGAACCTTGCTCGTGCTGTTGGTCTCGCGTCGGTCCATGAGACCGCCGATAGCTGCGGTCTGTCCGTCGTTCAGGATCATGTTCAACGAACCCTCACGCTTGCGCACATCGTAGAACGTCTGATCAGAAGCGCCGCCGCCCGGATTAACGATGATGGGCTCCGCTTCACGTTTTTCCGTCCGAAGCTGAAGAGCGACCAACTTGCTGCTGGTGATCTGCGGGGTGATTTCAACTTTCACGCCTTCAAAGATTTTCTCACCAGCCGCAAAGGTGGTCTGGCCAGGTTGTCCGGAGGCGGTGACTTGTTGGGTCACATTGATGGTTTGCAAATCGCGACCAATGACGATCTCAGACTTGCTGCCGTTCACCGCAACTATCGTTGGGTTCGAGACAATGCGGGTGCCGGACATGCCACTGATTGCAGAGATCACTGCGGCAAAATCAGAGCTGCTTAGCACCATGTTATTACCCGCCGGGAAAGTCCCTTGCCCGGCAAGGAATGCCGGCACGTTTTGCCCGAGCGTATTACCAGAAAGATTGCTCAGGCTTGATCCTCCGCCTGCTCTAATCTTCCCTGCCAAGTTAACTCCGAGAGCTTCACCATCAAGGCGAGTCATTTCCACAAACTTTGTCTCGATTACGACTTGGCGAGGCTCAACATCAAGCCGGGTAGCGGTATCAATCATGCGCTTAATCGTGGCAGGCTGATCGCTAATAATGATTTCGTTAGCCAGGGAATTAACTACCAAACTACCGCCCGAACGGGCTGATTCTGTTTCAGTAGCCGCACGAGCTGGGCTGAGCATCGGTCGGAGGATCGGTTCAACGCTAGTCGCGGGCACATTCACCAAAGGAATATTGCCCGTGGTAAAAGGCTCAAGTTCCTGAGAGGCACGGCTTACAATCTTGATGATGTTACCATCCTCGACAAACGTATAGCCAAATGGCTCGAGCACGACTTGGTAAAGCTGGCGCCATGTGACGTCCCGAAGTTTGATCGATGTGCGACCTGACAAGGCGTCGGGCACGATAATGTTAAGTTCAAACAAATCGGCTACATTTCGTAGAACGTTGCGCACGTCCTCGTCAGGATAATCAACGGACAAAGTGTCCACAAGCGCCGCAGAAGAAGACTCTTCAATCGTCGCGACCGCCGTTTGAACTTCAGGCGCGGGGCTCAGTGAACTCAATTCCGAATCCGCGCTCTCCGAAGCAACCGGAGCAAAGAACGAATTATCACCGGCGGGAACGCCCGAGGGCTCTACCGCGGACGGGAGAGGCGCATCTCCCTCCGACGCCTGTGCATGCAGGGAGTGAGAGGCAATCATAAGACTGACTGCCGAGAGTAGGATGTGTTTTGGGCTTAGTTTCATTAGCGTGTAAGTGCTGGTCTGCGAAAAAAGTGTTAGCGCGAAAGCGAAACGGCTCGGGTGTGAGTGAGGTCACGGCGCCGAATCGTAAAAGTTGTGCTGCTAAGGTCAACGAGCCATACCTCGTAATCGTTTCCTTCAAAGCTTATTGTGATAGATTCACCCACTTTCAGCCTTTTTTGACTGAGTAAAAGGAACCGATGCTCGCCCATAATCGCAGTGCCTCGAGCAGACATGAGGTTGGCCAGATTTCGCAACAACTCCGCTTCGTCGATTACCGCTCTCACAACCGGCACCTCGATCGTCGGAACCTGGACAGGGGCTTCGGCCACTTTTCCGACGAAGGGGTCTGGGGCCCCCTGATCCGAGATGATGGGCTCTTTCCATTTCACCAAAAAATCAGCTCCAGCGGCGATGACCGCATCCCGCTGAGCGGGTTGATTCAAAGCGACGGAAGTCGATTGAGCAGATGCGAAAGTCGAAATGCCCAAAGCCAAGGAGACGGACAATAAATTACGATATGGCAAAATGGTCATTGTCTGACGGCTATGGTTTGCATGGTCATCGAGAGCGAGCGCGCCTTGCCCGGATCTCCTCCGGCAGCTGCTCCCCCGGGCGAGAAGACGGCCGTGAGCACTTGGCCGCCCAAAAATGTTTTCTCAATCTCACGCATGAATTGAAGCAACTGCTCATAATCACCGGTCACATTTACTGTGAATCGCAAGGGCGCATAAATGGAAGCAGCGGCCCCGCGAGCCGGCGCGGGAAGAGCCTCCTCCCGCGGATCTCCTAGAAGCTTTACATTGTTGTCAGCCTCCAAGGTAAGAAAATACCGTTGATTGCCTGTGAGATCACCCGGCACGAGAGCAGCCGAAGCAATCTTGTCATTAAGTTTTTTGAGCTCTTCAAGTTGACGCTCCAGTTGCGCCGAGTTGACGATATTACTCTGCAGCTTGGCTAAATTCCCCTGCATTCCAACAAGTTTTTGCTCATGAGTATAAGTTTCGTCGTAACGAAAATATAGCACCGAAAAAATCACGACTATGCCAATTACGCCCGCCGTGAGAGCGGGGTTTTTTTTGATAGCTGCAATTATTTTTTGCGAATCTAAGCTCATTTTTTTGCCGGAGTTGGTTTCGCGAAAGTAAACACCAGTTCAAAGCTAAGGGCATTGGCAGCTTCGCTTCGTCCCAAATTGCTATTTCTGATCTGACTGAATATTTTCTTAAATTCATCATCCTCTTCCAAAGTTTTGAAGAAGCGTCCTGCGACTTCATTCGATGCCGTATCATGGCCGTCGACGGTTCCAGAGACCAAAATTGTCTGATTCACACCCCTGAAATCGATACGATTAGCCCGGACGCCGGCGGGCATAAGCGAGGCAAAATGTATCAAGTAATCGGGAAAACTAAAATCAGACGCGGATAACGCTTGAAAATCCTTCAGCTTTTTTTCCTCGGCAAGATAACTCTTATAGAGTGCCTCTGCCGCAGCATTGGGAGCTACCGAGGCTTCTATTTGGCTACCTACCGCCACGATTTCGTCTTTTAGGTTCCTAAGTCCTATTTCGCGATAAGCTACCCACAGTATCAAGCTTCCCAGTATGGTTAAGACAACCACATTGACCAAAAACGTGGTTCGCACGGTTTTCGTGTCCGGCAAATACTCGGGCTGCCTAAAATCGGCACGCCAAGGCGCTCCGGCATCTTTGGCGGCGGAAGACCCGGTTTTTTTAAGAAGTGCTAGCATCTTTAGTTTTGGTGCCAAAGTCCATGAGCAATCCCAGCGTGGAAAACTTGCGAACATCCAAAGTCGCCACATCAACAGAGGAGGAAAGGGAGATGTTTCGACTATTCAACCATGCCTTGGTATCCGGCACCAGAACGGAAACACCCAACTGAGACGCGATTACAGCCTCAAGCCAATTGAGTTTCAATGGGAGCACGGTGCACACAAGCTGCGAAATCGACTGGCCGGTTTGAACTTCATAGAAGCCCAAGGACGACTGTAATTCCTTAAGCAAACGCTTACAAAGGGCCGCCCCCATGCCCGTAAAATCAAACGTGTTAGAGAAAAAGAGTTTTCGAGCGGACTCCTCATCCTTAAGACCAAGCTCTTTTTGCACTACGGGGACCATAGCTTCCAGGCCAACGGTTATAGGCCTTATGGCGTCGATGCCCTTGGCACTAACGATATAGGATTGAGTGCTATGCCCGCCCAGCTCCAAAACCAAAACAGGTTTTGCCGAACCGCTAAAGCGCAAATAATCAACCATCGAAGCGAGGGAAGCCAGGGAAGATAACTCCAAGCTTTCGGGAAACACACCCTTTTCGAGAAGACTATCCTGATGTTTTTTCGCAACTGCTTCCGGCATGCCGCAAAATATCACATCCTTGCCGGCCGCCCCTTTTGACGGATCAAAATCCAAACCATCTTGAGCATTTAAAACCGCGATGGCGTTGGTGTCCGAATCAATTCGAAATTGTGAGCTTACTACTTCAGAAAAATAGTTCTCTTCCTTGATCCGTTTCGGGTCAAGCGACGCGCGCCGAAGAAATCCCAGCTCGGGGCTGATCCCGCATCGGGCAAAGAGATAGCTACCCGTTTTTTTTGAACTGAGATCTGTGATCGCTTCAACCAATCCAGCATCGTCGCCCGCGACTAATTCCCGAATCTCTTCTATAACGACAGGGGGCTGAAACGAGGAAACACGCGTGAGCACGGAAACCTGCTCGCCTAGATCGAGAACGAATCCCTTGGGTTTTGCGGAAAAAAACATGGTTACCGCCGGGGGTCGCTGCTGGATAACTGACTAAGGATAGACGTCATGTGCGGGGGGAATCTCTCCGCCTCGCAGGACACTGACAAGACCAATTTACATTTACAGTAGGCCCTACAGGCATAAAAGAACCACCGAGTCGATTATCGGTGGTTCCGACGATTTCGACCAAAATGCCGAAACTTATTTCTGCCAAGTGCGCTTCTTGTGACGATTGGACTTCAAACGCTTGCGGCGCTTGTGCTTATTCATCTGGAGGCGGCGCTTTTTCTTAAGATTGCCCATGGTGTAAAGTGTTTGGTTGGTTGATTGATTAGCTAATTACTTGGCGAACACGGCCTTGGATACATGGGCCTTGGCGCGAGAAGCGGCGTTCTTATGAACGACACCGGACTTGGTGGCCTTGTCCATGGCGGAAGCATAAGCGCTGGCTGCGGTTTTGGCGGCCTCTTTGTCTTCACCAGCGGAGGCGGCGAGGAACTTTTTATGGAGGGTTTTTAGGCGGGTCTTGGTCGCCTTGTTACGCGCGGTGAGGCGAACCGTCTTACGGGCAGCCTTGATGGCGGATTTAGTGTTGGCCATGGGTGAAGTGTTTGGTCGAAGGGTTTGCTCTTAGAAAACCGTCAGAAACTCAAACCCACCCGGCGGAGTCAAGGGCCATTTACCCGGATTCCGCAAAGGCCTGAAATCAGCTCAATCTGCCACGGTTAAATGGCACGGTTAAATGGCATGCCTTGCCAAAAAAACCTGGAACCGCTTTATCCACTCTCCCCATGACTTTGACGCCTGAACAAAAAGCCTCCGTAGCCTCTTGGATCGCCGCCGGCGACAACCTCTCCGTCGTTCAGAAAAAACTCCGCGAGCAGTTCCAGTTGTCCCTCACCTACATGGACGTTCGTTTCCTCGTGGACGACCTCGATCTCACTCTCAAGGACCCCGAGCCCAAGGCCGACGCATCCGACGTCACCAAGGCCAAGACCGCCCCCGCCTCCCCCAAGACCGCTCCGGCCGCCGAGAAAAAAGGTCTGCTCGACAAGGCCAAGGAAAAGCTCGGCTTGAGCAAAACCGCCGACGCCGACCTCCCCGTCGATGACGCCGACGCCCTTGAAGACGACGCCCTGCCGCCCGTCCCCGGCAACGTCGTCGTAGAGGTCGATGGCGTCACACTCATCCCCGGTGCCATTGCCAGCGGCAGCGTGACTTTCAGCGACGGCGTCACCGGCAAGTGGATCGTGGATCAATACGGCCGCCCCGGCTTCACGGAGGTCAGCCAACCCGGCTACCGCCCCTCCCCCGAAGACGGCCAGGCATTCATGCAGGAACTCGACGCCGCACTTCGCCAAAAGGGCTTCTGATCTGGTCCTCCGCTTCCGACCGCGGCGTTCGGCGCATCAAGCCGGCCGCCACGGCTCCATCAAGCGCCACACCAAGCCGGTGCGCAGGTTCTCCGCCATTAGCAGCGTGATGCCCTGATCTATCCCGATGACGTCCTGCCCCACCCAACCGGTGACGGGATTAAACGCGTCGGTGAACCCGTAAGACCCGTAAATTTTATCTCCCCACCGCGCCCGCATCTCGCGCAACGCCGCCAGGCAATCCGCCGGCACAAAGGGCAATGACCCTGCCGCCGCACACGGCACCACCGTTCCGTCGATTCGCGCATCCACCTCGCCCGCTCGGACCGGCGGACCGCCCCAGTCCACGTAGCCCGCCGCGCCGTCCGAAGAAGTCAGCCCCCATACGTTTTCCTCGTAGCCTGAAAAACGTCCACGCAGATCGAGGCAAAACTGTTTCTGCGCCCGCGTCGCCGCGCAGGCCTGGGCGAAAAAATTCACCCCGCTCACGTCGTCGCGATACCCGCGCCAATCCAGCCACGCCTGCGGAAACTGATGCACGAACAAGGGCGCATGATGCAGGAAACGCTCGCCCGCATACGTGACCCACGGTTCGCGTCGCCACGCCCGCCATGTCTCCGCCGCCACCCGCCGCGTCGCGCCATGCACTGCGAACCACGTCATGCCGTAGTGCTCGGAAAACTGGTCCCAACTCCACGGCAAAAACCCGCCCTCCGGCTTCCAGCCGTGCCGGATGCGCCCGCCCTCGTCCACCATCCACGGCCAGTCCACCCGCGCCTCTATCGCCTGCGCCAGCTCCGCCACCCCGCCGCCGAAATACCGCGCCGCCGACAACGCGCCAAACAACAGAATCGCCGTGTCGATGGTGGACGCCTCGCAAGCCCAGCCCCGCTGCGCCGCGCGCACGTCCAGAAAGTGATAGAAAAAACCGCGCTCGTGAGCCGCATCCCGCCACAGCGTGCGCAGCACCCGCTCGGCGCACGCCCGACACTCCGCGCGCGATTCCCAACCGCGCTCCGCCCCGATCACCAACGCGGTCAACCCGAAGCCCGTCGCCGCCACGCTCGCCATCTCGCCCGGCTTCGATCCGTCCGCCCGCGCCCGGTCCGGAATCAACCCGGTGTGCGGATGCGCCGCGTCGAAAAAATAACGAAACGCCCGCCGCGAGAGATCCTCCAAAAACGCGTCGTCGGTCATCATGGGTTCGGGCCGTCGGTTCGCCAGGTCGTCAGCTCGTCGGCGCCTTCTCTTCCAACAGCGCCCGCAATCCCGCCTCGTCGAGCACCGCGACGCCGAGCGCGCGCGCCTTGTCGAGCTTCGAGCCCGCCTCCTCACCCGCGACCACGTAGTGGGTTTTCCCCGACACGCTGCCGCTAACCTTGCCGCCCGCCGCCTCGATCAAGGCCTTCGCCTCGTCGCGCGACAGCACGGGCAGCGTGCCGGTGAGCACAAAAGTTTTCCCCGCCAGCGCACCCTGCACCGTCGCCGCCGCCAGACGCGCGGCCTTCGGCGCGATGCCGAGCTCCGCCAGACGAGTGATCGCATGCCGCCCGCGCTCGGACGCGAAAAACGCCACCGTGTGACGCGCCGCCTCGTAGCCTATCTTGGCCGCGCCCGCCGTGCGTTCACGATGCGCCTCCAACTCGGCCAGCTCGCCCGCCAGCGCCGCATGCCGCGCCACCCGCTCGGCGCGTTCCGCATCATCCTTCGGCGGATTCAACCGCGAACGCGGACTCACCCGCGTCATCTCCTCGGCCACGTCGGCCATGCGCGCCAGCCTCGGCAAAATCTCCGAATTCACCACCGCTTCCAGCGTGCCGTGCGCCGCAGCGATGTCCTGCGCGGTCGCGCCGCCCACGTCGCGAATCTGCAACGCCAGCAACCAGCGATCCAAAGGCAACCCACGCGCTCGCGCGATGGCCTCGACGATCTTCGTCGCGTTTTTCACCCCCAGCACGCGCGGCGATTCCTCCGTGCCGAGGTTCAACGCGCCTAGCTTCTCCGCCTCCAACGCGAACAAATCAAACACGTCGCGCACCACGCCTCTGCGGACCAAGGACTCCGCCACCACGCCGCCCGAGCTCTCGATGTCGAGCACGCTCCGGCCCGCGACGTAGTCGAGCCGAGTCACCAACTGCGCCGGGCAATCCGCATTCGGACAACGGATCGCCACCTCGCCCTCGACGCGCACCACCGGAGTCGAGCACTCGGGACACGTATCCGGAAAAACATACGCCACGCATTCGGGCGTGCGCTTGGCGAGATTCACCGACACCACGACCGGGATAATTTCGCCCGCCTTCTCGATCGTCACGAAATCGCCCGCGCGGATATCCTTGCGCGCGATCTCGTCCGCGTTGTGCAAGGTTGCCCGCCCCACCGTGCTGCCGGAGATCAACACCGGCTCCAGCTCCGCCACCGGCGTGAGCACGCCCGTGCGGCCGACCTGGATGTTGATCGCGCGCAAACGCGTCTCCGCCTGCTCGGGCGCGAACTTGTAGGCGCAGGCCCAACGCGGGGACAACTTGCGCCCGCTCTGCCCTTCGCCGCGATAGCCGGCGCGCGCTTGCAACGCGAAATCATCGAGCTTCACCACCGCGCCGTCCGTCGCGTAGGCCAGCGAGCCGCGCACCGCGTCCAGCGCACGCACCGCCGCGACCACTTCCTCCGCGCCCTTCGCCTCGCGACGCTGCTCCAGAGTCGGCAAGCCCCACGCCGCAAGTTGCGCATGCCAATCGCGAAGCGAACTCACCGACGTCGCCGGCTCCCACGCGCCGAGACCGTAGAGCACGATTTCCAGCCGCCGCGAGGCGACCACCGAGGAGTCGAGCAACTTGAGCGTACCCGCCGCCAGATTGCGCGGATTCGCGTAGGCCTCGCCGCCCGCCTCCTGCTCGGCGGCGTTGATGCGCGCGAATTCCTCGAAGCGCAGATAAACCTCGCCGCGTATCTCGATCAGATCCGGCACCGCCGGCGCGACCGCGAAAAGATCGTCCGCCGCCTGCGACGCCGACGGCGCCGCCGCGCGCAACTCGTGCGGCAGATTCGCGATGGTCTTCACATTGGCCGTGACGTCGTCGCCCTCCTCGCCGTCGCCACGCGTCACCGCGCGCACGAGCCGGCCTTTCGCATAGGTTAGCGAAATGGACGCCCCATCGATTTTTGGCTCGATGCTAAACGCCAGTGCCTCGCTCCCGAAATGCTTTGCCATGCGCGCGCAAAACTCCCGCAGCTCCGTTTCATCGTAGGTGTTGTCCAGCGTGGTCATCGCCTGCCGGTGTTTCACGCGCGCAAAGCCCTCGCTGCGGTCGTCGCCCACGCGCTTGGTCGGCGATGCGGAACCCAGCGCGGCGGCCTCGGCGGGGAAAATCGCCTCCAGGTCAGCCAGCTCGCGCTTAAGCGCGTCGTATTCGAAGTCGCCGATCTCCGGACGAGCCTCGCGATAATAACGCTCGTCGTGCGCGACGATTTCGGCGCGGAGAAAATCGATGCGGGCGGAGGCTTCGGCGGAGGTCATGCGGCGGATTCGATGGCGGGGGAGCCGACAGACTTCGGCGCGCGTTTGCGGAAGCGCAAGGGCGTCTCCAACCAACGCCGATACCAAGGCCAGAAGCGATAGACCGCCACCGCTAGCAGCGCCCCGACACTGTCCGCCACCCAGTCCCCGAACTCCATGAATCGACCAGGGGTCAGACTTTGGCGCAGCTCATCCGCCGCGCCGAACAGCGAAACCGCCACCACCGCGACCCACGCATGCCGCAAGCCCGGCGCGCGCACGACCAATGTCGCCAGCAATCCGAACACCGCCAGATGCGCGACCTTGTCGAAATTCACGATATCGGGCGCCGCCACCTGCCCCCGGCCGGACGCGAAAACAATAGTGACCGCGAGTGCTAAGGGATAGGCCCAACGCGAACGCGAGGCGACAGGCTTTGCGGAGCTGGGTTTGACCGGGTTCATCGGATAAAATAACCAAACAAAAAACCACCGATCACTCGGTGGTTTAAAGAGGAAAAGGTCGGGGAGGTGAGACTTGCCCGCCGTAGGCGGGTTCGAATCCGCCTACGGCGGACAAGCTCACGATCTCTCTTGCTGCGGATACATTTTCGCCAGCCACTCGCGGCCACACCCTGATTGATTCTTCGACGTTTCCAGTGGGTAGGGGCTCACAGTGCCTGAATCCGATGTAGCGGAAGCGCGGAGCGCTTTCGTCCGGAGGGTTTGCCGGCCAGGAAATGACTCCGTCATTTCGCTACGCTTAAAGTCACAGGAAACATCGGCTAGCACCGCATGGTGCCTTCGTTCCGAACGTAGCGGAAACGCGGAGCGGTTTCGTTCGGATAATGCATCGGCCACGAAATCCCGCCGCGCGGGATTCCGCTACACTCTACCCACTGGAAACGTCGAAGAACTCCCTGATTTCAAATAACGCTCTCTTATTCGTGCCGTAGCATAATCCGCGAAAACCTCGGTGTGGATTACGCTGAACTCGCCGATCAATGCTCCGGAATGCGAACTCGTTCTGTGCTCCCGCAGTCGACGCTCAAGATCGTTGGTTATCCCCACGTAACGTCGGCTCGCTCCTTCCAAAACATATACCGTCACCACGCCTGCATGGATGTCATGCTGCTCTGTTTCTCCAAACAAAAAAACCACCGATCACTCGGTGGTTTAAAGGGGAAATGGTCGGGCTGGTGAGACTTGCCCGCCGTAGGCGGGTTCGAATCCGCCTACGGCGGACAAGCTCACGACCTCTCTTGCTGCGGATACATCTTCGCCAGCCACTCGCGGCCACACCCTGATTTCAAATAACGCTCTCTTATTCGTGCCGTAGCATAATCCGCGAAAACCTCGGTGTGGATTACGCTGAACTCGCCGATCAATGCTCCGGAATGCGAACTCGTTCTGTGCTCCCGCAGTCGACGCTCAAGATCGTTGGTTATCCCCACGTAACGTCGGCTCGCTCCTTCCAAAACATATACCGTCACCACGCCTGCATGGATGTCATGCTGCTCTGTTTCTCCAAACAAAAAAACCACCGATCACTCGGTGGTTTAAAGGGGAAATGGTCGGGCTGGTGAGATTCGAACTCACGACCTCTTGCACCCCATGCAAGCGCGCTACCAGGCTACGCTACAGCCCGAAAAACTAAGGGAGGTGGAGAGCACCGGACCAACCCGCCGGAAGCAAGCGGTTTTTTTTCATGTCCGACGCTTTCCATTTTCCACCGGGGTTTGCACTCCTTCCACCGTGGCCCGCCTCGTAAGAGGCGGGACAAAAGGGTGCGGCGGTCACAAACATCCCGCTTCTAACGAAGCGGGCCACGTGAGAGCGCTGAATCGCGGATTTCGCGTTTAAGCCGTGCCTTGAAAAGCGGACGCAAAAAATCCGCGCCCGTCGAAAACGGAGCGCGGATTGGAAAACGAACGAGCAGGCAAGCCCGGGGCTTACTTGATCTCTTTGTGCACGGTGTGGCGCTTGAGGAAGGGGTTATACTTCTTCTTCTCGATGCGCTCGGTGACGGTCTTCTTGTTACGGAAGGTCAGATAGCGGGAGGTGGGCTTGCCCTCTTTGCGGGCTTCGGTGCATTCAAGGGTTACGAGTTCTTGCGGCATGGTAGAATTGGTTAAAAGGTCCAAAGCATAGATCCGCCCGACCCGGTGCAAGCCCCGATTTCCGGCTCGTGCAAGGAGCGGCGACACTCTTGTCGCCGAGGCAAGGCACACAAAAAACCCGGCGACAGGAGTGTCGCCGCTCCTTGCGCCCCGATTTCCGGCTCGTCGTTCCATCGAGGTCGCGCTGCCTTTACCCACCATGCCGAAACCCGCCTCCCGCACCGCAGCGCAGCCTTCGTTGGCCAAGCTTCAAAAAGCCGCCAAGGCCGCCGCCGCCCAGGCCTACGCGCCTTACAGCAACTTCCGCGTCGGTGCCGCCATCTGGACGGACAAAGGGCTTTTCACCGGTGCCAACGTGGAAAACGCCTCCTACGGCCTCACCAATTGCGCCGAGCGCACCGCGATTTTCGCCGCCGCCGCCGCCGGCGCGCGTCGCTTGGAATGCGTGGTCGTTTACACCCCGACTCCCGGCGCAACCGCGCCCTGCGGCGCCTGCCGGCAGGTCATTTTCGAATTCGGCGGACCCGAGGCGCGCGTCGTCTGCTGCTGCGATGGCGACGAGGTCATCGACACCACTTGCGACGCGCTTCTGCCGGGCGCCTTCGGCCCGGCAGACCTCGGCGTGAATCCCGCCGATTACGTGGCGACCGAAAAACCCGCGAAACAACCACGTAAACCCAAAATCGTCCGTAAGCCGGATTAAGGGCCTGTAACTAAATAAGTGTCACAAGTTGGCGCGGAGATTTTGGTCGCCGGCAAGGCGCGCTTGAGGGCGCATCTCCGCGCGGGCTGTAACCGATAGCGCAACACAGCCAGCGGCCTAAAGAACGTGTCAGGTTGTAACAGTTATTTCGTTACAGGCCCTTAGCCGCCACGATACTCCTCAGACCGCCGTGATGCCCACCTGTATCGCCCAGCGGATGAGCGAAGCCACGTCCGAAACCCCGATCTTCCGCATCAGATTGGCCCGGTGCGATTCGACCGTTCGCTGCGCCACCCCCAGCCGGGCCGCTATCTCTTTCGAGATCATGCCTCCGGCCACCAGAGATGCCACCTCGCGCTCGCGCTTGGACAAAACGTCCAGCGGGGCCCCCGAACTCTTCAACAAACCGCCAAAAGGCGACCTCGTCCCCGGAACGACCGGTCCCACATCGCTCGCGAAAAACAGCCCTCCGCCCAAAACGCTCAACAAGGCCGCCTCGATGATGGAGAAGGCTTGGCCTTGTCGATGTAGCCGTTTACCCCCAGCGCGAAAAGATCCCCCACCAGCTCGCGATTCGGGTGCGCCGTGCAAAACAACACAAGCGTGCCGCTCATCCCGCCCAAGGAGCGCACCGCCCGGATGAACTCGACCCCGTTCATCGCCGGCATGAGCCAATCGACCACGATCACATCCGGACGACAAATTTTGATCTGCGCCAAAGCTTCATCAGCGCCCCGACATTTACCCGCAAGTTCGACCCCGGGGCACTTCTCCACGATGGCGTGCAAAACGGCCATAAAGACGGGGTCGTCATCCACAAGCAAAACACGTTTTCGCACGCCTACCCGACGCGCTTTTTCAGTAGTTACCACGAGAATTACGATTCGAGGAAAACTGCGTTTTCCGCAACTAGACAATGTAGTAAAACTCTAGTAAGATATAGTTACATAAAAAGCAACCAAAGCGTCGAAACCGCTCCCACCGCTCCCCGGATTCTCGTCATCGAGGACTCGCGCGTGGAACGAGAGTTGTTGAGTCTGCTCCTGCGCAAAGGCGGCTACGAGGTATGCGTCTCCGGCACGCTGGCCGGCGGCATCGCCGAGATCGGCACCCAAACCCCCGACCTCATCGTCCTCGACGAAAATCTGCCCGACGGGCGCTCCAGCGAACATCTGGACAAGATCCGAACCCACGCCCCCCTGACCCCGTGGTCTTCGTCTCCGGACAAGCAGATCTGGCCACCGCGCTGGCCGTAAGCCGTCAAAGCGTCGCGGCGGTTTTTCATAAACCCATTCCAACGCGGGCGCTCCTTAACAAAGTTCGTGAGCTGCTCGGTGGCTTCTCCTCCTCTACCAGGTATGGATCGAACCCACCGATCAGAGTGGAATCCAACGGTGCCGGTCCTGTCTCCGGGAACACAAATAACAACCTGTTTTGCGAACACTTCCCCGGCGTCAGCGCCGTGCACGGTGTCTTGCGAGCCCGCCTCGCGACCAACGCAGACTTTCCCCACACGCTTTTGCTCCTCGGGCAGGAAGGCTGCGTGTTTTGGCCGGTGGTCCGCGATCTCCACGCCCAAGGTCCCTTCGCACAATACCCGCTCCTGCCATTCGGACCACGTTACTTTAGCCGCGCCGAGGTATCCGCCCGCTTGGCTCGACACGTTTCCACCGCGCAAAATGTCACCTTAGCAATTGAAAGAATTGATACTTACAACGCCGCACAAGTGCGCGCCTTGTCCGATCTGATCCATGGCCTCGGTGAATTTTCAGCCTACGCCGGCCGCCTGCGCCTCGTCATGTCGGCGAAGCATGATTTCATCGAAGGCTCGGGCGAATCGCTATTCCCGCCCGCCTTGATGGATCAGGCGACCAGCCAGGTTCTACATCTACCCGACTTCAACGCCCTTCGCCCTGATCGCGCCCACTTTGCCCGCCGTATCATTCATGAAACGGGGGCCGCCCCCGACGCTCTTTCGGAAGCCGCCATAGAGTGGCTTCAAAAACAACCATGGCCCGGAGACTACGCACAGTTTCGTCGCGTCATTCTGATAGCCGTTTCAGCGAACACCGCCCACCCCCTCACCCCCGAGATCCTCGACTCCGTCCTTAATATCGAACGCGCAACCCCGGCCGATGCGTTTGAGATCACCCTCTACGCCCATCACCATGACTGACGTCTCGCCCGGTTTCTTCGCGCCCGTCCTGGAACAGCTCCTCGCCGCCCTGCCTCCGGAGGCCGTGCCGCTTGCCCTACCGGCCGAGCACGCCGCCCGCGAAGCCTCGGGAGTGCGCCACGCCGCCTGCTCCCTCGCCTTGCCCGGCCGGGCCGAGATTCGCGCGGTTCATCTGGCCGGGCCGCGCGCGGAGGTTCTCAACCTCTTTCTTTTCCCCCGCGTGGCCGCACCGGTCTTCGCGATGGAATTCGTCGCCTTCGGCAAAAAACCCGTCGGCGCCGTCATCGACGCGAAGGGCCACGAACCCGCCGGCCGCGCCCTGGCCGCCCGCGTGCTCCGCGCCGCCCACGGCCGCCACCCCGGCCTGCCGCGCGGCGACGACGCACCCGCGTGGTTCGAGGAGTGCCGCTCCGGCGACGACTTTTTCGTCCGCCCGACAGACTTCGGCCAGTTCTCCCTTCTCACCGCCATCCTGCATGAAGTCTGGACCGAACTTCTCCATGCCTTGCCCCACGCGCCGGCGGCAAGCGCGGCCGACGACCTATCCGTGCAGGCCTACAAAGATCATCACCGAACCCACAGCCCCGGCCGGCCCTTCCTCCACCGCACTTTCGGAACCGAATGGACGGAAACCTTCATGGCCGAATTTCTCTTCGCCCCCCCGGCCGAGGCCTCCGCAGAGCGCTAGGGCGCCGACTTGGCCGCCGCGCCCTCCGCCGAATTTGAGGCCGCTTCCAAGCGCTCGAAAAAAACGTCGTAAGGCACGCGATCCCGCACCAGCGCGTTGGCAGCGAGCGCCCCGGAGCCTTCGCCCCAAACGACCGACTCCACCGCCTCGCGAAGCACGAGCGAGACCTGCGAAATACCCGGCGCAAAGGAACTCACCGTGATCTCCAGCGTGCTTTGGCGCGCGCCGTCAAAGTTGGCAACCTGCCTGCGCGCGGCCGAAACACGACCGAAGGATCCGTCGAAACGACTCACCGAATAACCCAGCGCGTTCGCGGTCGTGACGGCGGCGTCGAGCACCGCCGCTCGCTCGCCGTCGATCTTGCGCGTGGCGAACTCGGGCGGAGTGAATCGCGCGCCGATTGCGTCGGGCAAGGAACGGTACGTGGCGGGCGCCTCGTCGGAACCGTTGGTGGCGCAACCCGCGAAAAACGCGGCGACGCCCAGAAGACCGACCGCGATAAAAAAGGGAAAGCGCATCACTTGGAGACTCCGGCGGCGGGCTGTTGTTGCGAGATGCAATGCAGGGTGCCGAGACCCCAGATGAGGTGGTAGCAATCCACGCCCACGATCTCGCGACCGGGAAAACAGGTGGCGATGATTTCGAGCGCGCGGGCGTCGGGGCCGGGCTGGCGGAAGGTGGGCACGAGCACCGCTCCGTTGATGATGAGAAAGTTCGCGTAACTGGCCGGCACGCGCTGCCGCTTGAAGCCGAAGGGGCGCGGCATGGGCAGCTCCACGATGTCGAACTTCTTGCCCGCCGGAGTGCGGAACTTTTTCAGGCGCTCCAGGTTCTCGGCGAGGATGTCGTGGTTCTTGTCCTTCTTGTTGGGCTCGACGCAGGTGATGAAACCGTCGGGCTTGTAGAAGCGCGTCATGTCGTCGATGTGACCGTCGGTGTCGTCGCCCACGATGCCCTCGCCCACCCAGTAGATGTCGGTGACGCCGAGGTAGTCGCGCAGCGCCTGCTCGATCTGCCCCTTGGTGAGATGCGGGTTGCGGTTCTTGTTGAGCAGACACTGCTCGCTGGTGAGCAGCGCGCCCTGGCCGTTGACGTCGATGGAGCCGCCTTCGAGCACCATGTCGTTCACGAAGCGGCGGAGCTTGGTGACCTTTTCGATCGAGGGCGGGATCTCGTTGTCGAGATCGTAGGGCGGGTATTTGTCGCCCCAGGCGTTGTAGGCCCAGTCGGTGAGCGCGACCTCGCCGGTCTTGGTGTGCTTCACAAAAATCGGGCCGTGATCGCGGCACCAAGCGTCGTTGGTCGGGTGATCGTAGAACGTCACGCGTTTCATATCGGCGTCGGCGCGCTCGCAAAGGCGCTTGGCGCGGGCGTGGAGTTTTTTGGCGGCGTTGATGCGCACCGGCTGGAAGCGCGCGATGGCCGCGACGATGCGGGCGAAGGCGTAGGGCACGGGCCGGAACTTGCCGGGCCACGAGGCGTAGTTGTGCGGCCACGACAACCAGACCGCCTCCTGCGCTTCCCACTCGGCCGGCATGCGGAAACCGAGCGCGGCGGGAGTCACGAGACCATCGGACTTCGCGGAGGCCTTCGTCGCGGCCTTGGCAGCGGGTTTCTTCGCGGGAGCGGGCTTGGCTTTGGCCATGTTGAAGGGGGAAGAAGAAAAATCAGACTACGCGGTCGATGAAACGCTTGGTGAGGTCGCCATAGGCGTCGATGCGGCGGTCGCGCAGGAACGGCCAGTGCGTGCGGGTCACGTCCACCTTGGTGAGGTCCACCGGCACGAGCATGATCTCCTCTTTGTCCACGGATGCCTTCGAGATGATCTGGCCGGAGGAGCCGGCGACAAAGGACTGGCCCCAGAATTCGAGGCCGTCGCCGCCCACGCCCTGGATGGTCTCGTGGCCGACGCGATTTATCGCGGCGACGTAGCAGCCGTTGGCCACGGCGTGAGAGCGCTGGATAGTTTCCCAGGCGCCGTGCTGGTTGACGCCGTATTCAGATTTCTCCGACGGATGCCAGCCGATGGCGGTCGGATAGAACAAGATCTCCGCGCCCTGCATGGCGGTGAGGCGGGCGGCCTCGGGATACCACTGGTCCCAGCAAACGAGCACGCCGATGCGGCCGAACTTCGTGTCCCATGCGCGGAAGCCGGTGTCGCCGGGAGTGAAGTAGAATTTTTCGTAGAAGAGCGGATCGTCCGGGATGTGCATCTTGCGATACACGCCGAGCACGGAGCCGTCGGCGTCGATGATGACCGCCGTGTTGTGGTAGAGGCCGCTGGCACGTTTTTCGAAAAGCGAGGCGATCACGACCACGCCGTGTTTCTTCGCGAGCTTCTGGAAGGCGACGGTGCTGGGGCCGCCGGGGATGGCCTCCGCGAGGCCGAAGTGCGCGTGGTCCTCGCTCTGGCAGAAATACTGCGAGCGAAACATCTCCTGGGTGCAGATGATCTGTGCGCCCTGCTTGGCGGCCTTCTCGGCGAGGGCGAGGGCCTTGGCGAGGTTGGCCTTCTGATCGGCGACGCAAGCGTGCTGGAGCAGGCCCAGGGTGACGGTGGTCTTGGGTGACTTCGCGGCGGATTTCTTGGCGGCGGGCATGGCGTAAGGGATTTTCGAATACGACTTGGTCAGTAAACGACCTTGTTGAGCGGATACTCCACGATGCCTTCGGCGCCGTGGGCCTTTAGGGCGGGGATGATTTCGCGGACCACGCTCTCGTCGATGATGGTCTCGAGCGCGATCCAGTCGGGGTTGCTCAGGGGCGAGATGGTGGGGTTGCGCAGGGCGGGAAGCTTGGCGGTGACGGCCTCGAGCGCGACGCGGGGAAGGTTCATCTTGAGACCGACTTTGCTGTGGGCCTCGAGCGCACCCTTGAGGAGGAGAGCGATGGTCTCGATCTTCTTGCGCTTGGCGGGATTCTCCCAGGAAGCCTTGTTGGCGATAAATTTGGTGTTGGTTTCAAGCAGCGTATCCACGATGCGGAGCTTGTTGGCGCGCAGCGAGGAGCCGGTCTCGGTGATGTCCACGATAGCATCGACCAGATCGGGCACCTTCACCTCGGTGGCACCCCAGGAGAACTCGACCAGCGCGGGGATGTTGCGGTCGGCGAACCAGCGCTTGGTCGTCTCCATGAGTTCGGTGGCGACGCGTTTGCCCGCGAGGTCGGCGGCGGTTTTGACCGAGGAGGACTCTGGCACGCAAAGCACCCAGCGGGACTTGAGCGTCGAGGCGCGGCTATAGACGAGGTCGCAAACCTCGACGACGTCGGCGTTGTTTTCCTGCACCCAATCCCAGCCGGTCAGGCCGCAATCAAAGAAACCGTGATCAACGTAGCGGGCGACCTCCTGGGCACGCACGAAACGGCCGTCGAGTTCGGCGTCGTCGATAGACGGTTTGTAAGAGCGGGAGCTCGTGGTGATCTTCCAACCAGCCTTGGCGAAGAGAGCTTTGGTGGATTCTTCGAGACTGCCTTTGGGAAGGCCGAGCATGAGGAGCGGTGCGGGGGCGGACATGGCGCAACGGAGCGGGCGGGCGTGAGTTGCTTCAAGACTAAACCTCGCCCGCTACCGTAGCGTCACGATCACCCGAGAAAACAATCCGCACGCACCGCCACCGGGTTATTTCTTTACAATTCAGATGAAATGTAAAAAATAGGGTGTAGGATACACGGTTTTACTGATTATTGTCGCATTCATATCTAGTCCACCGTCCCCCCGTTTCACATGAGCAATGAACCAACCCCCCTGATCCTGATTGTGGAAGACGAGCCCGAGTTGGCCAAGCTTATGTCGAGCTATCTGGAAGAAGCGGGCATGCGAACCCAGGTCTGCCACCGCGCCCAGCAGGCGGTCCGGTTCCTCAAAAGCAACTTCGTCAACCTCCTGCTTCTCGACGTCACCCTGCCCGACAAAACCGGCTTCGAGCTTCTTGAAGAGCTGCGCGCCGGCAACCAACCCAACCCGGTGATTTTCGTGACCGGCAACAGCGTCGAGGAGAGCAAGGTGCGCGGCCTCGAAATGGGCGGCGACGACTACATCACCAAACCGTTCAGCTACCCCGAACTCGTTGCCCGCATCCGCGCCGTGCTCCGTCGCGCCGAAAGCAGCGGCGACCTCTCCCTCACGAAAAACGTCTCCGTCTCGGACGAACCCTTCGGATTTTGCCAGGCGACGATCAACCCCCAGCGCCTCGAAATGGTCTGGCCCGACGGCTCGCTCACCAAGATCGGCCGCAAGGAAATCGGTATCATGGTCCACCTCAAAGGCCACGAGGGCGAGGTCGTCACCCGCAAGGCCCTCATCCACGCGGTATGGGGCATCCACGCCAACGTGAAGAGCCGCTCACTCGACCAATACATCGTGAAGGTGCGCGAACTCTGCCGCGCCTCCAAGGTCGGGGTGGACGCGCTCCGCACCGTCCATGGCGTCGGCTACATTTTCGACCCCGAAGGCAAGCACCGGACTACTGGGCTCTGACTCAAAACAACTCCGGCTGGCCGTGGCGTTTCTCCGCCTCGGCCAAGGTGGTTCGCATCTCCATCTCGCGCAAAAACCCGAGCAGCGCCGGCAAATCCACCTCGGGCGCACCGCCGATCTCCGGCGTGGGCAACGTAAGATCCAGCGTGATCAAGACCCGATTGAGCCGCAACCGCTCCGCCGCCTCGGTCAGCGGCGCACGAAATCGTTCCGGCTCCAAGCCGCCCGCCGCGCCCGCTGCCCCGGCCGCCAATATCCCCTCCAGGCTACCATGCTTTTGCAGCCACTTTACCGCCGTCTTCGGCCCCACCCCGCTTAGCCCAGGAATATTATCCGACGTGTCGCCGATCAGAGCTAGGTAATCTACGATCTGTGCCGGCGGCACGCCGAACTTCTCCGCCACGCCCGGCTCGTCGAGCAAACGCCAACCGAGCTTCGGCATCGCCGAAGGCGGCGGCAGCATGATCTTCACCCGCGGCCCGACGATCTGCGCAAAATCCTTGTCCGAGCTCACGATCAACACCTCGTCGCCCAGCGCCGCACGCCGCATCGCGAAGGCCGCCAGCAAGTCGTCGCTCTCGACGCCGTTCTCCTCGACCGTAGCGCAACCCATCGCGCGGGTGAGCGGCTTGAGGAGCGGGATCTGTTTCGAAAGCGGCTCCGGCATCTCCGCGCGCTGCGCCTTGTATTCGGGGTGGATGGCCAGCCGCGCCGACGAACCACCGAGATCAAAAAACACCACCACACGATCCGGCTTTTCCTGATCGGCCAGACGCCAAATCGACTTCACCCAGCCGTGCAGCGCGTTGGTCGGAAACCCGTCCGCGCGCGTGAGCTCGGGCGTCGCGAAAAAACAGCGGTAGGCGAGATTAAAACCGTCAATAAGGAGCCAGCGGGACATGCGCGACAGCAGGCCGCCACGCCCTCCCGCTGCAAAGCAAAAACCTCCGCCCGCCCGACGAAGGGTGCCTCAGGAACTAACGCCAAAGTCTCAACTTCGTAACCGGGAGTGCCGGGACGTAGTGTCCCGAGGTTCATCCTGCCGACGGTTAACTTACCGAACGAAACCGCTCCGCGTTTCCGCTACCTTCGGAACGAAGGCACCATGCGGCGCTAGCCGATGTTTCCTGTGACTTTAAGCGTAGCGGAATGACGGAGTCATTTCGTGGCCGGCAAACCCTCCGGACGAAAGCGCTCCGCGCTTCCGCTACATCGGATTCGGGCACTGTGAGCCCCTACCCACTGGAAACATCGAAGAACCCAAAATACGCAGCCAATCCCTTGAATCCGAGATACCTTCCACGGTGCGAATCCACAGATGTTTCTGACCCCATTTTTCTGACAATTTTCGGTCGAGGGCTCCGCTGGATAGCAGAGGGAATGAGCTTATGAAACTGTGCCCAGAATACGCCTGCGACGCACAAGGCCGGCGACATCACTTTCAGCTACACCCCGCGCCGCCGCCGGGCGCCTCACTTCTTCGCCATGCGCCCCACCAACTCCGCCGTCAGCGGATTCGGAAAACGCCGGCTCGGCGTGATCGCATAAAACGTCTCGCGAATCTGCGGGATGCGATGCGTCTCCACCAGCCTGCCATCCTCGATCTCGTCGCGCACCACCACCGGCGGCACCAAGGCCAACCCCTCACCCTCGCGCGCCAAGAGACGCAACATCGCCATGTCGTCCACCTCCGCCAACACCCGCGGCCTCACCCCGGCCGCCGCCGTCAGCCGATCAAAGGCCGCGCGCGTGTTGCTCTCCAAACTCGGCAAGATCACCGGCACGTCTCCAAAACCCTCGGGAAATTTAAGCCGCTTCTTTTTCCACGCCGCCACCCCCACCAAGCCCACCGCCTGCTCGGCCAACAAATGGCTGTGCCACGGCGTCTCCGCGTCGCGCCGCGCGGGCGAATTCGACAACACCACATCTACCTCGTGCGCGTGCAGCGATACCAGCAACTCGCGCAACGCGCCCGAACGAATCACCACCTCGACCTCCGCCCGATGCAGCGCCGGCCGCAGAAACTCCACCTGGAAATTCCGCGACAAAGTCGCCACCGCCCCCACCCGCAAAACCTGCCGCGCCGCTCCCGGCGCGCGATTGCCCATCACATCCATCAACTCCTCGCCCGCGCGCCCGATGGTATCCGCGTAATCCAGCGCCACCCGCCCCGCCTCGGTGAGCTTTAATCCGCCCCGCCCGCGCTCGAACAACGCGTGCCCCAAACTCTCCTCCAACTGCCGCAACTGGATGCTCAACGCGGGCGCGGAGAGGTTCAATTTCTCCGCCGCGCGCGTGAGATTCAACTCGCGCGCAATGGCCCGGAAATAACGCAGATGATGGTAATTCAGAAAGGGCATGGCTCGCGTTTCATTGTTATATAAAATCTAACGATATCTTACAAACGCTGTAATCGGCTAAAAGTTTAAAATTCGTTAATGTGCGTGCCTCCGCATGAATCCAGCCGACCTCGCCGCCAACCTGCTCTCGCCGCCCATCCTACTTTTTATGCTCGGCCTCGCCGCCGCGCTTCTGCGCAGCGACTTGGAGTTTCCGCCGGCGGTCGCGAAGGGGTTTTCGCTCTTCCTGCTCTTCGCCATCGGCTTCAAGGGCGGCGTGGCGCTCAACGCCAGCGGCTTTGGCAACGGAGTCGCCCCCACCCTGCTGGCTGCGATCGCCGCGTCCGCCGTGGTGCCGATCTGGACCTTCTTCGCCCTGCGCTCGCGCCTCGGCGTCACGGACGCCGCCGCCGTAGCCGCGACCTACGGTTCGGTGAGCGCGGTCACCTTTATCACCGCCGCCAGTTTCCTCGGCGAAAAAGGCGTCGCCTACTCCGGCTACATGGTCGCGGCGATGGCCCTGATGGAATCGCCCGCCATTATCCTCGGCGTGTTTTTCGCGCGCCGCTTCGGCACCGCCGAGGGCGCCGCGCCGCGCACCGTGGATTGGGGACACCTCGGTCGCGACGCATTCCTGAACGGCTCGGTCTTCCTGCTGCTCGGCAGCCTGCTCGTCGGCATGGTCTCCGGCCCGGCACACGCCGCGACGCTCAGGCCCTTTATCGAAACCCTGTTCCCCGGGGCGCTCGCCCTCTTCCTGCTCGATCTCGGCATCGTGGCCGGCAAACGCCTCGGCGACCTGCGCCGCGCCGGCCTTTTCGGCGTGGCCTTCGGCCTGCTCGCCCCGCTCGTAAACGCCACGCTGGGCCTCGGACTGGCTGCCCTGCTCGGGCTAAGCCACGGCAACGCGCTCCTCTTCGTCGTGCTCTGCGCGAGCGCGAGCTACATCGCGGTGCCGGCGGCGCTGCGCATCGCTTTGCCGGAGGCAAATCCGAGCGTTTACGTCGCGCTCTCCCTCGCGGTCACCTTTCCCTTCAACATAATCGTGGGCATCCCGCTCTACGACTGGCTGGTGACGCGCGTGCTCGGGGTGTGACGGATGACGGCGGGGTGCGGCGACCCCGCCCTACATTTTTTTCACCACGGGAAACGGCTTCGTGTCCACCAGCGGCGGCATGGCGCGCGACGCGAAAGCCGTGCCGGTCGTGATCGGGCTGCCGCGCAAAAACTCCGCCGCCGCGAGCATCTTGCCGCCCGGTTTTTGCAGACGCCTCACCCGCAGCAACCCGTGCCCCGTCCCGATGAGCAGCCCCTCGGCGTCCGAGCCTGAAACCACTCCTGGGACGGCTTCGCCCGACACCGCGTCGGCCAAACCAAATTTCAAGGGCTGACCGCCCCACTCCACCTGCGCCGCCGGCCAAGGATTCAAACCGTTGATGCGCGCGGCCAACACCGAAGCCGGCGCGGCGAAATCCAGCGCGGCGTCGTCCTTGGTCAACTTGCGACAAAAGGTCGCCTCGGCGTCATTTTGCTCCACGAACGCCAAATCCCCCGCGAGCAAACGCGGCAACGCGCGCGCCAGCAGCGGCGCGCAGGCGACGGCGAGCTTTTGCTCGATCTCCAGCGCCGTATCCAGCGAATCGATACGCACCGCCTCGCGGTCCGCCGCCGGACCCGCGTCGAGCCGGCGCACGATGCGCATGAAGGACACGCCGGTCTCCGCCTCGCCGTTCGCGACCGAGGTCTGGATGGGGGACGCACCGCGATATTTCGGCAGCAGCGAGGCGTGAAAATTATAGGTTCCGAGCCGGGGCGTCGCGATGAAGTCGTCGCGCAGAATGTGTCCGTAGGCCATCACGAGCGCGAGTTCGGGACCAGACGCCGCGTAATCCACCAGCACCTCGGACGTGAGTTTCTCCGGCTGATGCACCGGCAAACCGCGCGCGAGCGCCCACTGCTTGATCGCGTTGGCCTGCACCTTTTGCCCGCGCCCGACCGGCCGGTCAGGCTGGGTGTAGATCGCGCTCAGCTCGACCAAGGCCGCTCCTTGCGGCCCGACCAGCCAGTCGAGCAGCGGGATAGAAATGGCGTCGGAGCCGAGAAAAACGGTGCGGGGACGAGGCATCGCTGAATGAGAAGGACCAAAAACCCAGCCAAGCCAGTGTTTTGTCGCCGTCGGCCGACGGCGGAACGCCCCGCCCCCAGATATCGCGCCCCCAGATATCCGCTCTTGAAACGCGCGCGCGGACCCTTTGCTTTCCCTACTTTAAAAAGCACGCCATGAGTCCGCTCGTTACACCATTCTGCACCGCATGCGCCCGGGAGGTCGCCACCTGGCGAACTACCCGCCTGCGCGTCGCCGTGTAAGCGCAGACCTTTTGCCGGCGTCTTGTTCAGTGTAGCGGAACGACAGAGTCGTTTCGTTTGTTTGTTCGTCCCTCCCCGTTCCGTCCGTCCTTCGATGCCCATCACTCTCCACGATTCCCTCACCCGCGCCCTCAGCGAACTCCGCCCGTCGCATACCGACGGCGTCTTTCGTTTCTACAACTGCGGCCCCACCGTTTACGCCGCCGCGCACATCGGCAACTTCCGCACCTTCGTGGTCAACGACCTCCTGCGGCGCCTGCTCGAACTCGAGTTCGGCAAGGACAAGGTGAAACACGTGCGCAACCTCACCGACGTGGACGACAAGACCATCCGCCGCGCCCGCGAGGAAGGCCGCCCGCTCGCCGAGGTCACCAAACAGTGGACTGACAAGTTTCACGCCGACTGCGCCGCGCTCAACTGCCTGCCGCCCCACGTCGAACCCACCGCCACCGGCCACATCCCCGAGCAGATCGATATGATCTCCGCCCTCGAAAAACGCGGCCACGCCTACCGCACCGACGACGGCTCGGTGTATTTCAAGGTGTCCTCGTTTTCTGGATACGGCGCCCTCTCCCGCGTGAAGGAACGCGAGCTGCGCGTCGGCTCCGCCCTCGCCGGCAAACCCCAGACCCACGACGCCGACGAGAAAGAGGACGGCTCCGACTTCGCGCTCTGGAAAGGCCACAAACCCGACGACGGCGACAACTTCTGGCCCTCCCCCTGGGGCCGCGGCCGCCCCGGCTGGCATATCGAGTGCAGCGCCATGAGCAAAAAACACCTCGGCGACACCATCGACCTCCATACCGGCGGCGTGGACCTGCTCTTCCCCCACCACGAAAACGAGATCGCCCAAAGCCAGTGCTGCAACGGCACCACCTTCGCGAACCACTGGTATCACAGCGAGCACCTGCTCGTGGACGGCAAGAAGATGAGCAAGTCTCTCGGTAACCTCTACACCTTGGACCAGCTCAAGGAGATGGGCCACTCCCCCGCCGCCCTCCGCTACGCCCTCATCGCCGGCCACCCGCGCAAGCAGCTGAACTTTACCCTCGATTCGCTGCACGCGGCGGAGAAGGCGCTCGCCCAACTCCGCGCCTTTCGCGCCGCGCTCAAACCCGGCGGCAGCAACGATCCCTTCGCCCCCGCCCTCTCCGCGCTCGGCGAAGACCTCAACACGCCCCACGCCCTTGGCATCATCTTCACCGCCATTCACGCCGGCCCCGCCGACATCGATCCCGCCGCCTTCGACCGCATCCTCTTCGCCCTCGGCCTCGACCTCACTGAGCCGGTCAAGCCCGTCGCCGAAACGCCCCCCGAAGTCGCCGCTCTCGCCGAGGAACGCTGGGCCGCCAAGGCCGCAAAAAACTGGGCCGAGGCCGACCGCCTGCGCGGCGCCATCGCCGCCCTCGGCTGGACCATGCTCGACCGCAAAGACGGATATGAGCTGCGCAAATCCTAAATCCTAAGCCGCTAAATCCTAAACCAACCCACCTAACCGATCTCCGACTTCTTGCGCCTTCTGCGTCTTTTTGCGACCACTCCTCCGTCCCACACTCCCTTTCACTCACTCCCTCACTCCCTTTCCCGCCATGATGTCCCCCCTCGACGAAATCCGTCACTCGGCCTCGCACATTCTCGCCACCGCGATCCTGCGCATCTTCCCCGATGCCAAACTCGACATCGGTCCGCCCACCGAGACCGGCTTCTACTACGACATCGATCTCGAGCACAAACTCACCAACGACGACCTCGTGCGCCTTGAGGCCGAGATGAAAAAAGTCATCGACGAAAACCAACCCTTCCGGCGCAAAGAGGTCTCCCGCGAGGAGGCCGAGGCCATCATCCGCGCCCGCGGCCAGGAACGCTATAAACTCGGCCGTCTCGCCGACATCCCTCAGGGCGAGGCCATCTCCTTCTACGAAAACGGCGAGTTCGCCGACCTCTGCGCCGGCACCCACGTGCGCTACACCAAGCAGGTAAAAGCCTTCAAACTCCTCTCCATCGCCGGCGCTTACCACCGCGGCGACGAGAAGAACAAACAGCTCCAGCGCATCTACGGCACCGCCTTCGCCTCCAAGGACGAACTCGCCCAATACGTCGAGCGCATGGAGCAGGCCAAGCTCCGCGACCACCGCAAGCTCGGCAAAGACCTTCAACTTTTTCACATCGACGAGGAGGTCGGCCAAGGCCTCGTCCTCTGGACTCCGAAGGGCTCCGTCATTCGCCAAGAATTACAGGACTTCATCATGACCGAGCTGCGCAAACAGGGCTATTCCCAGGTCTTCACCCCGCACATCGGCAAGCTCGCCCTCTACAAGACCTCCGGCCACTTCCCCTACTACAAGGACGCTCAATTCCCCGCCATCATGGAGCCCGACCAGCTCGCGCAGATCGCCTCCGAAGATTGCGGCTGCGCAGAGATGACCGCCCGTCTCGAGGCCGTTTCCCCGAGCTTCGCCGCCAACATCAACGAACGCGCCGGCAAGGAAGTCATCGGCGCCGACCGTATCCAAGATCCCACTACCCTGCTCGACGGCTTCCTCTTGAAGCCGATGAACTGCCCCCACCACATCAAGATCTACGCCTCGCAGCCGCACTCCTACCGCGACTTGCCCGTGCGTCTCTTCGAATTCGGTGCCGTCTATCGCTGGGAACAATCCGGCGAACTTAACGGCCTGACCCGCGTGCGCGGCTTCACCCAGGACGACGCCCACCTCTTCTGCACCGAGGAACAGGTCGCCGCCGAGGTCCTTGGCTGCCTCTCGCTGGTGAAGACCGTGCTCACCACCCTCGGCATGGCCGACTACCGCGTGCGCGTCGGCCTGCGCGACCCCGACGCCGCCAAATTCACTGGCGATCCGGCCAAGTGGGACATAGCCGAAAACGCCTGCCGCGCCGCTGCCGCCACCCTCGGCGTCCCCTTCACCGAAGAGCCCGGCGAGGCCGCCTTCTACGGCCCCAAGATCGACTTCGTCATCAAGGACGTAATCGGCCGCGAATGGCAGCTCGGCACCGTGCAGGTGGACTACGTTCTGCCCGTGCGCTTCGACCTCAACTACATCGGTGCCGACGGCCAAAAACACCGCCCCGTTATGATCCATCGCGCGCCCTTCGGCTCCATGGAGCGTTTCTGCGGCGTGCTCATCGAGCACTTCGCCGGCGACTTCCCGGTCTGGCTCGCGCCCGAGCAGGTGCGCATCGCCCCCATCTCGGAGAAGGTCAACGACTACGCCCGCGAAATCTTCGCGCAGCTGCGCGAGGCCGGCGTGCGCGTGACCCTCGACGACGACGCCGACAAGGTCGGGGCCAAGCTCCGCCGCGCCGAGCTCGCCAAGATCCCCTACATGCTCGTCGTCGGCCAAAAAGAAGCCGAAGCCCAGGCCGTCTCCGTGCGCTCCCGCGCGAAGGGCGACGAGGGCGTGCTGCCTTTCGCCGCCTTCATCGAGCGCGTGAAATCCGAAATCGCCACCCGCGCCCTACCGGTCAAGAAAGTCGCCGAGCCCGGCACCCAGCCTTCCAAACCCGCCAACCCCTAAATCCCCCCGTCCCATGAAAAAGTTCCTGCTCCTCCTCGTCGCCGCCAGCTGCCTTGGCTTCGTCTCCCTGCACGCCCAATCCAAAGCCACCGGTCCGGTGGCGACCGTGGAGGAGGCCATCGAGGCGGCGAAGGAGAAGCAGAAACTCATCTTCATCAGCTACGGTCGCGAGGCCTGCGGCAATTGCCGCAGCCTCAAAAAGCTCATCAACGAAAAGAAAATTCGCCTGCCTGATTTCGAATGGGTCCAGGCCGACATCGACTGCGACGACCCTAAGACACGCAAGGGTTTCGACCAGCGCTACCGCGACGCGTTCAAAAACGCGCGCACCCTTCCCTTTGTCGTGATCGCCAAACCCGACGGCACCCTGGTCGCCTCTTCGTCCGGCTACATGAACGAAAAAGACTACGCAAAATTTGTCCGCGAGGCTCGTTACGAAGCCAAGAAGCCCTGATCATACCAGGCCTGTTCAGGCCCCGCCACTAGGGCGTTTCCTCTGCGCACAAATACGGCCCCAGCCTTCGCTGGTATTAGGCATGCGAATACACGATTCTGCGGTGTGCCTTCACCCCGACAGACTTTGGATCATGCCTCTCGTTTGGCCGCGCTCGATAGATTGCGGCTGCTCGACACCCAGGCGGAGGAAAGCTTCGACCGCGTCGG
>CAZOGV010000013.1:23607-29087 GCA_964579225.1 uncultured Akkermansia sp. | reverse complement strand
GGCTGGACGGAGGCGAGGGAGCCGGGGGCGAGGTTGCCGGCCTCGCCGCCGCCGGTGCGCATGCGCTCGATGCGGAAGCGCGCGCCGCGAGCGGGGATGAGGCCGCGCACGCCGTCGCCGAAGCGGACGGTGCCCGACTCGGGGTCGAGTTGATAGGCGGGTTGCTGGAGGCCGGCGAGGGCGAGGTCATCGAGGCGACGCCAGCGTTGATAGCCGCGACCGGCCTCCTCGACTTGGAGGGAAAAGGAGTCGGTCTCGATGCCGCCGGAGGGGAGCTGGAGAACCTGGTCGGGCTGGCCGGTGCCCTGGCCGACGACGAGGCCGGCGGTGGTCTGGCGTTGGTCGAGCTCGACGGCGTTGACGCCGGCCCAGGCGAGGGCGAGGGCGTTGACGGTGGTGGTGGGGCGGAGGCGAATCCAGGCGAGGAGGCGGGAGGATTTGGCGAGGTCGTCGAGACGGGGAGGTTTGTCGCCGGTGCCGGCGTCGGTGTCGGCGCGCACGCTGTTGGTGGGGGCGAAGAAGGACTCCTTGGCGGGGAGGACGAGGCGGATGACGCCGTCGGTGGTGAGACCGCGGGTGGTGTCGGCGACGACGGTGAGCGGGAGGTAGGCGGGCGAGGCGGGGTCGGCGGGATCGGGGGTGGTGAGTTCGCAGACAAAGGGGATGGGAACGGGTTCGCCGAGGTCGGCGTCGAAGGCGGGGAGGGCGATTTTTGGGGAGACGCCGAGGTTGAGGTATTGGGGGCCGCCGGTGGGGGTCTGGCCGAGGGTGGCGAGGATTTCCGGGATTTTGGCGGGCAGGGTGGCGGGGTCTTCGGAGGGGGCGAGGAGGGCGAACCAGAGGGTGTGATCCACGCTGCCGGAGATGAGGTCGAAGCCGGCGGGGTCGGGTTGGCCGTTGGCGAAGACGGGGGTGGTGAGGTAGGGGACGGCGGGGCGGTTTTTCTCGTCGGCGGGGTAGAGCTGGGCGAGGGCGGCGATCTTGCCGCGCATGGCGGTGAGCTCGGCGCGGGAGAGCGGGCGTTTGCAGTAGGGCTCCGCGATGACGGGGAGGACGGTGAGCTCGGAGCGCGTCTCGAAGGTGACGGGGCCTTTGACGCGGGTGAGGGGCGGGAGGGGCTGCGCGCCGGTGAACTCGGGCTGGGCGAAGTGGACGGAAACGAGGGTGCGAGCGGCGCGGGCGGGGCGCAGGCCGACGCCGAGGAGGCGGAGGAAGGCGAGGCGCTGGCGCTCGGGGACGAGGTTGACGCGGTAGAGAAGGGTATCGGTCAGCCAGGCGAAGAGCTCGACGAGGGTGCGGCCGGGGTCGCCGGGGACGGGATTGGTCCACTCGGGGGTGTGGGCGGGGATGCGCGCGAGGACCTCGTCCACGAGGTCCTGGTAGGAGCGGTCATCGAGAGAAGGGACGGGGATGGGCATGGCGGAAAGGGGGAGCGGAGGCTGGTGTAGTGAAATGGCGGATACGGATCAGGTGCCGGCGACCTCGAGGGTGAGGCCGGTGCGGGCAGGGGCGCCGGTGCGGCGGAGGCGGTAGTCGATCTCGATGCGGACCTGGCCGGGCTCGGACGGGACGGGGGCGACGGAGATGTCGTCCACGACGATGCGTTGCTCGCCGCGGGCGAGGGACGTCTGGATGAGATCGCGGATGCGGCGGTGGGTGGTGAGGGTGTTGGGCTCGTGCAGGAAATTCTCCAGGCCGGCGCCGTAGGCGGGGCGCATGAGCTGCTCGCCGGGGCGCGTCTGGAGGATGACGCGAATCTGCTGGGCGACGCTTTGTTCGAGCGTGGGCCAGGCGAGGCGACCGTGGGCGTCGGGGGCGGGCAGGAGGGGCCAGCCGATGGGCGGGGCGGGAATCATTTTTTGCGGGGGAAGGGGATGCAGACCTTCACGAAGGGGAGCCAAAAAAAGATCATGTTCAGGAGCTGCAGGAAGATGTTCAGGACGATGAACGCGCAGATCGTGATGATCGGGATGCTGAAGCCGCAGATCCAATCGAGGGCGAAGCCGGAGCCTTTGCCGGCCTTGCCTTCGAGGAATTTTTTCGGGTCCTGGTTGAGGATGTTGGCGAGGCTGGCGGGGACGGAGAAGGCGACGTTGGGTTTGGCTTTTTTGAGGAAGTCGGGGGTGAGATCAGGCAGGGCGATGGGGGTGGGGCCGAGCGGGCCGGGCTCAAACCAGGGGGCGATGGCGAAGGGCTCGCCGTAGGGCGACCAGACGATCTTGGGCGGGCAGTCGCAGGGTTGTTTGACGCGGATGAAGGCGCGCACGACGTAGCGGGCGGTGGGGTCGTCGTAGCGGCCGGCGTTGCTCGCGCCGCCGAAGATGCCGAGCTCGATTTCGGAGCTGATCTGGCGGAGGCGATTCAGGAAGCGGGTGGCGTCGGCGGTGGTGATGACGGGCCACAGGTGGGGGCGCGGGAGGGAAAGCGCCGGGGTAGGTTGCTCGAAGTAGAGGCGGGCGGCGTCGCGCAGGTAGGCGCCGAGCGGGCGGGTATTGCCGTTGACGAGTTCGACGCGCAGGGTGTTGAGCTCGGTGATGAGGGCGGTGGTGGTGGCGGGGTTGGCGGGGCGGAGCAGGCCGAACTCCTGGGCAAGTTGGCGGACGAGCAAGACGAAGCGGGTGGCGCCGGGATTGGGCGCGGCGGAATCGGGCGTGGTGACAGGGAAGTCCTGGAGGTCGGCGGGGGCGAGGTTCGCGGGGGAGACGTTGGTCGGCCAGAGGGTGCGGGTGGAACTGTGGGCGCGGAGGAGAAGCGAGAGATGGGCGGCCCAGTCGTTTGCGGAAGGTTCGGGGCCGCGGGGGAGGGGGCCGGCGCGGGAGGCGCTGGTGACGGGGACGATGCCGTAGAGGACGGTGCGGGTGGTGTGGGTGGCGACGGGGGCGGGGGCGACGAAGAGGGAAGTCGATTCCTCGTCGTGTTGGTCGCCGGGAGCGAAGCGGGCGCGGTCGAATTCGGGGTCGGCGGTGTAGCGGGGGGCGGGGCGGCGGGCGACGGCGGGATCGCGCAGGTGGTCGGGGTCCTGGGCGGGCGGGAGCGGAACCCAGCCGACGGTGCGGCGTTTGGTGGCGCACCAGGCGTCGTAGGCGGTGGTGTTGCCCACGGTGCGGATGCGGCGGACGACGAGGCCGGCGCTGTCGATCTGGCGGGCGTCGAGGCGGGGGTGGCCGAAGCCGGTGCAGTGGGCCTCGAGGAGGGCGAGGTTGAAGACGCGGTGGACGGGTTGGTAGAGGCGGAGGAGGCCGTCGTCGCCGGTGAGGGTGGGGCGGTGGGTGCGGGTGAGGTTGGCGAAGGCGTCGGATTGCAGTTCTTCGAGGAGGGCGTCGATGAAGTCTTCGTCGGTGCGTTGGAGGAGGGCGGGCGCGGAGTCGGCGGCGACGGACCAGGCACCATCGAGGGCAACCTCGTGGCCGCAGTCGGTGTGAACTGTGCCGGGCTTTACCATATGTTGCCCGCTCCCGGGGTGTAGGTGGTGGCGACGACGGTGGTCGCCTGGAGGACGTCGCATTTGACGACGCCGGAGAATTTGGAGAGGCCGGCGTCCACCTTGACCATGCCGGCGGTGATATCGACCTGGGCGGCGGTGACCTTGACCTTGGCGGAGGCCTGGAGGGCGATGCCTTGGGTGTCGATGACGATGGAGTTGCCGGCGGTGTCCTCGAAGGTGATGGAGCCGCCGGCCTCGTCGGTGAGCACGCCGCTGACGCCGTTGGGAGTGGTGAACTCGATCTTGGCGGAGCCGGAGGACTCCTCGACAATGGCGATGCGGGTGCCGGCCTTGCCGGTGATGGTCCAGCGGTCCACGCGGTCGGCGGAAAAGCGTTCGGGCGGGGTTTGGCCGCCGTTCCAGAGACTGCCGATGACGATGGGAAAACGCGGGTCGCCGGCGACGAAGGTGACGAGGACCTCGTCGTCCACGTCGGGGATGAACAGGGCTCCACGCGAGGGGCCGGCAAAGGCGACGGCGACGCGCGCCCACAACTCGGCGGTGCCCTCACCATCGACGGTGAGGAGTTTGACTTTTACCCGCGCGAGGTTGTCGGGGTCGCTCACCGAGACCACCTGGGCAAGGTGGCACGAGTGGAGGGCGTCGGCGTGGAAATCGATGGGCACGGAGGAAGAAAGGAGGGATGAGGGCGGAGACCTGAGACCTGAAGGAGAGGAACGGAGGAGGAGGGGGCGGGGACGGGGAGGGGTTTACGCGGTGCCGAGGTAGGCGCATTGGCCTTCGAACTCGGTGCGGTAGCCTTGGGTCATGTCGTAGAGGTGGCGGGCGGAGGAGACGTAGAAGGTGTTGGAAAACCACGCGCCGAGGCCTTCGAGGGTGACGTGGGTGCCGACGCGGAGGGCGGGGTTGCCGGTGGCGGTGCCGTGGACGCGGAGGAAGCGGCGGGCGCGGCGGTTGCGGATGGTGGTGGCGAGGGCGTCGGCCTCGGACTGGGTGGCGGCGAGGTGGTGGCAGGAATGATGCGGGCGCGTGCCGAGGGCTTCCTCGAGCAGGCCGCCGCCGCGATCACCGCCGCCGGGGCCGAGGGCGGTCTCGCCGCCCTCGGCCTGGAGTAGGGATCCGGCGGATACGTCCCAGCCTTTGACGGTGGTCTTGGTAATCTGGTGGGCGAGGTCGGCGAGGACGCGGGCGGATTTGAGGCCGTCGCCGATGGCGAGGGTGAGGGCGCCGCGGCGGACGTCGGAGCGCGGGGAGATTTGCAGGTCGGTGCCGACGATCTGGACATCGGCGTCGATGCGGGCGAGGAGGCGGCGAAGGAAGGAGAGGTCGCTTTCGTTGAGCTGGGCCTGGACGCCGAAGTTTTGGTCGAGGCCGGAAATGACGGGGGTGAGGCCGTGGTCGGTGGCGATGGAGCGGGCGATGTCGGCGAGGCTCTGGTTTTCGAAGACGCGGGTGCGGCGGGCGAGGCGGAGTTTTTGCAGGGAGTCCTCGGCGAGCACGATGAGCTCGGGCGGGCCGGCCTCGCTGAAAACGCCTTCGAGGCCGGTGATGAGGCCGCGAAAAATCTCGACCGGGCCGTCGGTGTCGCCCGCGCCGATGATAATCTCGGCGCCTAGGGCGAGGTCGCCGGCGGAGGCGGCGTCGAAGGCGTATTCGGCTCCGCCGGTGTCGAGGGAGGCGGAGTTGGAGAGGCGGAGTTCGAGGGAGGAGAGACCGCCCTCCTGCTCGTTGACGACGAGGCGGTTGATGAGCGCGCCGGTGCGCTCGTCGGGCTGGCCGTTCAGCCGCACGGTGGGTCGGGCGGAGTAGATGGCGTTGACGGGGACGAGCGGCATGGCGGGGGCGGAGGCGGGCGGAGATGGCGATCAGTCGGCGCGGAGGCGGTCGGCGCGTTCGGCGATGAGTTGGAGTTCGCGGAGGACGGCGGAGGCATCGACGCGGGAGGACGGGGGCGCGTCGGGGTTTTCGTGGGTGCTGGAGGTCGGAGCGGGCGGGGCGACCTCGGCGGTGACTTGGTCGAAGATGATGGGCATGG
>CAZOGV010000013.1:0-23507 GCA_964579225.1 uncultured Akkermansia sp. | reverse complement strand
TAGGCGTCGAAACGGATGGTGTGGGTGGCGCCGACGTTGGCTTTGAAAGTGCTGCTACTTTGGGCGACGGCGCGGCCGGTGACGTCGAAGAGCGCACCAGGGGCGACACCGGCGGTGGAGGCGGTGGCGAAGAGTTTTTCGGTTTTGATTTTTGAGGAGGATGACGCGGACGCACCGGCGTGCAGGCCGCTGAAGGCTCCTGCGGTGGCGGAGACTCCGGCTGACGAAGACGCGCCGGCGCTGCTGGAGAAGCCGGCGCTCGCGCCGGCCGAAGCGGTGGCGCCGAAGGAGGCGGAAGCTCCGGCGGAGGCTCCGAAACCGGCGCTGGCTCCGGCTCCGAAGCTCGCTCCGGCGCCTGCGCCGAAACCGAAGCCGGCTCCGGCGGACGCGCCGGCAGAGAAGGCGGCGGCGGCACCGATCTGCACGCCGGCGGAGGCTCCGGCAAATGCACCGGCTTTGGCGGATGCGCCGCCGACGCTTAGGCCGTCTTTGGCGGTGGCGCGGACGCTTTCCAGGCCGTTGGCGGAGGCGATGTCGCGGGCGGCGGAGGGGTTGCCGGAATCTTTGGCGACCTGGTCGGGCGCGCCGCTGGAGAGCACGAAGGGCTGGTCGGTCTTGGCCTTGGTGTCGCCGGCGGCCTGGTCGAATTTATACTTCGGCTGCGACATCGAGAGGCCGACGGTGGCGCGCAGGGGGACTCCGTTTTCGGAGAAAAAATCCATCGTCTGTTTGTAGGAGTCCACGACGCCGATGAACTTGAACGCGCCCCACTCGAAGGTGACTTCGCTGAGGACCTGGGGCGGCGGGTTGTCGCCCTCGCCGGGGGTGGTCTGGAGCATGCGTTCGACCTTGTTGGTCTTGCCGCGCACGTCGTCGCCGGTGTCGGTGGAATCGAAGATAAGCTCGAGGGTGAGCTTGGCGCTGGAGGAGCTGGCGGTCTGCTGGGCCTGGCCGCCCTCGCCCTGGGTGTTGACCGTGATGGCGTATTCGAGCGTGGCGGGGTTGAAGTCCACCGGGACGGTTTGCTCGCCGGCGGAGGTGTTGAAGGTGAACTCCGCTTTTTTGAATTCGCTGGATTGGATCATGGCGGCGGGGCGGGGCTAGGTGGCGAGTTGCAGGCCTTCGTGGACGAGGTGGAGCTCCTCGACGGCGAGTTCGGCGCCCTTGGCGTTTAGGTCGGAGGATTTGAACTTAACCGGGAGGGCGCGGTTGAGTTTCCAAGTGCGGATGACGGTCTTGCCGTCGAGGTCGAGGTGGCGGATCTCGAGGTCCATGCGGTGAGTGTAGGCACCGCCGAGCGTGACTTGGTGGAACCATTGCCAGAGGTCGCGGTTGAGGGTCATGCCGCGACGGAGGATGATGGTGGCGAAGCTGACCGTGCCGACGCGTTGGTGGGCGCCGTAGTTGAGGCCGCCCTCCTTGATGACCTTGGGCTCCATGGTGGCCTCGAAGCCGGTGCATTCGGCAAAAGCGCCGCCGGCGAGATCGCGTTTTTCGCCGGGGTTTTTGCCGTCGGACTTGAGCAGGTTTTCGGTGAAAACCAGTTCGTAGCGAAAATTGCCGAAGGGGGTGGCGTCGGATTCGGGCATGGCGGGCGTGACGTGGCGACGGGATCAGGCGGACGCGGTGGCGGTGGCAGCGAGGTTGCCCTCGCGGAGGGCGAGGACGACGGTGATGAGGCCGACGGGGTGGGCAGGGGCGAAGCGGACCTCGGCGACGACGCGGCCGTTATCGAGGTCGTTTTGCGAGGTGGTGGTGGAATCGCAGCGCACGCGGTAGGCCTCGGCGGCGGAGGCTCCGGCGAGGGCACCGGCGGCGTGGAAATCGGCGAGCAGGCGTTCGAGACGGTCCTGGAGATCGCGGCGGAGGCGTTCGCCGTTGGGATCGAAAACGAGAGTGTCGCCGAGCTGGCGGGCGGTGCGGAGGATGGCGGCGGTGAGGCGGCGCACGCAGGCGGGGCGGTGGGGAATCTCCAGGCTGGTCGTCACGTCGGAGAGCACGCGCGGGCCGTCGGGGGTGCGACCGAGGACGGAGACGCGGTGGATGAGGGCGGGGCGGGCGCCGCGCGCGGTGTCGAGGCGCAGATCGGTGGCGGGCAGGTCGGGAGAAAAGGCGAATACGCCGTTGAGCGGCTGCGCGCCGAGGCTGCGGGCGACGCCGAGGCGGGGCAGGGTGCGGGCGAGCACGCCGGCGAAGACGCCGTCGGGGGCTTCGAGTCCGCCGGGGAGGGCCTCGGAGCCGGGGGTGACGAGCCACGGGTAGGCGAGTTGGACGTGGGGGGAGGCGATGCCGCCGGGCAGGCCGATGGACTGGGACAGACCGTGCGGCTGCATGGGGTCGTCGAGGCGGCGCATGATGCCGCCTTCGTCGCCGGGGGCGGGCAAGGGCAGGGCGAGCAGTAGCTGGACGTCGGGGCGGTGGGATTTGAGGAAGAGGGCGGCGGTGCGCACGACCTCGCACCAGCGGATATAACCCTCGGTGGTGCAGGCGGGGGACGGGGAAATCTGGCGCGTCTCGTCGAGCGGGAGGAGGACCTCGGGGCCGCACTCGACAAAGGTCTCGGGCGAGGGCGGGAGCGGGTCGAGGCCGGTGGGATCGAGGGCGGCGTCGGCGGCGATCTCGGGCAGGTCGGGGAAACAAATCGTGGCGGCCTCGGCGAGGCCGAGGAGCACGCCGTGGCCGAGCCAGGTGGTGTTATCCTGCGCGGTGGGGAACGATGTGCCGGCGTAGCCGGGGAAGAGGCGGCGCAGGCGCGCGAGGCGGGCGGTGGCGGCCTCGGCCTGGTCGGCGGGGGAGGCGTGCTCGGAGAGGTAGGTGGGTATCCACGGATCCCCTACACGAACGACGAAGCAGCGCGCGCCGCCCTGGCGGAAAAACGAGCGCACGGCGGCGCCGAGCCAGGTGGGGTGCCGGCGACCGCGGGCATCGGGCGGGCGGGCTTCCCAGGCGAAGAGCTGGTCGAAGGCGGCGAAGCTTTCGAGCGGCACGGGGGTGTCGAGCAGCGGGTCGAGGTCGTCGATATCGGCGAGGTCGGAGGGTGGGGCAGTTGGGGTGGGGAGCGGACGCCAGCCGGTTTCTTGCAACCAGCGTTTTGCCGGCGCGGGCAGGGCGGCGGACGGGCGGCGCGCGACGTAGCCGACGAAGCAGACGATGTCGGCCCGGTTGGGCGACGCGGCGGCGACGGGAGGGGCGGCTTGGAAGCGGAGGCCGGACATCGGAGGGAGTGAGGGAATAAGGGAGTGGGGGAGTGAGGGGCGGAGAGACGGAAATTGAGCTTACGCTCAATCCTACCCCGACGAGTCGGGGTGAACTGGGCGGGACAGATCCCGCTTCTCACGAAGCGGGCCACGGGGCGGGAGGCGGGAGCGGAAGCACAGGCAGGAATGCGCCACAGGCGCACAAGTGCCTGTGTCACTTTAGGCCTGTGCCACTCTCGGCTTACTCGATGTCCATGCCCTCGGCGGAGAGGACCAGCTCCTCCATCGCCATGTCGCCGCCTTTGCCGGCGAGGGTGGGGCCGGTGTATTTTAAGGGGAGCACGCTTTGGAGCTTCCACTTGCGCACCGCCGCGCCGGTCTCGTCTTTGAGCGTGATGACGACGTCGCGCTTGGCTTTGTAGCCCACGTCGCGGGTCTGTTTTATCCAGGCGAAGAACTCGTTGGAATCGATGACGCCGCGCTTGAGCGTGACGTCGCCGACCTTGTGCATGAGGGGGATTTTTTTGACGTGGTTTTCCTTGGCGTTGCCGTTGCGGTATTCGGCCAGGACGGACTCGGTGACGAGGCCGGAGGCGTCGGAAAAACCGCCGAGTTCGGACTCGGGATCAACGCCGGGGGAGTTCAAATTGACGGTGAAATTAAACGCGCCGTAGGGAGTGCTGCGTGGCATGGGAAGGGTGGGTCGAGGGAGGAATTATGGGTGGAGAAAAACGTGCGACGGAGGGTGGGACGTTTTTCTTTACGAGCGGCTGTCGGCGGTCTTTTGGCCGATGCGGAAGACGACGAACTCGGCGGGCTTGATGGCGGCGACGCCGACGAGACAGATGAGGCGGCCGTTATCGAGGTCGTTCTGGGTCATGGTGGTGCGGTCGCACTTCACGAAGAAGGCCTGTTCGGGCTTGTCGCCGAGGAGGGCGCCGTTGACCCACTCGTTGTGCAGGAAGCTGGTCACGGTGTCGGTGATGTTGGCCCAGAGCCGCTCGCCGTTGGGCTCGAACACCGACCATTGCGTGCCGCGGTCGATGGAGTGTTCGAGGTAGAGGAAATAGCGGCGCACGTTGACGTATTTCCACTCGGGATCGGAGGACGTGGTGCGCGCGCCCCAGACGCGGTTGCCGCGACCGGAAAAGAAGCGCAGGCAATTCACGCCGAGCGGATTCAAGACCTCCTGCTCGCCGGTGGTGACGAGGCGCTCAAAGCGCACGGCGGAGCGGATGATCTCGTTGGCGGGAGCCTTGTGCACGCCACGTTCGGTGTCGCTGCGGGCGTAGATGCCGCACAGGAAGGCGGAGGGCGGGAGCACGAGCTCGGCCGGCATCCAGGGATCGGCGGGGTTGAAATCGGGATTCGGCGCGACGACCCACGGGTAGTAGAGCGCGGCGTATTTGGAATCGATCTTGCCCTTAAACGTCTGCGCGCCGCCGACGAGCTGGCCCTTCGGGACGTCGAGCACGGCGATGCGGTAGGAGCGACGTTTCTCGGCGTGGGCGATGAGGGCGAGGGTGACGGCGTTGCTGCCGCTGGTGACCAGGCCGGTGAACTCGGTGTGTCCGGGCGAGGCGATGATGGAGACGCCTTCGATGCCCTCGATGATGCCGAGGGCGGCGTTGTAGTCGCCGGCGGTGGGGAGGGCGTCGGTGCCGTTAGTCAGGGAGATGGTCTTGACCGCGCTGCCGGCGTCGGGCGCGAAGGCGGTGTGTAGTTGAAAAGCGGTTACGTTGCTCGCGACGTCGAAGGCGAAGGCTTGCGAGAGCTGCGCGGCGGCGGTGGCGGGGGTCCGGGCGAGGATGGTGCCGATGTAGCGCTTGTGGGCGGGATCGAGGCCGAGCTCGGCGTATTCGGCGAGGTGGCCGTCGGCGTCGAGGGTGGTGACCTCGAGCGTGAGCAGATCCATGCCGGCGGTCTCGTTCGGGCCGGTGAAGGTGTGGGCGGCCCCGCCGGTGGTGCGCCAGACGCCGCCGTGTTTGACGAGGAGGATGGGGGTGTTGGCGTTGATGCGGAGGAAGCTGCCGTCCACGGCCTTGGTGGCGGCGTTGGTGGAGGAGGCGGAGGCCTTGATGCCGACGGTGATGACGGCGGGGGCGGTGGTGGTGCCGCCGAAGGCACCGGGGAAACGGGCGACGAATTTGGAGACGCGGTTGTTGACCAAGTCCGCGCCCTCGGCGGCGGCGGAGGCGCCGGCCACGCGGGCGACGTAGAGGCGCGCGCCGCCCTCGTTGAAGTAGGCCATGACGGCGTGCGCGATGTAGTTGATCTTGGGGTCGTTTGCGCCGGGGTAGGCGAGGTCGTCGAGACCACCGTAGGTGCGCTCGAAGTCGGCGAAACTGGTGATAAGCTCAGGGACGCCGCCGACCGGGCCGCTGCGGGTCGGGCCGACGAAGGCGGTGGTGCTGGTGCTGACGCCTTCGATGGATTTGCTGCGGAAGCTGGTCTCCTCGACGAAGACTCCGGGGGCTAGGTATTCGGGCATATGCGTGGGTGGGTTGAGTTTTTGCTGATGCGGTGTGGCGGGCGGGAACGAACGGGTTGGGTGAGGCGGACCGGGGCCGGTGAGGGGCTCAGTTCGCGAAAGGGTAACGGCGGCTGTAGGTGCGGCCTGGGCTGAGGTTGAGCGGCTCGCCGTCGATATCGGACGGGGCGGCGACCGGGCTGGCGCGCAGCACGGTCCAATCGGTCGGCGACTCGTCGGGCGGGAGAACGACCTCGAGGCGCGCGGCGGTCTCGATGGTGACGACCTCGTCCTCGGTGGCGCCGGGCGCGAAGTTTTTGAGGCCCGGGATGGCGATGAGCGTCTCGCCGCGCCCATCGGATTGGCCGTAGCCGAGCGGGGAATCGTCGGCGGTGGCGACGACGCGGGCGAGCGCGTGTGGGATGGGTTGTCCCTCGGCGTTCTGGATCAGCACGCGCACCTGGGCCCAGCCGGCGGGAACGCGCGCGGCGGGGGCGGGCAACAACTCCAGCTCGACGGGCTCAAAGAGGGAATTGGGCGGGCGCGTGCCGGCGGCGGTGAGGGTGGGGGAAGGGTTAAGCGGGAGGGCTAGGGTGAATTTGCGCGGCAAGTAGGTGCCGGTGGGATCGGAGACCTCGCCCTCGATTTGGAGCGTGAGCGGGGTGACGCGATCGGCGGGACGCAGGGCGTCGAGGTCGAAGGTTTCGGTGTAGGCCTCGAGGCCGAAAGCATGGGTAATGACGCTCAGGCCGGAGTGATTGCGGACGAAGCGAAGGGTGTCGGCGTGGGGCGGCGAGGCGACGGCCACGAGCGGCGCGGGGATGGGGGCGCGGGAGATGGCGTCGATCCAACGGATGGCGCCGAGCACGCGCGAATCGCAGCGGTATTTGATCACGGCGTGGTCTCCTGCAGGTCGTCGGTGAAGGTGAAACGCGAGGCGACGACGGGCGCACCGTCCGGGTAGCGATCCGTGCCGATGCGCACGGTGCGCGCGATGAACGGGTAACTCAGGCGGTAGCCGCGATGGGCGGTTTCCCAGATGCGCGCCATCTCCTCGGGCGGTAGATCGGCGGGCACGAGATTGATCTGCTCGTCGGTCGCCCAGGCGGCCTCCTCGGTGAGCGAGCTGCGGTCGAGGAAGGCGTGGAAATGCAGCTCGCGCATGGCCCAAGCGAGCAGGGTGTGCTCGTCTTCGGCGTCGTCTGCCCAGATGGTAAGCAGGTAGTGTAGATCAATGCCGAGCGGACCGACGGCCGAGCCTTGGCGGGTGTTGCGCAGGTGGTTGTTGAGCGAAACACGGTGAACGAAGAGGGAGACGGTGACGCTCGGGATGTCGGTGGTGGAGCTGAAGCGCGACGAACTTAGCACGCTAAAGTCGGCGGCCGGCAAGGCGGGTAGGCCCGGCGGGGCGACATGAGTCGCATGCCGTTGCGCCAAATAATCGCGAAGAGACTGCGTAAATGAATGTATGGCTAAGTAGTTTGCCATGGGACATCTTGACTAAGCGGAGCAATAAAGAGGTGTTGGCTAGAACGAGGCCTGTATTTGTGAGACTCGTGTAAATTTAAATTAAATCACTAATGATGGTATTTAAAAAATTAATGGATAATAATTAATGTAAAATCGCATATTCACATATTTGAAGTTACATCAGCCTGCGATCTGACAAATCACGGATTTACATCTGCCAGCTTTGGTCGCGCGGCTTCAATGTTTTTGAATGCAAATTGCATAAACTTACATCCCTTAAACATATGTTATTTATATGCGAATAATGGCAGTCTGGATCGCCGTAGGCATGGAGACTTGACCAAATCCGAGCGCTCAATCGGCCCTTGCAGCGCATCGGAGTCGCGCGTGTGCTTGATCTTCAATGGTTCCGCCCATGCCCGCAATCGACGCCGTCAAAGCTCTTATTCCGCATCGTCCGCCCTTCCTTTTTGTGGACGAAATCGTCTCCGAGTCCGCCGATGGTCTCGTTGCCAAGCGCACTTGGCGCGCAGAGGAGAATTTCTACGAGGGCCATTATCCCAACGCGCCCATCACTCCCGGCGTGTTGCTCTGCGAGGCCGTATTCCAAACCGGCGCGCTCTTTATGGCTCGCCAGGCCCAGGCTTCCGGAGCCGCGCCCGGCGCGGGCGTTCCCTTACTCTCCAAAATCAGCGATGTGCGCTTCCGCACCCCGATCTATCCGGGCGACACCATTGTCATCGAAGTGAAGAAAAAGGAAGTCGTCGCCGGTTTCACCATGATGGCGGGCAACGTGAAAAAAGCCGATGGCACCCGCGTGCTCAGCGTCGATTTCACCGTCGCTTGGAGAACGCCCGAGGGCCAGCAAATCGCAACGCCCGCCGCCGCGCTTCAGCAGCAGCAGGCCCAGCAGTAACCCGCCCTCGCCCGATGCCCGATTTTCTCCAGATCACCGGCAAGACCTTCCTCGTCCAAGGCGTGGCCAACCGAAAAAGCGTCGCCTGGCACGTCGCCAAATCAATCGAAGAACAGGGCGGACGCGTCGTTTACGCGGTGCGCTCCGAAGCTCGCAAAAAATCCCTCGAAACCCTGCTCGCCGGCAAACCGGTCTTCATCTGCGATGTCGAAGAAGAGGGTGCCGCCGCCCGCCTCGCCGCCGAAGTTTCCGCCTCCGGTTTCGCTCCGCTGCACGGCCTCGTCCACTCCATCGCCTTCGCCAACTACTCCGAGGGCTTTAAGGCCTTCCACGAGACCAAGCGGAAAGATTTTCTCCAGGCCACGTCCATCTCCGCCTTCTCGCTCGTCGAGCTGGCCAACGCCTTCAAACCGCACTTCGCGCCCAAGGCCTCCGTCGTCACCATCGGCATCTCCTCGCTCCTCGTTACGCCCGACAACTACGGCTACATGGGCCCGATCAAGGCCGCCCTCGAATCCTCGGTGCGCTTCCTCGCCAAATCCTTCAGCGCCGACAGTGAAGTCCGCTTCAACGTCATCGGCGCCGGCCCGCTCAAAACCAGCGCCTCCGCCGGCATCCCCGGTTATCTCGAAAGTTATCTCTACGCCGAGAAACTCACCTTCCGGAAACGTAACCTCTCCACGCAAGAGGTCGCCGATCCGACCTTGTTCCTGCTCAGCGAACGCAGCTCCGGCATCAACGGCACGACCCTCGTCATCGACGCGGGGTTAGGCTCGAACTACTTCGACAAAGACATCATCCGCCTGGCGATGCGACTGGAGACGAAGTCTCCAGAAATTCTAAATCCTAAATCCTAATCACTAAATGCTAAATGAGTCCGACCATTCGAATGCGCTGACCGTTTTAGAATTTAGCCGCTTAGGATTTAGGATTTCGAGCTCATGAAATTTCGCCACACCGTCATCGAATCACTCGCGACTGCGCTCCCGGCCGAGACCTTGAGCTCGTCCGACATCGAGCGCCGCCTCGCGCCGCTCTACGAGCGCCTGCGCCTGCCCGAAGGCCGCCTCGAACTCATGACCGGCATCCGCGAGCGCCGCGTCTGGCCCGCCGGCACGCGTCCGTCCGATGCCTCCGCCGCCGCCGGTCGCGCCGTGCTCGCGAAGTCCGGCATCCGCGCCGAGCAGGTCGAGCTCTTCATCCACGCCGCCGTCTGCCGCGACATGCTTGAGCCCGCCACCGCGAGCTTCGCCCACCGCAAAATCGGTCTGCCCGCCACCGCGCAGATTTTCGACCTCTCCAACGCCTGCCTCGGCTGGCTAAACGCGCTCACCGTCGCCGCCGGCCTGATCGAGAGCGGACAGATCGAGTGCGCGCTCATCTGCTCCGGCGAAAACGGCGGCCCGCTGGTCGAGCAAACCCTGCGCACGCTCCTCACCGCGCCGCTTGATCGCAACGGCATCAAGCCCTTCTTCGCCAACCTCACCATAGGCTCCGGCGCGGTCGCCGCCATCGTCTGCCACGAATCGCTGCTGCCCGTCGGCGCGCGCCCGCACCGCCTGCGCGGCGGCATCGCCCGCGCCGCCACCGCGCACAGCGAACTCTGCCAAGGCGATACCCACGGCGCCGATGCCCTCGCCATGCAAACCGACAGCGAAGCCCTGCTCGTCGCCGGCATCCAGCTCGCGCAGGAAACCTGGTCCGCCTTCACCGCCGAGTTCGGCACCGCCTTCGACCGCACCATCTGCCATCAGGTAGGCAGCACCCACCGCCGCAAACTCTACGACGCGCTCGGCCTCGATCTCGCGAAGGATTTTTCCACCTTCGAAACCCTCGGCAACACCGGCTCGGTCGCGTTGCCCGCCACCCTCGCCGCCGCCGTCGAGGCCAGAGCGATCCGCGACGGCGACCAAGTCGCCCTGCTCGGCATCGGCAGCGGCCTCAGCTCCCTCATGCTCGCCCTTGAGTGGTGAGTTTCTCCTTTCCGCTTCCCGCATGACGACCGCCGTCCCCGACTGGCTCCAGCCGCTCTACCCATTCACGCCGAAGTCGTCCCAGACCCCGGGCGGCGCTCGCATGAGCTACCTCGACGAGGGTGGGGCGCCCGCCGCCGACGGCTCCCGTCCCACCGAGGCCGTGCTCATGCTTCACGGCAACCCGACCTGGTCGTTCTACTACCGAGACTTGGTCAAAACCCTCGTGCCACGCCTGCGCTGCATCGTGCCCGACCACATCGGCATGGGGCTCTCCGAAAAACCGGAGAACTACGCCTACACGCTCGCGCAACGCATCGACGACGTCGCCGCGCTCGTCGCCAGCCTTGGCCTCACGCGCATCCACCTCGTTGTTCACGACTGGGGCGGCGCCATCGGCTTCGGCTTCGCCGCGCGCCATCCGGAACTGATCGGTCGTATCGCTATTCTGAATACGGGCGCGTTTCCCTCCAAAAACATCCCGCGCCGCATCGCGCTCTGCAAAACCGGTTTCCCCGGCACCGCGCTCGTGCGCGGGCTCAACGGCTTCGCCGGCCCCGCCGTCTGGATGTCGATGAATCGTCGCCGCCTCACCTCCGACGAAAAGCGCGGCTTCCTTTTCCCCTACGATTCCTGGGCAAACCGCGTGGCGGTGGATGCCTTTGTGAAAGACATCCCGATGGACGAATCGCATCCGACCTGGGCGACGCTCCGAGCGGTCGCCGCCGGCATCGCGCAGTTTCGCGCCAACCCGGTTTTCGTCATCTGGGGCGGACGCGATTTCTGCTTCGACGACACCTTTTATACCGAGTGGCGCGAGCGCCTGCCCGAATCCGACGCGCTCTACCTGGCCGACGCCGGCCACTACGTGCTAGAAGACGCGCGCGACGAGGTGCTCCCGCGCCTGGCGAAGTTTTTCCGCGTCTGACCGGGCCCCAAGGAGCGGCGACACTCCTGTCGCCGTCGTCTCCACAGCATCGGCGACAAGAGTGTCGCCGCTCCTTGTTTTACCCGCGCCCGTAAAGCTCCGCCAACTCGCGCAAATACGCCGACGAGCCTACGCGCAGCGCCTCGATCTGCGCCTCCGAGTAGCGCCATTGCCAGTTGCCCGCCGCCACGCCGGGCATGTTGAAGCGTGCCGCGCCGTCGAGGCTGAGCAGGTCCTGCATCGGCACGATGGCGAGGCGGCTCACCGACGAGTAGGACGCACGGATAAAATCCCAGCCGATCTCGCGGCCATCCACGCCCAGGTAGCGGCGCACGTAGTCCTTCTCCTTCGCGCCCACCGCCGCATACCAACCCAGCGTGGTGTCGTTGTCGTGGGTTCCTGGATACACGATCGCGTTGGCGACCACGTTGTGCGGCAGGTAGAGATTCGAGGAGTCGCCACCGAAGGCGAATTGCAGGATGATCATGCCGGGGAAGCCGCAGGCGTCGCGCAGTTCGCGCACGCTATCGAAAAGATCGCCCAGGTCCTCGGCGATGAGCTTGGCGTCGGGCAGGGCGGCCTTGACCGCCTGGAAGAAGGGCAGACCCGGCCCCTGTTTCCATTCGCCGTGCTTCGCGGTTTTCGCGTCGGCCGGGATGGACCAGTAGGTGTCGAAGGCGCGGAAATGATCGATGCGCACGACATCGCAGAGCGCGAAGTTGGCGCGCAGGCGCTCCAGCCACCACGCGTAGTCCTCGGCGGCGTGTTTGTCCCAGGCGTAGAGAGGATTTCCCCAGAGCTGTCCATCGGCCGAGAAGTAGTCGGGCGGCACGCCGGCGACGGCGAGCGGCACGCCGGTTTTCTGGTCGATTTGGAACAGATCGGGCCGCGACCACACGTCGGCCGAATCGCGCGCCACGAAGATTGGCGCGTCGCCGATGAGCTGGATGCCGCGCGCGCGCGCCGCCGCGCGCACACGCGCCCATTGGCCGAAGAAAAGATACTGGAAAAACGCGTGCGCCTCGGCGCGCTCGATCACGGAGGCGGGCAGGGCGCTTTTGCGCGCGGCGGCCAAGAAGCGGTGCTTGGCGGGCCACTCCCACCAGGCCTTGCCGTCGTGGTGATCTTTGAGGGCAAGGAACAGCGCATAACCCTCCAGCCATGATGCCTGCGTGCTTCGGAACGCCGCGAAATCGCCGTAGGGCAGGCCGGCGAATTTCCGCGCCTTGGCGGCGGCGAAGGCGCGGAACAACACCGGCCACTTGGTCACGTAGAGCCAGCCGTAGTCCACGTGGACGCGCGGCAGTTCGCGCAACGTGGCGAGATCGCCATCGACCAGCAGCCCGGCCGCGACCAGGGCCTGCAAGTCGATCAGGTAAGGATTGCCCGCGAACGAAGAAAAACACTGGTAGGGCGAATCGCCGTAGCCGGTCGGCCCGAGTGGGCACACTTGCCAATTCGAGATGCCAGCCGCCTTCAGGAAATCGAGAAAACGATCCATCTCACCATCGAGCACGCCGACACCTTGATCGTTGGGCAACGAGGTCGGGTGCATCAGCACCCCGGCCTGGCGGTTTTTTAGCCAATTATACAGCGGCGCGGCGGGAGAGGCAGGCGGGGCTAAATCTTGATTAGACATAATATTTATTGTGCGTTAATAACGCACGCCGCTTTTATGCAATGGTTTATGCCATTTGCAAGGCGCGTGCCGGAAAAGTAAAGGAAAGCGTTTAATGGGCGGAGGAAACGTCACCTCCGCCGCCCATGCGAGCCAAACCGGCGCGCAAAAAGCCGTAAACGGCACCCCGCCGCCTGATTTGGCCCGTTTCGTGTCCCGCGCCCCCGCCTCCCGTTTGGGTGGGCGTTGGTATTCGCCCAAAGACCTCGCCCGCGAACTCATCGCGGCGGGAATCCAGGCCCACGAACAGACGATCCGCCGCCGCTGCGGCCTGCCCAAAGGCGACCCGCTGCGCATCGAGACACCCCCCGGCTTTCCAGGCCGCTTGTATATCCCGGAGGCGGAACTCGCCCGCAAAGAAGAAAGCCCGCCGCAAGTGAACGACCCGCAACGCCTCTTCTTTGGCCTACTCGGCACCGCGGCAGGCTTTACCCTTTCTCACGCCGCGTCCATCGCCGCCATCATCGCGTCTATCGCCACCGCCGTTTTTATGACGCTTTCCGCCCTCGAAAAAATCGAAGCCCGCCGCCAACGCCGCCTCGATGCCAAGGCCGGTCTCCCCTACCTGAAATGACCCGCGCCCCGCTCGCGTTCCTCGCCGTCCTTTGGCTCGCCGTCCTCGCCGGTTGCCATCGCGGCCCCGCGCCGGTCTCGCCGTGGTTCCGCGCCGACCTCCCCCACCTCGGCGAGCTGGACCTCGGCGGCGAGGCCGCAGAGCCCGCGACCCTCGATCTCAGCCAGGCTGAAACCGGCTTCACCATTCCACCCGGCACGCCGGTAAACCTCGCCGCCGACGGGTCGCTTTCGTTCACCGCCGCCGCGCCGGTCTCCGTGACGGGACGCTCGTCAAACCTCGCCGCCACGGGCCCGCGCGCCTACGCGCCGCCCGCCGCCCCCACCCCTTCCGACAACGCCGACGCCACCGCGCGACTCTGGGCATGGATCGCGGCCGGCCTTGGCGTTGTCGGCCTTGCTCTCGGCCTCTTCAAAGGCTGGCCGCTTGTCCGCACCGGAGGCGCTTGCATCGTCGCCGCCGCCATCGCCGTGCTCGCCCTTCACGCCGTCCCCGCCTGGGTGTGGTCGATTGTCGGCGTCGGCGCCGTCCTTGCTATCGCCGGTCCGCTGCTGTGGCGTTTCCGCGTCCGCGACCAGGTGGAGAAGCCCACCCCGCCGCCCTCCGCGTCCATTGGCCTCGCCCATCCCGCGCACGATCACCCGTGAACCCCGATCCCGAGCAAATGCTCCCGCCGTGGCGCTAGGGGCCGCGTCATTGGTTCGCCGTCGCGTTCTTCGCCGTGCTCGCCTTCGTGCTCTTGCGCCGCGCCCCCGAACCCGCCACGGTTGAGCCCATGCCCACCGTCGCCGCCAAGAAAAAGCCCGCCGCCCGCAAGGCCGGAAAACCCGTCGTGAAACGCCGCGCCGCTCGCCAAACCCGCGAGGAATTCGTTGCCGAGGTGAAGGCCATCGCCGCGCGCGTGGACTCCGGCGAAGAACGCACCTACTCCGCGAAGGAGATCGAACGTGAGCTGGGTCTATGAACTGACCGAGACCGCGCGCAAAAACCTTCGGGACCTCGGCCCCGCGGCGGAGAAGAAGGTAATCAGCCATCTAAAGAAACGCATCGCCAGCGGAGCGCACCCCAAGCAATGGGCCGATCCCTACCGGGGCGACTTGCACGGCTTTTGGAAGATCCGAATCGGCGAATACCGCGCCATCGCCCGCCTGCATGAAAACGTCCTAGTGGTCGAAGTGGTAAAGGTCGGCAACCGCCGCGACGTTTACGAGTAAGCAACAAACAACGGCTCGCCCCCTTAAGGCTCGCCGAGGTTGGTCAGGCGACGTCCGTTGCCCAACTCGCCCAGGTCGTCTCCGCGCTTGGCGTTCTCCTCGGCGATCTCGTCGAGTTTCTGCTTCAGGTAGGGTTTTAGCAGGCGGAATTTTTGCCAGTGTTCGAGCATGGCTTCGTCGGCGAAGCGCACAGACTGCATGTCGATATAGAGCGCGCGCTTGATGCGTCGCCCGCCGCTTTCGGACATGCCGCGCCAGTTTTTAAACGAGTCCGAAATCAGCGAATAAGTCGGGATGGTGGTGATGGTGCGGTCCCAGTTGCTCACCTTCACGGTGGTGAGGGAGACGTCGATCACGTCGCCGTCAGCGCCGGCCTTGGGCATCTCGATCCAGTCGCCGACGCGCACCATCTGGTTGACCGAGATCTGGATGCCGGCGACGAAGCCGAGTAGTGCATCCTTGAATACGAGAATGAACACCGCCATGAGCGCGCCGATGCCGGAGAAAAAGTAGAGGGGCGACTTCCCCATGATGGTCGAGAGCCCGAAGACCACCGCTATGATGGTTGCGATGAGCATGATCGCCTGTGTAAAACCCTTGATCGGCACCGCGGCCCCGCGGGTGGTGCCTGCGATGATGCGCTGGATCGCTTCGAGGAGCGCGCTCAGCACCATGAGGGCGATGACGATCAGGTAAACCGAGGTGGCGTCCTCGATGCCCGAGAGGACGACGGGGTAGCGACCGAGCGCAACCGGCCCGAGGGCGTCGATGACCAGCGCAGGCGCGAGGTGGGAGAGCCGCGTGAACACGCCGGTCTCGACCATGATGTTGTCCCACTTAAAGGGCGTGATCTGCGTGGATGGCCTTGACCGCGCGGAGGATGACCCGCTTCGCGATCCAGTTGGCCAGAAACGCGAGCAAAACCATGACGAGCGCCAGCCCGATGCGCATGATGATATCCGCACCAGCAGGCGAGAAGCCATGGTTCACCAGGATGTCGGCGTAGAAAGAGAAGGTATCGTCCATAAAAGAAGAACCTTAACGCGTCGGCGGTGGCATTGATCAGCCACGATGCCGCAAACGAGTGGCCCACTAAAACGACGCGTCGGCACCTCACCCCAACTCGATCTCCGCCACCACGGGCCGGTGGTCCGAGAGCCACGAGCGCACCACCTCGCAACGCCCGACGCTCAGCTCCGACGGCACGAGCACAAAGTCCAGCGCGCGCGTCGGCAAGGGCGACGGAAACGTGCGGCCATTCGCCGGGTGAAACGCGTAGTCGCCGAAATAGTTCAGCTCTGTGAGCAAGCCCGCCGTGGCATCGCTCGCCTTGCCCGAGGTGTTAAAATCGCCGCACACGATCGGCGGCACGTTCCAGTAGGGCGAACGCGCGTTGTGGCGTTGCGCGAGGTAGCGAAAAACCTGCCCCACTTGATCCAGCCGCGCCGCGCGCGAGCGGTAGTGCAGATGCAGATTGATCAAGGGCACGCGTTTCCCGCCGACCGTGATCTCGGCGAACAAAAACCCCTTCTCGCCCACCGTGCGCACGCCGAAGGTCACCGCCTCGCCCTCCTCCAGCACATGCCGCGAGAGAAACGCGTTGCCGTAGCAAAGTTTGAATACGCCGGAGCGCCGCGTCGTCACGCCATGCAGCGCGTGCTCGTAGCCCGTGTGTTCCCGCAGGTATTCGAGGTGATCGAAATTCCCCGCCCAGCTCGAATCCTGGTCGATCTCCTGCAAGGCCACCACATCGGCGTCGAGCTTCACCAGCAAGGCCGCGATGCGTCGCAGATGCGCCTGCATGGAGCGCTTTGATTGCAAGCCCTGCATCGGGCGCAGGCCACGCCCATGGGCGATGTTGAAAGTGACGAGACGGAGCCGGGGCATTGAGGATTATGAACAAAAACCGACGCCGCCGCTTCGCAAGCGGCGGCGTCGCAACTTGGAGCGGCGGGGCTTCATCCACGCCGGAATCGTTCAATCCTCAGCCTGCAACGCGGCGATGACGGAGAAATCCTCCAGCGTGCTGGTGTCGCCCTTCACCTCGCCGCCGACCGCGATCTGCTTGAGGATGCGGCGCATGATTTTTCCAGAGCGGGTTTTCGGCAGCGCGGCCGCGATGCGGATCTGGTCGGGCTTCGCGAAGGAGCCGATCTCCTTGCCGACGTAGGCGCGGAGTTGCTCCTTCAATTCGTCGGAGGCGACCACGCCGTTCTTCAGCGAGACGAAAACCACCAGCGACTGGCCTTTGAGTTCGTCGGGCTTGCCCACCGCCGCCGCCTCGGCGACCGCCGGATGCGAGCCGAGCGCGCTCTCCACCTCGGCGGTGCCGATGCGGTGGCCGGAGATGTTGAGCACGTCGTCGATGCGACCGACGATCCAGAAGTAGCCGTCCTTGTCCTGCTGCGCGCCGTCGCCGGTGAAATACCAATCCGGGTGTTTGGGGAACTCGGAGAAGTAGGCCTGCTTGAAGCGCGCGTCGTCGTTCCAGAGCGTGCGCAGCATCGATGGCCAGGGCTGCGTGATGACAAGCTTACCGCCGGTGCCGCGCGGCACTTCTTTGCCGTTTTCGTCCACGACCTTCGCCGCCACGCCGAAGAACGGCAGCGTGGCCGAACCGGGTTTGAGCGTGGTCACGCCCGGTAGTGGCGTGATCATTACAGAACCGGTTTCGGTCTGCCACCAGGTGTCCACGATGGGGCAGCGGCCCTTGCCGATCATCTTGTGATACCAACCCCAGGCCTCGGCGCTGATGGGTTCGCCGACGCTGCCCAGCAGGCGCAGCGAATCGAGGCGGTGCTTGAGCACGTAGTTGTCGCCCCAGCGCATAAAGGCGCGGATCGCGGTCGGCGCGGTGTAGAGGATCGTGAGGCTATGGCGGTCGATCATCTCCCAGAAACGATCGGGCTCGGGCTGGTTGGGCGCGCCTTCGTAGAGGAACACCGTGGAGCCGTTGGAGAGCAGACCGTAAACCACGTAGCTGTGGCCGGTGATCCAGCCGATGTCGGCCGAGCAAAAATAGCGGTCGGTTTCCTTGAGGTCGAAAATGTAGTGCGAGGAAACCTTCGCTCCGAGCAGATAGCCGGCGGAGGTGTGTAGCACGCCCTTCGGTTTTCCGGTGGAGCCGGAGGTGTAGAGAATGAAGAGCGGATGCTCGGAATCGAAGGCCTTGGCCTTGTGGAAATTCGGACCGCCCTTCCACGCGTCGTGCCACCAGATGTCGCGCCCCTCGGTCATCTTGATGTCGTGACCGGTGCGCTTCACCACGAGCACGGCTTGCACGGACGGCGCGCCCGGCAGGGCCTTGTCCACCGCCGACTTCAACTCGATGATCTTGCCGCGTCGCCAGCCGCCGTCGGCGGTGATGACGAGCTTCGCCTGACAGTCGTTGATGCGGTCCTTGACCGCCTCAGGCGAGAAGCCGCCGAAGATCACGGTGTGAATCGCGCCGACGCGCGCGCACGCCAGCATGGCGATCATCGCTTCGGGAATCATCGGCAGATAGATCGCCACGCGGTCGCCCTTACCCACGCCGAGGTTCTCGAACACGTGCGCGAGACGGCACACGTGGAGGTGGAGCTGTTTGTAGGTGATGGTGCGAACGTCGCCCGGTTCGCCCTCGAAAATGATCGCGGCCTTGTTTTCGCGCGCGGTGCCGAGGTGGCGGTCGAGGCAGTTTTCGGAGACGTTTAGCGCGCCGCCCACGAACCATTTTGCATGCGGAGCCTTCCACTGGAGGACTTTTTTGAAGGGCTTGCGCCAGACGAGATGCTCATGGGCCATGCGTTTCCAGAAGGTTTCTGGAGTATTGACAGATTCGGCGTAGAGCTTCTTGTAAGCCGTATTACTGCCAAGGTTAGCTTGGCGCTGAAACTCAGCAGTTGGTTTGAACACCCGTTTTTCACGGGACACGGAAGTGATGTTTTTATCCGACACGTTGAGATGCTGGTTGAGGTTATGGGTAACGTTGCGCGCCGATCAGTTCGGTGCGGTTAAAACGCCTTGCCCTTATCCGGACCGCTTTAGGCAGCGTCAAGCATGCGGGGTTCTCCACGCATTTCTTGTCCGAATATTTTGCTACCAAACCACCAACGACTCTCCATGCCCGCCAAGAAAACCACCGCCCGCCGGGGTCCCGCCAAAAAGAAAATCCCCCCCGGAGCGGACGTGCTCGCCAGCGAGGCCGTGGCCACCACGCCCGAGCTTGAACTCGCCGTGACCGAGGCCGTCGCCACGCCGCCTCCCGCTCCTACCCCCGCTCCCGCCCGGGCCACCAAACCCAAGATCGCCGCGCCCGTGACCCCGCCCGCGATCCAGACACCCAGCGCCGAAGCCATCGCCGCCGCCCAGGCCATCCTCGCGCAGGCCGTCGCCGCCGGCGTCGCACCCGTCCCCGCGCCGATCGCCGCCGCGCCCGCGCTCGCGCCCGTTGTCGCCCCCGCGCCGACTCCGGCCCCGACCCCAGCCCCTGTCGAAACCCCGGCCCCGGTAGCAGCAGCCCCCAGCCCGGCTCCCAAGCCCCCCGTTCAGGAAAACCTCGTCACCGTCGAGGGCATCCTCGACATCGATTTCCAGCGCGGCGGCGGCAATGGCGCCCTGCTCGATCCTACCAAAAACGGTCGTAGGCGTCCCACGGATACATTCGTGCCGAAGGAAATGATCCGTCGCTTCCGTCTTAAACAAGGCAGCATCGTCAAAGGCATCGCCTGGCCCGCCGAAGGTCGCTTCCCCAACCCCAAGATGAAGTTCATCCAGACGGTGGACGGCATCGATGTGGAAGATCGCATCCGTAAATTCGACTTCACCCAACTCACCACCATCTCGCCCGAGCAGCAGCTTAAGCTCGAGACCAAGGACGGCCGCATGACCACCCGCGTGGTCGATCTCTTCTGCCCCGTCGGCAAAGGCACCCGCGGCCTCATCGTCGCCCCGCCCCGCACCGGCAAGACCACCATCCTGCGCGACATGGCCGTCGGCGTGATCGAAAACCACCCCGAGTGCCACGTCATGATCCTGCTCGTGGACGAGCGCCCCGAGGAGGTTACCGATTTCCGCCGCAGCGTCGGCGCCGAGGTCTGGGCCTCCTCCAACGACGACCCGGTGGAAAACCACATCCGCGTCGCCGATCTCGCCATCGAGCGCGCCCGCCGCCTCGTCGAAGTCGGCCGCGACGTCGTGCTCTTCATCGACTCGCTCACCCGTCTTTCCCGCGCGCACAACACCGCCAAGAACTCCGGCCGCACCGGCTCCGGCGGTCTCGACGTGCGCGCCCTCGAAAAGCCCCGCCAACTCTTCGCCAGCGCCCGCCGCACCGAAGAGGCCGGCTCGCTCACCATCATCGCCTCCATCCTCGTCGAGACCGGCTCGCGCATGGACGATGTGATTTTCCAGGAGTTTAAAGGCACCGGCAACAGCGACCTCATCCTCGACCGCAAGTGCGCCGAACTCCGCCTCTGGCCCGCCGTCAACATCCAGGCCTCCGGCACGCGCAAAGAGGAACTGCTCATCGAGGCGAAACGCCTTGAGACGATCCACTTTTTCCGCCGCGCCCTCGTGCAAGCCAAGATTGAGGAAGCCTGCGAGACCGCCATCAGCCGCCTCACCAAAACCAAGAACAACGACGAGTTCATCAAGCTCGTCGGTCGCTAAGGGCCCGTCAGAAAATTATTGTCGCAATCTGACTCGATCTTTTGGCCGGGGGCGGTGTTGCGCGCTCAGTTACAGCCGCTCGCGGATGCTCCCTCGCGCTCGCCTTGCCCTCGACCAAAATCTCAGCGTCGTCTTGCGACACTTATTTCCTGACAGACCCTAAGCGGCACCAGAGCAACGTGGCATGGGCGTCCCGCCCATTTGAAGTGGCATGGGCATCTTGCCCATGTCCGTGCTTCGTTTTTTTGTGGCATGGGCGTCCCGCCCATGATTCCCCGTCCGCCAACATCCCGCCCCCGTCCCCCGCGCGCGGCCTCCACCCGGAGGCCGCGTGTTTGCATTTTGGAAACGACGCAAATCAACACTTGCCCGCGTCTCCGCGCGCACCCCATTGTTTCCCTTTACTCGCGCCACGACCACTCCGGGTCGGCGGCATTTACGCTCCGTTCCTCCCTCGCAAACCTTACATGCATAGCTTCTCCGAGCAGTGTCTCGACATGGCCCGTTCTATTCTGGGCCACAACCTCGACGCCATTCAGCCTGACGGCTCCATTCTCCCCGCCCCCGGCGAGGAACCCCGCCCCGACGAACCCGGCCACGTCGCCTTCGCCCTCGGCGAATACTACCGCGTCACCGGCGAGACCACCCTCAAGGGCTACGACCTCATCGACCTCGCCGCCCGCTGCATCACCGCCCAGATGTTCACCGAGCCCCCGGCGGAAAACGGCCTTGCCTACGCCGCCCTCGGCCTCCTCTGCTTCGGCCCCTCCAAGGAGCGCAACCCCGTCTGGGAACGCCTCGTGGACGAGACCCGCGAGCGCATCGACAAGGCCCTCCTCCAGCGCACCGACTACGACAACCACTGGCAGGCCTTCAATGTCGCCAAAGCCGTCGCCCGCTTCTCCCTCGGCCTCTCCAAGAAGGACGAAACCTCCCGCCTCATCGAGCGCATGGTCGAGCGCATCAACAAGACCAGCTCCACCGGCTTCTTCGACGACGCCACCAGCGGCATCGGCGGCAACTTCAATCTCTACGGCGTCATGAACTTCGTGTTCATCCGCTCCGCCCTCCAGCTCCACGCCAACTCCGGCGTGCGCGACCGCAAGCTCCCCACCTTGCGCACCTACGTCGAGAAATACGTCAAGATGATGCCCGACCTCGTCCGCGCCGACGGCCTCGGCTGGGCCTTCGGTCGCGCCGCCGGCGCCTACGGCCAGATGCACTGCGTCTCCCTCGTCCTCCAAGGCCTGCGCGACGGCTGGATCGCCGACGCCGACAAGCCCAAGTATTTCGACGTCCTCCGCCGCCTCTTCGTCTTCTTCTACCAGACCTACCTCGACCAGGAACACGGCTTTCTCGACCTCCGCGACGTCGAGCGCACCGCCTACTCGCACCACACCACGCGCATGGCCAACTTCGACGCCGCGCGCTACCTCTGCCAATGGTCGCGCCTCGCCAAGGCCGTCGCCATGCCGCTCTCCTCCGGCAAACCCGAGGCCCCCCGCACCGTCGGCCGTTTCGTCATCTTCGACAAAAACTCCCGCAAGGAACAGGGTCTCTTCGTTTACAAGAACGCCGAGACCGGCCTCCACGCCCAGATCCCCCTCGTCGGCACCGGCGTCAACGTCACCGCCGACTCCCTGCCCTTCCCGCACTCGCCCGGCATCTTCGATTGGCCCAACAACATCTACGCGCCGATCCTCACCCCTGAGCTCACCATCGACGGCAAACAGTTCATCCCCGCCTTCTACGGTCGCAACGCCGTCACCGGTCTCGGCCTGCGCAACAGCTTCTTCTTCCGCTACGAGCAGCCCGAGCTGATCGACACCCACGAAGAAATCCAAAAAGGCCTCGGCTCCGTGAAGGTGCAGTGGAGCTTCACCGGTCCCACCATCTCCGCCGAATACGCCTTCAGCGTGAAGCAGCAGGTCACCCTCGACAAGTTCCGCTACCAGATCGCCATCGCCGCGCCGCACTCCCGCTACCGCGTCGTCGGTATGCCCGCCCTCGGCGCCGAAGGCCACCGTTGCACCGTTCAAAAAGACGATTTCCAAGGCGTCTGGCAGGAGACCGAGGTCGTCACCGACGATCCCCAGTTCCGCACCAACTTCGGCAAGATCCACTACGTCCAGACCCTCCTCCGCGACCACCCCCTCATCATGCGTCCCGGCCAGGTCTACCGCTTCGTGGTCAACTTCGAACCCGACGTGGCTCAGCTTGATGGCTGAGGCCGCGCTCCCGCGCGGAATGACCAATGCCCAATGACCAAGGCCCAATGATCAAGAACGCCTCAAACGTCCCTGACTATTCTGCCGCCGAGGTCTGTCCATTGGTCATTGGTCATTGGTCATTGGTCATTTTCTGAGCGATGCTATCGCGAAGAGTCATCCCCTGCCTCGACGTCCACGGTGGACGCGTCGTCAAAGGCATCAAATTCCTCGAACTGCGCGACGCCGGCGACCCCGTTGAATCCGCCAAGGCCTACGACGCCCAGGGCGCGGACGAACTCGTCTTCCTCGACATCACCGCCTCCTCCGATGGACGCGGCATCATGCACGACGTCGTCGCCCGCACCGCCGAGCAATGCTTCATGCCCCTCACCGTCGGCGGCGGCCTGCGCACCGTGGCCGACATCGAGGCCATGCTGAAATCCGGCGCCGACAAGGTCTCGCTCAACACCGCCGCCATCAAAGAGCCGCAGCTCATCCGCGCCGCCTCCGACCGCTTCGGCGCGCAATGCATCGTGCTCGCCATCGACGCCAAGCGCGAACCCGACGGCAAATCCTGGCGCGTCTATACCCACGGCGGCCGCAACCGCACCGAGCTCGACGCCGTCGCCTGGGCCGTCGAAGCCGTGCGCCTCGGCGCGGGCGAGATCCTGCTCACCTCGATGGACGCCGACGGCACCCTTGCCGGCTTCGATTGCCCGCTCACCCGCGCCGTCTCCGACGCCGTCGGCGTGCCGGTGATTGCCAGCGGCGGTGCGGGCAAACTCGAGCACTTCGCCGACGTCATCCGCGACGGCCACGCCAGCGCCGTCCTCGCCGCCAGCCTCTTCCACTTTGGCACCCTCACCGTGCCCCAAGTCAAAGACCACCTCGCCTCCCAAGGCCTCCCCGTCCGCCGCTAGTCGTGTGCTGGCGAAGACAAGGCACGTAACAGATTCAGCCGCGCCCCACGAAGGACAACGGACATTCTTGTCCGTTTGTTGAACAAAGGGCTTCGCTTGCGAAGTCCGCGCCCGATGCAGAGAACCCACCTCCGACGACCGCGAACGATAGCATATTTTCGTATCGGAATCCGGTGATACGACGCACCGCGCAAAAATTCACCAGCGTCCTCTCGCCTCCACGTGAAACTGCGGCCGATTTCGCGTGAACGGACAAAAAGCTGGCCTGAGTGCGGAGATTGCGTATCCGTCTGCATCAGGCCTGAACA
>CAZOGV010000012.1:27967-29153 GCA_964579225.1 uncultured Akkermansia sp. | reverse complement strand
CGTCCATGATGATGATGGGCGGCTCGGCGAGGATGGCGTCGGCGATGCCGACGCGCTGGCGGTAGCCTTTGGAGAGTTTGCCGATGATGCTGCCGCGCACGCGGCCGAGGTCGCAGAGGTGCATGACCTCGTCGAGGCGCGGGGCGAGGTCGCGGCGGCGCAGGCCTTTGAGGCGGCCGCGGAAGTGCAGGTATTCGCCGACGCGCATATCCTCGGGCAGAGGGTTATTTTCCGGCATGTAGCCGAGGTGGTTTTTGATTTCGGCGGGGCGGGTGGCGACGTCGATGCCGCACACGGTGACCTGGCCGGAGGTGGCGGGGAGGTAGCCGGTGAGGATGCGGAGGGTGGTGGACTTGCCGGCGCCGTTGGGGCCGAGCAGGCCGATGATTTCGCCTTTGGCCACTTCGAAGCTGACGCCGCGCACGGCGGGGTGGCCGGAGTAGGTTTTAACGAGGTCGCGGACGATGATGGCGGGTTCGGGCATGGGGAGGGCGGAAAGAGGGAGAGCAGAACAGTCTCCGGACATGCGACCAAGGCCCAATGTTGCCTTAGGCCGGATGATTTAGCGCGAAGGCGGCGGCGAGGCCGACGAGGGCGAGATCGGGGACGATGCGGGCGGGTTGGCGGAGGCGGCCTTTAACGACCTCGGCGGCGCCGCCGGAGAGGAAAATTTCGGCGGGCGGGAGGCCGCGTTGCGCAAACTCGGCGAGCACGGCGTCGAGCAGGGCCTGAATGAGGCCGGCGAAGCCCACGACGGCGCCGATGCGGATGGCCTCGGCGGTGGATTTTCCGATGACGCTGACGACGGGCGTGGCGAGATCCGTGACGAGGGGAAGTTGCGCGGTGCGTTCGTGCAGGTAGCGGGTGACGAGGGCGGGGCCGGGGGCAATGATGCCGCCTTCGTAGCCGCCATCGGCGGTGATGAGGTCGAAGGTGACGGCGGTGCCGAGGTCGATGACGACGGCGGGGAGGCCGGGAGCGAGGGCGTGCGCGCCGGCGGCGTTGGCGAGGCGGTCCTGCCCGATCTCGGCGGGGCGCGGGTAGGTGATGGGCACGCCGAGGCGGACTTGGTGGGTGAGCTGCCAGGCGGGGAGGCTGGCGGCGGCGGCGAGGGCGAGGAGGCGCGGGGTGGCGTCGGGGACGACGGAGCAGAAAGAAACCTGAGGGCGGAGACCTGAAACCTGAG
>CAZOGV010000012.1:4713-27867 GCA_964579225.1 uncultured Akkermansia sp. | reverse complement strand
GAAACCTGAGGGCGGAGACCTGAAACCTGAGAGGCGGAGAGAGAGGCGAGGAGGGCGGGGAGACCGGTCGCAGGGTCGTCGAGGAGCGGGGTGGGGATGTCGCGATGGGCGGTGAAGACGCCGTCGCGGTGGAGGGCGACGTGGGCGTGTGTATTGCCAATATCGATACAGAGGAGCATGGGAGGCGCGGGAGAATGATTACTTGAACTCACGTTCAAGCCTACGGGGAGGAGGGAGTCTTACTTGAACTCACGTTCAAGCTTACCCCGACGGGTCGGGGTAAACTTGGGGCGGCGGGTGGGTTATTTCGCGGGTTTGGAGAGGCTGACCTCGCCGGCGCGGTAGCGGTCGGTGCGGCCGTCGGGGAGGCGGAGGAGGAGGCTGCCCTCGTCGTCGATGCCGAGGGCGACGCCGCGGATTTCGTTTTTGCCCTGATGTAGGGTGATGGCGCGGCCCTTGAGGACGTCGAAGCGGTGCCAGAGCTCGGCGAAGGTTTTTCGGAAAGAGCCGTCGAGAAAGGCGGCGTAGGCGGTGAAGACGCGGTTGAGGAGTGCGGCGGCGAATTTATTGGGATCGAGGGGGACGGCGGTGTGGTCGGCGAGGGCGGTGGCGCGGGTGGCGATGTCGGCGGGCCAGCCTCCGGCGGGGGCGTGGAGGTTGAGGCCGAGGCCGAAGACGAGGTCGTGGATGCGGTCGGCGTCCATGCGGGCCTCGGTGAGCATGCCGCCGGCTTTGCGGCCGTCGAAGAGGAGGTCGTTGGGCCATTTGAGGCCGGGGACGGCGCGGCAGAAGGAGGCGACGAGCACGCAGACGTTGACGCCCATCCAGAGGGTGAAGGTTTGCATGCGGGCGGGTTCGACCTCGGGGCGGAAGGCGAAGCTGGCGTAGAGGTTGCCGTCCACGGCGCTGTGCCATTCGCGACCGAGGCGGCCGCGGCCTTTTTCCTGGCGGCGGGAGACGACGACGAGAGGCGCGGGCTCGCCGGCGGCGAGGAGGCGGGCGGCCTCGTCGTTGGTGCTGCCGACCGTATCCAGAAAATGGATGCGCGGGGCGTCGGGGGCGGGGTGGCGGTGGGCGTCGATCAGGGCGGGGTGGAGAAAGGCGGGGCGGGAGGCGAGGCGGTAGCCGCGGGCGTGGAGGCTATCGATTTCGAAGCCCTGTTCGCGGAGGCGTTCGAGGTATTGCCAGACGGAGACGCGGCTGACGCCGAGGCGGCGGGCGAGGTCGGCGCCGGAGACGACGCCCTCGTCGCCATCCGCCCCGGCGTCGAGGAGGGCCTGGAGGACGATGATTTCGGGGCGGTGGGCGGCGGGGGGCACGGAGGTCGTGGGTGGATTATGTTTTGGGAAGCAGAATGAGATGTAGGCGGGACGCCTGCGCTACTTGGAGGGTCGGGCCTAATCGAAGAGTGTCTTGTCCAGGCCGCTTTAGCGGATGATGGAGGCGAGGGTGCCGCGAGGGATATCTCGCCGTCCGGCGGGCACGATGACGGTGCGGCCGGAGAGGTCGCGATACTTCACGTGGCTGCCGCGCTGCGATACGAGGCGGAAACCGTGAGCGATCAATATGCCGGAGGTTTCGGCGCTGCTCAGCAGTCTAGCCATGGACCAGGCTTTCGCCGACTTGAACCTCTGCGACGGCGCGGAAGTCGGCGGGCTCGGCATCTTCGAGGTAGAGTTCCACGGCTTCCTTGAGGTTGGCCACGGCCTCCTCCGCAGTGTCGCCAAAGCTCGATACGTCCACGTTGAGGCACTGGGCGACGTAGTGGGGAGGTTCGCGGTAGATGCAGTAGTGGATGGCTTTCATGAGGCGAAAGGTGCGTGAAATTTTTGAGAGGACAAGGGTGGCGATGGCCTCCGGTTCGGACGGCGACAGGAGTGTCGCCGCTCCTTGGGTCAGCCTTGCCAGTCGAGGCCGATGTCGGCCCAGACGGAGCGGTGGACGAGGGCGCCGGTGGACACGAAGTCGAGGCCGAGGCCGGCGTAGCGGGGGAGGGTTTTTAAGGTGATGCCGCCGCTGGCTTCGGTGAAGGCGCGGCCGGCGACGAGGGCGACGGCTTTCTTGATTTTGGCGGGAGGAAAGTTGTCGAGCAGGATGACGTCGGCGCCGGCGGCGAGCACGGGGGGGAGTTGGTCGAGGCGGTCGATCTCGACTTCGACGGCGAGGTCGGGGGCGGCTTTTTTGGCGCGGGCGACGGCGGCGGCGAGGTCGTCGGGGGAGCCGAGGAGGGCGAGGTGGTTGTCTTTGAGCATGACGCGGTCGAAGAGGCCGAGGCGGTGGTTCCAGGCCCCTCCGCAGGCGGCGGCGTATTTTTCGAGCATGCGGTAGCCGGGGGTGGTTTTACGGGTGTCGAGCAGGCGGGTGCGGCCGGGGCCGAGGGCGGCGACGTGAGCAGCGGCGGCGGTGGCGACGCCGGAGAGGCGTTGGAGGAAATTCAGGGCGACGCGTTCGGCGGCGAGGAGGATGCGCGGGTCGCCTTCGAGGGTGGCGAGGATGTCGCCGGGTTCTGCGCGGTGTCCGTCGCGGAGACGGGGGAGCACGGTGGCGCGGGCGCCGTAGGCGGAAAGGATGAGGGGGAGAAGGGGAAGGCCGCAGGCGACGAGTTCGGTGCGTGCGACGAGGTGGGCGCGGCCGAGGCGCGGGGTGGTGGCGAGGGCGGCGGTGGAGCGGTCGCCGGTGCGTGCGGGTTTTTTGCGGAGGCCGAGACCGGAGAGGTCTTCGTCGCGGGCGAATTCCACGAGGCGGCGGAGGTGGGCGACGTCGAGATCTTCCCAGGTGAGGCGCAGGAGGAGGGTGTCGAGGGAGTTCAAAGCTAGTAGAGCTAGTAGAGCTAGTAGAGCTGGTAGAGCTGGTAGAGCTGGTAGAGCTAGTAAGCTGGTAGAGCGGCGGAAGCGGGGTGGAAATGACGAATGACGAATCCGCCGACGGCGGACAAGTGTCGGAGGTTGCGGAGGCGAGAAAAGGAAGGCGAGGGTGAGGGATGATGACGACCGATGAATTTCTTGGGTTGGAGGAGGCGGTGGTGATGGCGAAGGGCGATGCGTTGCATGCGCTTTGGCTGGAGGCGAAGGGGGACTGGGACGGGGCGCACGCGGCCTCGCAGCGGGGAGGGGATCGCGACGGAGATTGGGTGCATGCTTATCTGCACCGGGTGGAGGGCGATGTGGGCAACGCCGGCTATTGGTATGCGCGAGCGGGACGGAAGGCGCCGGCGGCGGGGGCGAGTTTCGCGGACGAAAGGGATGCGATTTTCGCGGCGCTGTGGCGGTGATGAAGCTCCGTGACGGCGCGCCCGGCGGTCGCGCCCTACCCACTCAAGATCAGGACGGGGGCGCGAGCGGGGCGAAGGGGTTGTGGGCTCGTTCGTGGGCGAGGGTGGTGAGGGGGCCGTGGCCGGGGGCGATGACGGCGGCGGGGGGCACGTCGCGGAAGACGCGGGCGACTTGTTCGCGGAGGCGTTTGCAGCAGAAGTAGCCGCCTCCGACGGAGCCGGCGAAGAGGAGGTCGCCGCTGATAAACAGGGGGGCGGCGTGGGGCGCGCCGGGGGCGCGGACGAGGTAGGCGTTGTGGGCTTCGGCGTGGCCGGGGGTGGCGAGCGTCTCGATGGAGTAGCCGGCGCATTCCATGCGGGCGCCGTCGGCGAGGCCGGCCGCGCCGGGGACGTGGGAGCCGATGGGGGCGAACACGGGGGCGGGGCCGAAGAGGCGCTGCACCTCGGCGAGGCCGCCGGTGTGTTCGGTCTCGGCGTGGGTGAGGAAAACGGCGGCGAGTTTGGTGACGCCGGCGGGCCACATGCGGCGGAGGCGAGTGGGGTCGGGGCCGGTGTCGAAGAGCACGCCTTCGCCGCTGTGGCAATCGGTGACGAGGTAGGCGTTGGCGGTGCCGAGGCCGTGGGGCGAGCGCAGGGGGTGCAGGCAGAAGGCGAGACCGGAAATATGCGGGAGGGGGTAACGGTTGGCGGCGAGGGCTTGGAGGCCGAGGGGGTTGAGGCCGAGGGCGGCGGCGAGGCGGTCGATGTCGGTTTCGGAAAACTCGTAGCGGTAGTCGATGGCGTCGCGGATGCGTTCGGCGGGCACGTGGGCGCGCTCGGCAAGGGCCTCGGGGGTGAGGCCGGCTTGGCAGAGAGCTTTTTCCAAGACGTCGCCGAGTTCGTCTTCGAGCGGTGCTTGTTCGATGACCATGCCGCGAGCAAAGCTCGCGGAATGACCAATGTCCAATGACCAATGTCCAATGAAGCGAGGCGATGCGTTGAAGTCAGACGCGGCTTGGCAAGCGGCGGGGGGCGCGGCAACGCTGGCGGTTTTTATTTATGGACGCTTCCCAACAAGAGATTCTCGACATCTTCACTCGCACGCGCGCGTTGCTGCGCGGGCACTTCGTGCTGCGCTCCGGACTGCACAGCGGGCATTATTTTCAATGCGCGCAGGTGTGCCAAAACATGGCGGCGGTGGAGCGGTTGGCGGAGCTGCTGGTCGCGAAGCTGAAGGGGATCGGCGGGTTGGATTTCACCACGGTGCTTGCGCCGGCGATGGGCGGTTTGGTGATCGGCCAAGAGGTCGCTCGGCAGGCGAAGGCGCGGTATATTTTTGCCGAGAAGGAAAACGACCGTCTGGTGCTGCGGCGCGGGTTTAAATTCGCCCCAGGCGAGCGCGTGCTGGTGGTCGAGGACGTGGTGACACGCGGCGGGCGCGTGTTGGAGTCGCTCGACATCTTGAAGCAGGGCGGCGGGCAGGCGGTGGCGGTGGCTATGCTGGTGGATCGCAGCGGCGGCACGCTGAAGTTCGACGTGCCGGCGGTGTCGCTGCTGGAGCTGACGTTTCCGACTTACGAGGCGGACAAGATGCCGGCTGAGCTGGCGGCACTGCCAATCGAGAAGCCAGGCAGCTGAGACTGCCGGGGAGTCCTGACGGCGGGGTGCGGCGACCCCGCCCTACATTTTTTAGGAGTTTCGCGGCGGGCGTGAGCCCGCCGCGCACGTTATTCGACCGTGATGGCGAGGGGGGAGAAGCCGCGGCCGGGGATGTAGATGATGAAGAGATTGCGGCCGGGGCGAAGGAGGGCGCGGGCGGCGACGAGGTCGGAGGTGGCGGTTTGGTTGATCTCGACGACGATCATGCCGGGGGCGAGGCGGCGGGCGAAGGGCGAGTCCTCGGCGACTTCGGTGATGACGAGGCCGGAGAGGTCGGGGTTGGCTCCGATGGAGCGGCGGGTCTCGTCGTCGAGCGGCTTGGCTTTTACGCCGGGCAGCAGGTCGGTGGTGGTCTGGGCGGTGTCGAGCGAGCCGAGTTTTACTTGGAGGGTTTCGGTTTTCTCGTCGCGAATGTAGCTGACCGCGACCTCGGTGCCGGGGAGTTTGGCGGCGACGGCGTTGCGGAGTTCCTGCGGAGTGGTGACGTTGCGGCCGTCGATGGAGATGATGACGTCGCTGCGGCGCAGGCCGGCGGCGGCGGCGGGGCTGTCCTTCGTGACATCGGTGATGATGACGCCGCGTTGGTCTTTTTTCAGGCCCAGGGCCTCGGCGACGTCGGATTTGAGTTCTTCGATTTGCACGCCGAGGAAGCCGCGTTGGACGGAGCCGGTCTCGACCAGGCTGGTGAGGATGGCAGAGGCCATGTTGACGGGGATGGCGAAGCCGATGCCGATGTTGCCGCCGGCGCGATCGCCGGAGAGAATGGCGGTGTTGATGCCGATGAGGCGGCCTTGGGCGTCGATGAGCGCGCCGCCGGAGTTGCCGCGATTGATGGAGGCGTCGGTCTGGATGAAGTCCTCGTAGCCGGCGGTGCGGCGGTTGCTCAGGATGCCGACTTGGCGGCCGGTGGCGGACACAATGCCCATGGTGACGGTCTGGCCGATGCCGAGGGGGTTGCCGATGGCGAAGACGATGTCGCCGACGCGGAGTTTGTCGGAATCGGCGAGGGTGGCGACGGGGAGGTCGGTGGCGTCGATCTTGATGACGGCGACGTCGGACTTGGGGTCGGCGCCGACTAGGGTGGCGGCGAATTCGCGTCCGTCGGAAAGGGCGACGCGGAGGGAGTCGGCCTCGGCGACGACGTGGTTGTTGGTGAGGATGTATCCGTTTTTGGATACAATGACACCGGAGCCGAGGCCTTCGCGGGTGTTTTCCTGGTCGGGGAAGGCGTCGTCGCCGTAGAGACGGCGGAAGACCTCGGGCACGCGCTGGCGTTGGCGGATGGTCTGGCTGGAATAAACCGAGACCACGGCCTTTTGCGTGGGCTCGACGATGTCGGCGTAGGAGACGGCGCGGGCGTGGCCGGCGGGGGCGACGAGCGGGGTGAGGTCGAGTTGGAGGTCGAGTTTGGCCTTGGGCTCCTCGGCGCGGCAGGCGGAGAGGAGAGCGAGGGAGAGGAGGGCGAGGGCGATGGAAGCAGGAGTGCGGGGTTTCATGGCGTCGAAAGGGATAGGCCGGAAATGACCCGCGCGCAAACGGAGAGGTTCCCTTGAAAGCTGGTAGAGCTGGTAAAGCTAATAGAGCTGATAGAGCGGGTAAGCCGGTGGAGGGAGGAAGGGCATGAAAAAGCCGCGCCTTGATGGGGCGCGGCGGGGGATCAAGGCGGCGGGGACGGAGCCCCGCCCTCCACGGAAAGTGATCAGAAGCCTTTTACTTTGAAGAGGGAGGTGACCGATTCGTTGTTGTTGATGCGGACGATGGCCTGGGCGAGGAGCTCGGCGATGCTGAGCACGGTGATGGGTAGGCCCTTCGGGTCGACGGGAATGGAGTTGGTGGTGATGAGTTCGTCGATGTCGCCGCCGCGGAGGCGCTCGTAGGCCATGTCGCCGAGGAGGGCGTGGGAGACGGCGGCGCGCACGGATTGGGCTCCGTTGGCGCGGAGGAGCTTGGCGGCGTTGACGAGGGTGCCGGCGGTCTCGGTGATGTCGTCCACGATGAGGACGTCCTTGCCGACGACGTCGCCGACGATGTTGACGGACTCGACGGTGGTGGCGGAGGTGCGTTTTTTCCAGACCATGCCGAGGCCGGTGCCGAGGGCGCCGGCGTAGGCGGCGGCCATCTTCATGCCGCCGACGTCGGGCGAGCAGACGACGAGGGTTTCGGCGCGGAAGCGTTCGAGGTATTTGAAGATGACGGGCGAGGCGAAGAGGTGATCAACGGGGATGTTGAAGAAACCCTGAATCTGCTGGGAGTGCAGATCCATGGTGAGCACGCGGTGGGCGCCGGCGGCGGAGAGGAGGTCGGCGACGAGCTTGGCGGTGATGGGCACGCGGGGCTGGTCTTTGCGATCCTGGCGGGCGTAGCCGTAGAAGGGGATGACGGCGGTGATGCGGTTGGCCGAGGCGCGCTTGGCGGCGTCGATCATGATGAGCAACTCCATCAGGTGATGGTTGGTCGGCGTGCAGGTGGACTGGATGAGATAAACATCCTGGCCGCGCACGTTTTCGTTGATCTTCACGAAGGACTCGCCGTCGGGGAAGCTGGTGACGGTGGCCTCGCCGAGCGGGACGCCGACGTATTTGCAAATCTCCTCGGCGAGGGGGCGATTGGAGTTGCCGGTGAATATCTTCAGGCGAGGAGCGCTCATCGTGGTGTGGTGAAAAAAGGAACGGGAGGGTGACGCCCTAGGCGGAGGGAGAGGAAGCCTTTTTCAACTCGGCGAGCTCGGCGGCGAGCGTATCTACCTTGCGGAAGAGATCGGGGAGGCGCTGGCGAAGAACGTTGATGCGTTGTTCGAGCTGGTAGGGGAGGCAGGGGGAGCCTTTCCAAAATGTGCCGGGGGCCACGCTGGAGTTGATGCCGGTTTGGCCGTCGGCTTTGGCGCCTTTGCCGATGGTGAGGTGACCGGCGACGCCGGCCTGGCCGCCGAGGACAACGTAGTCTTCGAGGGTGGTGCTGCCGGAGATGCCGACCTGGGCGCAGATGATGCAGTGGCGGCCGATGACGACGTTGTGGCCGATCATGACGAGGTTGTCGATTTTGGTGCCCTGGCCGACGGAGGTGCGGCTGAAGCGGGCGCGATCGATGGTGGTGTTGGCGCCGATCTCGACGTCGTCGGCGATGACGACCTGGCCGACTTGGGGGATTTTGAGGTGTTGGCCGGAGGAGGAGTCGTAGCCGAAGCCGTCGGAGCCGAGGACGACGCCGGCGTGGAGTTTCACGCGGTCGCCGACCTGGGTTTCGGTGGCGAGGTGGACGCCGGGCATGAACCAGCAATCGGCGCCGACGCGGGCGGCGCGGCCGAGGAAGGCCTGGGCTTGGAGAACGGTGCGCGGGCCGACGACGGCGTCGGCCTCGATGACGCAGAGCGGGCCGACGGTGGCGGCGGGGTCGATCTGAGCGGAGGGATCGATGACGGCGAAGGGGTGAATGCCGGCGGCGGGGCGAGGCCAGAGGGCGGCCTCGACGCGGGCGCAGAGGGTGGCGAGGGCGGCGGAGGGGTTTTCAACCAGGAGCCAGAGTTGGTCGGCGCGGGCGGGTTCGCCTTCGAAGTCGGCGGGGAGGAGGACGACGGAGGCCTGGGTGGTGGCGACGTCGGGTTTGTATTTGGGGTTGCCGAGGAAGGAGAGGTCGCCGGGTTGGGCGTCTTTGAGCGCGGCGATGTTGGCGATGGACGCGGTGGTGGAGCCGCGGGTGGCGCGGGGGGAGAGCAGGGCGATGAGGTCGGCGGCGCTGAAGGCGAGTGTCATGGGAAGGTCGAGGCGTGACTGGACGCGAAGAGCGGCGATTTGGGAAACAAAAAGGCCCGACGCGCAGGAGCGAGTCGGGCCGGGAAGGGGTTGGCGGTGAGGGGCGGGTTTAGCGGGAGCCGGGGAAGGTGACGCGGGCGCTGTCGTCGGCAGGTGTTGCGGCCGGGGCGGGGGTGCGGGTGATGCTGTCGGCGGGGCGGCCTTTGTTGATCTCGGCCTGGACCTCGGCGGTGATGTCGTAGGCGGGGTCGGAGTAAACGACGGGGTTGAGGCCGATGTGGGTGAAGCCGGATTTGTCGATGACGAGGGTGACGCCTTTTTTCTTGGCGACTTCGGCGACGGTGCCGGAGAGGCGGTCGAAGAGGACCTTGCGGAAGTTTTGGATGCGCTGCTGGAGGGAGCGTTGGGTGTTGCCGCGGAAGGACTGAACTTCGGCTTGTTTGCGTTGGATCTCTTCGATCTTGGCGCGGGTATCGGCTTCGATCTTGGCTTTGGCGTCGTTGGAGAGGGCGGGGTTTTTGCCACGTTCTTCGAGGGCGCGGAGTTCTTCGACGAGGACGTTGCCTTCTTGGTTGAGCTTTTCGAGCTCTTCGTTGGCGCGGGCTTCGTCGGACTTGAGCTTGTTGTTTTGCTCTTGGGTCTCGTGGTGTTCGTCGAGGAGTTTGGCCATATCAACCACGGCGATTTTGGCGGCGGGCTGGGCGACGGCGGAGGCGGTGACGCCGGCGAACGCGACGCAGGCAAAGAGGGCGGTGAGGAGTTTTTTCATACGATAGATTTTATGATTAAGCTGGAGTGAATGGAAGGAGAGGGGACACCTGGATTAGAAGCGGGTGCCGAAGGAAAAATTAAACTGCATGCCGTCGTCGTTGGAGGGCGAGGTGGTGATGGGGATGCCGAAGTCGAGGCTGAGGGGGGCGCCGCCGACCATGAGGCGGAGGCCGAAGCCGAAGTTGTCGTTGTAGTCGGCCACGCTGAAGTCGTAGGCGTTGCGGTTGACGAAGCCGACGTCGTAGAAGACGGCGAAGCGGAGGGGGTTCACGATTTCGAAGGTGTATTCGATGCTACCCATGGCGTAGGTGCCGCCGCCCTCGGGGTCGTTGTTCACGCCCAGGGTGGGGCCGACCTTGCGGAATTCGAAGCCACGCAGGGTGCTGGGACCGCCGAGGAAGTAGCGGTCGAAGTAGGGGACGCGGTTGCTGTCGCCGTAGCTGTCGATGATGCCGACGCGGCCGATGAAGGAGACGACCTGTTCGAGGGTTTCGAAGGTGCGGTAGTATTGGGCGCCGCGGAATTCGAGGCGGTAGTAGTCGGTGTCGCCGCCGAAGGGGCCGCCGGCAAGCTCGGTGGTGATTTCGGCGCGGTTGCCGCGGGTGGTGTTGAAGAGGCGGTCGCGGGTATCGCGCAGGAGCTTGAAGGTGACCTTGGAGACGCTGCGTTCGCCGGCTTCGTCCTGGAGGAACTGGGGGGCGAGGGGAACGACGTCGTCGATATCGACGATTTCGAAGGTGTAGCCGATGCGGCCTTCGACGAGTTCGAAGAGGCGCTTGCGGAGGTAAACCTCGGCGCCGGTGCGGGTCTCCGAGTAGAGATTGCTGAAGAAATCGGAGGAGGTGCGGTAGAGGGAGAATCCGAGGGCGAGTTCGCGCTCCAAGAACCAGGGTTCCTCGAAGCTGAGGAGGGCTTCGCTGGAACGGGAGCCGAGCTGGAGGCGGAGGCGGAACTTCTGGCCGTCGCCTTGGAAGAGGCTCTTGCGGTTAAAAAGATCGAAGTTGGATTGGCTGACCTCGGCGAAGACGACGGCGCGTTCGAGGGAGCTGAAGCCGGCGCCGAAGGTGAGGTTGCCGGTGCGACCTTCGCGCACGGCGATCTTGAGATTGCGGCGGCCGGGGAGGTTGGTGCTCTCGGGGCTGACGTTTACCTCTTCGAAGAAGCGGGTGTTCTCGAGGCGGAGCTTCGAGGTGTTCATGCGCACGGTGTTGAAAACCTCGCCGGGCCCTATGGCGAGTTCGCGGAGAATGACGACGCTCTTGGTCTTGGTGTTGCCTTCGAGGCGGATGGACTCGACGAAGAATTTGTCGCCCTCGTTGTATTGGTATTCGAGGTCGATGGCGCCGGTGGTGAGATTGGGTTTGCGGATGACGCGCACGCGGGCGTCCACGTAGCCGTCACGGCCGATGAAGTCTTCGAGGTTTTTCTGGTCTTTTTCGACGGCGGAGGGGGCGAAGGTGTCGCCGGTCTTGAGGCGGAGCAGCTGGCGCAGGATTTCCGTCGGGTGGAGGGTGTTGCCGGTGATCTGGATGTCGCCGACCTGATAGCGGCGACCTTCGACGACGGTGAAGGTGATGACGAGGCGGTTGGGCCGGGGGTAATCAAGGCGGACTTTTTCGCGATCAATCTCGACGTCGAGGAAGCCCTGCTCGCGGTAGTAGTCGCGGAGTTTATCGAGGTCGGTTTCGAATTTTTCGTCGCGGAATTTGCCGGTGTCGGTGAGCCAGGAGAGCCAGTTCCATTTGCGGGTTTCGGCTACCTTGCGGAGGCGGCGGTCGGAGAAGGTCTGGTTGCCCTCGAAGTTGACTTTGCGGATGCGGACTTTGGAGCCCTCGTTCACGGTGAAGACGACTTGGCCGAGACCGGTGGTGCGGTTGCGCTCGATGCGGTAGTCGACCTTGGCCTGGTTATAGCCGGACTTCTGGTAGAACTCGCGGAGCTTTTCGGAGTCCTCCTTCACCTGGCGTTCGTCGAGGGGGAGATTTTCCTTGGTCTTGGTTTCGCGCAGGAGGCGGCGGGCCTTGATCTGGGTGTTGCCTTCAAACTCGACGGTGCTGACGCGGAACTTGGGCGTGACCTCGACGACGAGATCTACGCGGCCATCGACGAGCGCGCCGCGTTTGAACTCGATGAACTCGAACTGGCCGGTGCGGTAGAGGGAGCGGATATCGCGGTCGATGAGGGCGTCTTCGAGCGAGCTTGCTTCCTGGAGCTGCATATTGGCGCGGACGACCTGTTCGGAGACGTTGGCCGGGCCGTTGAAGCGGACGCTGATGGAGCCGACGCGCGGGCCGGTGGTGGCCGAGGGCACGGCTCCGCCGGCGACGGGCTGGGCCGCGAGCGGCGCGAGCGCGGGCGCGACGAAGAGCGAGGCGATGAGGACGAGCCGGGCACCAAGGCGGGCGGCGGAATTACTGAGTGTAGTTTTCAAAGCGGGTGATTGCGTTGAGGAAGGTGAGCTTAAGGTCGCCCACCTCGCCGTTACGGTTTTTTGAAATGAAGAGTTCCATGGTGCCGCTGGCGACTTGGAATTTATCGTTCTCCTCCTTGGGGCGGTTCAGCATGAGCACGACGTCGGCGTCTTGTTCGATGGAGCCGGATTCACGGAGATCGGAGAGGCGGGGGGCACGGTTTTCTTTTTCGGAGGAGCGGTTCAGCTGGGCTAGGACGAGCACGGGAACTTCGAGTTCCTTGGCAAGGGCTTTTAAACCGCGGGAGGCCTCGGCGACCTGTTGTTCGCGGGGAACGGTGCCGTCGGTGGGGCTGAGAAGCTGGAGATAATCCACCACGATGAGGCCGAGGGGCTGGCGGGCGTGGAGGCGGCGGGCCTTGGCACGGAGCTCCATGACGGAGAGCGAGCTGGAGTCGTCGATGAAGAGGGGGGATTTGGAAAATTCGTCGGCGGTGCGGAGGAGTTCCTGTTGTTCCTCGCCGTTTTTGGAGAGGAGGCCGTCGCGGAGGAGCTTCATGTTCACGCGGGAGCGGGAGCAGAGCAGACGGAGGGCGAGCTGGGCGGCGCTCATTTCGAGCGAGAAGACCAGGGTGGCGACGCCGTTGCCGCGCACGGGGAGGGCGGCGTGTTCGGCGAAGTTCATCGCGAGGGAGGTCTTGCCGCAGGAGGGGCGACCGGCGAGGACGATCATTTCGGATTTTTGCAGGCCGAAGAGGTAGCGATCGATGTCCTTGTAGCCGGTGGAGACGCCGGTGAGTTCGCCTTTTTTCATCAACATTTTGTTGATGACTATCATGGCCTCCTTGGTGGGCTCGCGCATGGGCTTGGCGCCGTCGCCTACGCGCTCCTGCGTGACCTTGAACATGCTCTGCTCGACCTTATCGACGAACTCCTGGATACCGCCGCTGTAGCCGTAGCAATCCTCGACGGCTCCGGTGGCGGCGCGGATGATCTCGCGCAGGAGGGCGAGCTCGCGGACCTTCTCGATGAAGTAGCTCGCGCCGGCGGTGGTGGGGATGCGGCCGCTGATGCGGGTGAGGTAGGCGTAGCCGCCGATCTCGTCGAGCTGGCGGGTGGTCTTGAGCTCCTCGGCGAGGACGGCGAGGTCGATGGGTTTACCGTCGTTGTAGAGTTGGAGGAGCTTATCGTAGATGACGCGGTTGGCCGGGACGTAGAACGAGGCGGCGGCGATCTTGCCTTCGAGACAGCGGGCGACGACGTCGCCGCCATCGAGCAAGCAGGCGGAGAGCAATTGTTCCTCGGCTTCGACGGAGTGGGGCGGCACGCGCCCGGGGGCGGACGCGGGGGCGTCGGTGCGGGACCGGCGCGGAGCGCGGGTGTTGGCGGCGGAGGAACTGGCGGAGTCGGACATCAGGGCGAAACGATAAGCCAAGGGGGCGGATTTGACGGGTGCAAGTATTCGCTGGTGACGAAGACGAGGAGTTGACCGGAGTGGCGTGGGGTTTCTGGCGGGTGCGACTTAGACTGCGGTCAGGGCACCGGGAGCGCCGGCTTGCAGCCGGCAGCATGTTCAGGAGCCGGCAAGATGCCGGCGTTCCCAGTGGCCTGGCGGAATGCCGGCTGGAAGGCCGGCGCTCCCGGGGGCACAAAAAACCGCGCCCCGGGAAGCGGGGCGCGGTGGGCAAAGGCGGGCGAAAAGCGGCGCGCGAGGCGCGGGCGCTTATTCGGCCTTTTTCTTGGACTTGTAGGTTTTGGGGGCCGGGGCCTCCTCGACGACGGGGGTCTCTTCGATCGGGTTCTCGGAGACGACGTCGAAGGTGACTTCGACGCTGACGTCGGCGTGCAGCTTGATGGAGACCTCGTGCTTGCCGAGGGTCTTCACCGGGGTGTGGAGGTGGATCTTCTTCTTATCGAGCTCGACGCCGGCCTCGACGAACTTCTGGTGAAGGTCGGCGGCGGTGATGGCGCCGAACATCTTGCCGCCTTCGCCGGTCTTCACGGCGAACGCGAGTGAGACCTTGGCGATCTGCTTGGCGAGTTCCTGGGCGCCGGAGAGCTCGGAGGCCTCGCGCTGGGCGCGCTGCTTCTTGAGCGACTCGACGCGCTTGCGGTTGGACTGCGTGAGGGCGACGGCGGCGCCTTGGGGCAGGAGGAAATTGCGGGCGTAGCCGGCGCGGACGCGGACTTGATCGCCTTCGCCGCCGAGGCCGGCGACGGGTTTCAGGAGGAGGATTTCATGGTGGGCCATGGTAGGAGGTGGGTTGTATTGGTTAAAAAACTACGGAAGGAGGAAGAGCGGGGAAAACGCGCGGGCGGATCGATGCTTAGAAGGGCACGTCCTCGTCGTTGATGTCATGCTGCGGGGCGGGCGCCGGGCGGCCGCCGCCGGGGGCGCGGGGCGCTGGGGCCGGGCGTTCGATGGTCTGATCTACGCCGTCGTCCGAAGCACCCGAGGCGGCGCCGCCGCCGGCACCGGGAGCGCCGCCGCCCTCGCGGCCGCCGAGGAACTGGAAGTTCTCTAGGACGACCTTGAGTTTGCTGCGCTTTTGCTGGGTGGTTTTGTCCTCCCACTGATCGAAGCGGAGCCGGCCCTCGACGAAGAGGGGGCGGCCTTTGGTGCAATATTTGGCGATGGTCTCGCCTTGTTTGCCCCAGGCTTCGATGTCCACGAAAGTGGTTTCCTCGCGGGTCTGGCCGGACTCGTCCTTGAAGGAGCGGGAGATGGCCAGGCCGAACTGACAGATGGCGGTGCCTTTGGTGGGCGTGACACGGAGCTCGGGGTCACGGGTGAGGTTTCCGATCAGGAGGACGCGGTTAAGGTTGGCCATGGCGGGGAGCGTGGTGGTGGACGTTGCGGCGACGCGACGAGGAAAACGAGTTTAGGCGTTTTCGACGAGGGTGCGGTAAACGGCGTGCTTCAGGCGCAGGCGCTCTTTGAGGGCGGCGGGCGCGGAGGCGGGACCGGAGAACTTGATCTGGACGTAGCTGGCGGCGGGGAACTTGTTGTCCGTGACGCGGGCGAAGTCCTTGCGGCCGACGTTTTCGACTTCGGAAACGGTGCCTTCGACGGCGGCGATCTCGGTCTTCACGACTTCGACGATCTGCTCGACGGTTTCTTCCTTGCCTCGGTTATCGAGGATGAAGGTGGCGAGATAATTGCGGGTGGCGGTGGAGCTCATGTTGGGAGGATACGGCGGTTAAGTTGATTCATGGCCTGGTCGGGTCCTTGCGAAAGCAGGATCCGGAGGCCGGAGAGGAAACGGGGGAGTTGTTGATTGAAGAGTGATTGTTGTTCGTCGGAGAAGCGACCGAGCACGTAGTCTTTGATGTCCATTTCGCGGGGGAGCTTGGGGCCGACACCGAGACGGTAGCGGACGAACCCATCGCCCATGCGGGCGAGGAGATCGGCGATGCCGTTGTGGCCGCCGGCGCTGCCTTTGACCGAGACCTTCATCAGGCCGAGATCAATGGTGAGGTCGTCGTAAACCACCGTGATGGCGGCGGGCGGCACCTTGTGAAAGGCGGCCAGCTTTTGGATGGCGCGGCCGCTCAGGTTCATGAACGTGAGCGGCTTGGCCAGCCAGACGGTGTGACCGGGAGCAAAGTCCCAGCGGGCGACCTCGGCTTCGAAGCGATCCTGGGTTTGCCAGGAGAGCTTTTCGGCCGCGGCGAGCGCATCCACCACCACCCACCCCGCGTTGTGGCGGGTGGCGGCGTAGGAGCGACCGGGGTTGCCCAGGCCGGCAACGAGCGAGATGGACATGACTCAAAGAACAAACGCGCAAACCCCGCGCGGCAAGGCGCGGGGCGAGGCGGACACTTACTTCTTGGCGGCCGGCTTGGCGGCGGCAGCGGCGGGCTTGGCGGCGGCACCGGCGGCGGCTTTGGCACCGGCGGCGGGAGCGGCGGCGGCACCGGCGGCGGGAGTGGCCTCGGCGGCGGCTTCTTCCTCGACGCTGAGGATGGAGACGATGGGCTGGCCGGCGGGATCGCGGAACTCGACGCCGTTAACGGGCTTGAGGTTGGCGACCTTGATGGTCTCGTCGACCTTGAGCTCGGTGATGTCCACTTCGACGAAAGGAGGGAGGTCCTTGGGCAAGCAGCGGATGCGCACGGTGTGCGCGCCGATCTCGATGACGCCGCCCTGGGTCTTCACGCCGTGGGCTTCGCCGACGAAGGAGACGGGAACATTGATATCGAGTTTCTCGTCGGCCTTCACTTCGCGGAAGTCAACGTGCACGAATTTATCGGTGATGGGGTTGCGCTGGATCTCTTGGAGGAAGGAGAGGGCCTTTTCGGCTTTGTCCTTCTGCACGAGTTCGATGATGAGCGCGCGGCCGGCGACGGCCTTGACCAGACGGGTAAACTCGGGGGCGTCCACCGAGAGGGTCTGAGGGCTGGTGTGCTTGCCGTAGAGGATCGCGGGGATCTGGTTCGTTTTGCGAACACGGCGGGAAGCCGAGCGGCCGGTTTGGGCGCGCGGCGTGATGGTGAGGCTGAGTTGTTGTATCATGGTTTCGTTCCCCCTGTCGCACCGGGATTGGTGGCAGGCGTAATGAAAAAGAGGTTGAGCAAATGGGTCGGCGGCGGTTTTTGGCAATCAAAACTTAGGAGGGATGCCAGAAAACTTCGGTTTGCTTTTAAAAGGGCGTTGACAAGACTGGCTGTCGCTTGGTTTTTCCGCACCCCTTCTTTACGGAAGGAAGTTCATTGCCTGGTAGCTCAGTGGCAGAGCAGGTGACTGTTAATCACTTGGTCGTAGGTTCGACCCCTACCCGGGCAGCCATTTTGGCCCCGAAGTCTTCGATGAAGGCTTCGGGGCTTTTTTGCGGGCTGAAAAAGTGATTAATTTATGGTTCGCGTGTGTTCCATGTTCACATTCTGCAAAATCCGGTGGGGCGTTTTTACGTCGGGTAAACCGCCGACCTCGCATCACGTCTAGCCAGCCACAACGCGGAGGGAGGGGCCGAGGGGAAATATACGCGCAAGAACGGTCCGTGGGTGCTGGTTTACCAGGAAGTGTGTTCGTCTCGGGGCGATGCGAAGGGAGAAAGAGATCAAGGCGTGGAAATTCGCCGTGCGCATCCGAGAGCTGATCGCGGTGGGCGTGCGTCCGGGACAGAGCCCTGCGCAGCGGGACGACCCGATTCGACTGCCGTCTCTAGGCTGAGTTGTGAACCACGGAGACACGGAGGCACAGAGGTCTCACAGAGGGAGGAGAGGAGGGTTTTCTCTGTGAGGTCTCTGTGTCTTGGTGCCTCTGTGGTGCTCCTTCTGGAGCGGGTTTTGTTTTAGGAGGTTCAGAAAACCCAAACGAAATGTCAGAAAAATGGGGTCAGAAAAATCTGTGGATACGCAGGGCAGGGCGGCGAGTGGGGACTGGGCGATAGAGATGGATCGAATTTTTCTGACCCCATTTTTCTGACAAACAGATCGTGGTGGGGTGGCGCGCTCACGCGCGTGCGGCGACGGGGGCCTCGCCGCTCCGGGGCCAGACGATGCAGGCGGGACGCCTGCGCTACTTTTCGGACGTCGCCAACGCGGCGAGGGTTTTTTGGCGGTCGGGGAGGAAAAGGTGGCGGTCGGATTGGAGGGCGGCGCGCAACTTTTCGAGCAGATCGACGGGTGGTTTTCTCATGGTGGTGAGGCGCTCTATCAGCGCGGGCATGCCGTGGAGGTCGTCGGCGGCGAGGGCGTTTTCCAGCAGGCTCACCAACGCCGGTTGATAAAGCGGATCCAGCTCGACGGCGTGGCGGAGGAGCGCGCGGGCCTCGGCGGGGTGGCCGAGGGCTTCGATGCGGCCGGCCAGGCCGGTGAGGACGGCGGGGGAGAGGCGGCGGGTTTCGCGCAGGCGGTGGACGAGGGGGGCGGCTTCCATGGCCTGGCCGGTGCCGTAAAGGGCCACGGCGCGCGCGCCGGCGAGGGCGAGTTGTTGGGGCTCGGGCCAGGCGGAGGCGGGGCCGTCGGCGGCGACGAGGGGCGCGATGCGATCGAGGGCGGCGGGGTAGGCGCGGCGTTCGAGTTCGGCCTCGACGACGTGGAGTTCGGCGGAGGGGATTTCCTCGCCGAGTTCGCGGCAGCGGGCGAGCACGCGCTCGGCGGCGGCGGGGTCGCCGCGGCGGGCGGCGGTTTCGGCGAGACGAAGCAGGGCGGGGGCGTCGTCGGCGAAGCGGGCGAGGTAGTCGGTCTCGGTTTCGGTGACGCGGGCGAGGTCGCCTTCGGCGGCGGCGGCGGCGATGAAGTCGAGGTAGCCCTCGGGAGCGTCGGGGCGGGCGATCTGGCGGGCGAGGGCGGCGCGGCGCACCTCGCCGGGGCGGTCGATCTCGCGCAGGTAAAAAATCAGGGTGCGGTAGATTTCGAGGTCATCGGGGACCTGGGAGGCGAGTTCGCGCAGGCGGGCGAGGGCTTCGTCGCGACGGCCTTTTTCCCAGGCGATGCGGGCGGTGACGAAGCCGCCCTCGGGGGTGGGGAGGAGGGTGTTTTCGCGGAGGGTGACTTCGGCCTCGGGGTAGCGGCCGCGGTTGAAGTGGGCGTAGGCGAGGGCGGTGGCGGCCATACGGCCGGCGGGGGAGGCGCGGTCGAGGCGGGGGCGGAGTTCGAGGGCGACGGCGGCGACGGCGGCGTCGGCCTGTTGGGAGAAGAGGAAGCCGAGGACGGTGCGGAGGTATTCGAGCTGGTCGGCGTGGTAGGGAAGGCCGTCCACGAGCGTATCGCGGGCGTGATCCACGCGGCCGGCCATGAGGTAGATTCGTGCGACGAGGAGGCGGGCCTCTTGGTGTTCGGGCACGGACACGATGCCGCCGCGGAGGAGGGAGAAGGCCTGAAGCCATTCCTGATTTTCGGCGGCGGCGAGGCCCTGCTTGATCCAGAATTCGCCTTTGTCGCGCCGGTAGTCGTCGATTTTCCAGGGGAGGAGGACGAGGTGGGTGTAGCGGACCTCGGTGAAGCCGGTGCGGTATTTGATGTGGCCGTAGAGGAGGCCGGTGGCGGCGAACCAGCCGAGGAGAGAGAGGAGAAGGAGGTAGGGCGGGAGACGCCACTTATGAATGATGATGTGGGTGCCGTGGGGATCGAGGACGCGGCTGAAGGGCGCGAAGCGGCCGAGTTTCCAGCCCGGGGTGACGGTGATGGAGTCGCGGGTTACCTTGTCGGCGAAATCGGGATGGGGGGCGGGCACGGGAAAGCGGGGGAACTAAGGCGTGGGGCGGGCTGGAAGCGAGGGCACAAAAAAGCCCGCCCGAAAAACGGGCGGGCTGAAAGATTTACCAGGCGGGTCCGAGAATTAAACCGCGCGCTTGCGGCGGCGAACGACGGCCAGACCGAGGGTCGCCATACCAGCGAGGGCGGCGAAGGTGGCTGGCTCGGGGACGGCACTGATCTCGAGAGTATCAAACGACACTGTCAGTGTTGAACCTGTGCCACCAAATTGAATTTGGACTCCTTGGACCTGCGTATAATCAAATTCAGCGGATACGGTATTCGACATAGGGAGGTAGACCGTGGTTGGCGTGTTGAGTGTGAAGTCGCTCCAGAATCCAGTGAATCCTTGAAAATTCGTGCCATCGAAAATCTCGATGGTGAACGCGGTATTGTTTGCAGTTGAAATGGTTGCTGTTACCACCAACTGAAATTCTTCGCCGAGTGCGCTGACATTGACGGGATTGTATGTTCCCAAAAAAGCTCCAGATTGGTCGCTGCCGCTAAAGGTCGCAGAGGTGGCGTCTTGGGAGAAACCGCTGCTACCCGCATCTGAAAAATCTCCAGTGCCGAAGCCGGTAAGTAAAAGAGTTTGCGCATTTGTTGTGCACAGAAGGAATCCTGTGGTTAACGCTGCTGCAGCTAGGATTTTGGTAAGGGTCATTGTAGTGGAAATTATAAAGTGTAAGGACGGGTGGCAGAGAAGGTATCCGTCGAGCTGGAGGCTCCTAGGCGATTTAATAGAACTCCGCTAGTGGCAGATATGGCATCGTTGTCTCGAATGGGATTGCCTAAAGCGACTTGACGCCAGTTCGTGCCGTCGAAGTAATATGTTCTGTAGACACCGGCACTCAGAATGAGAACTTTGTCTGCTGACGCCGATGAGCTATTAGCGATCCAGCCCGGTATATTTTGAATACCAAGAGTGGCTAAGGTTGAATTTACGGGCCAACCATTCGAGAGGAAGGTTAAGCCGCTTCTGCGAACTTGCGTTAAGCGGGTGTCGTTTGAAGGGACCTCTCCAGTGAATGTTAGCTCAATAGGAGCGTCGTCGAGACGACTATAGATAATGGTGGAGTCGGGGCGTAGTATTTCGTTACTGGCATCCGGACTGCCAAGTGCTACTCTCGACCAGCGATTCGGTATGACACTGGTGTTGTAAAAGTAAGTGTTCCAGACACCGTTTTTGTTGATTAGAATATTGTCTCCAGCTGCCGCATTAATGCCTCCTAGAACGCCGTCGGTAAGATCAAGTAATGATGCGAGTGTGTGGACTGGTATTATGTTGAAGGAGTCTTCACTTGCTACTCCCAACGCAACGAGATCAACAAGCTCTGAGCTGTCGATGGTGAGCGTGGTCGAGGTATTAGCGGTCGAGGTCGAAAGTAGAAATATTCTGCCGCTGGCATTTCCTGACGTGATGCGAATGAAGTAAGGTGTTTGTGCACTGGATAGTTGAGCATTTTGCCATCCAGCATCGGATACCGTAATTGTGTTCGTGGTGACCGATGTTATTGCTCCTCTAGATTTCCCCGTGATCTGAGTGCTCAAAACAAGTGGAATGGAGATTGGTGTGAGTTTTCGTGCGGCTCCTGTTCCAGCCTCTATTGTGGTGGTCATCGCGCCGACCGGGGTGGTCGCCACTGACTGACCGAAGGCGGCGTTTCCGGACGCAAAAAGGCCGCCGAGCAGGGCGACGGCGGCGAGGAGGGTGCGGGTGGCGGACGGGGAGCGGAAAGTCCGGGCGGGGGTGGGCGCGGGCTGCGAAAAAGTGGGCGTGCAGGGGGGCATAATGGGAGGGAGTTGAACCACTATCGGCGCAAACTCAATGCCAATTTTGCGATTTAAGGTGGTTCGTTTGTAAAAGTGGGCGAGGGGCGGGGCTGGTAGAACTGGCAGCGCGGGTAGAGCGGTAGAACGGGGAAACGGGTGGAGCGGTGAGGGCAGGTGGAGGGGGGCGAGTGGAGGGGGTGGAGCGGGTGGGGGGAGTTGGTTGGGAGGGCGAGGGGGCGTCCGGCTGGCGCGGTCTTCGCGAGCGAAGACCCTGCCGACGGAGAAGGCCCTCGACGGTGCGGGGTTTTGGGGCGGATGCGTTGGTCGGTGACAGGGACGTTAGGCGACGGAGATGTCGCCGCTACGGGGGACGGCGGATTTGGCGCGGACGGAGCCGCGCCCTCCAGGGCGACGGATTCGGGGACAGGTGTGCCGCCGATCCTTGGGGCGGGTTTGCGGATGGAGCGGATGAAGGGCACGGGAGTGTGTCCTTGGGATCGGACGGCGGGGTGCGGCGACCCCGCCCTACAGCCGCGACAGAGGGTTTTCGCTTGCGGGTTCCGGCGAGGGATTTGTCCCTACTTCGCCAAGGCTTCGTAGGGCGTAGCCTTCGCTTCCTTTACTTTTCACTTTTTTATCCCGCTCCTCCGACCCATGGCCAACGCTTACACCGAAGCTTCGATCAAAACCCTCTCCCCGCTCGAACACATCCGCCTGCGGCCCGGCATGTATATCGGTCGCCTGGGCAATGGCGCCCATCCGGAGGACGGCATCTACGTGCTGCTCAAGGAGACGATCGATAACTGCATCGACGAATTCACGATGGGCTTCGGCAAGAAGATCGAGGTCGAGCTGAACGACCGCACGCTGCGGGTGCGCGACTACGGGCGCGGCATCCCGCTGGGCAAGCTGGTGGATTGCGTGTCGATCATCAACACGGGCGCGAAATACGACTCGGAGACGTTTCAAAAATCCGTCGGTCTGAATGGCGTCGGCCAGAAGGCGGTGAACGCGCTGGCCTCCTTCTACAAGGCGCAGGCGATCCGCGAGGGGCAGACGAAGATTGTGGAATTCGCGGCGGGCAAACTGGCCAAGGAGACCAAGATCATCGCGGCGGAGGCGGGCGCGCGCAACGGCACGCTGGTGGAGTTCACGCCGGACACGGCGCTCTTCGGCGCGGAGTTCAAGTTTCGCACCGAGTTCATCGAGGAGATGCTCTGGAACTACGCCTACCTGAACCGCGGGCTGACGTTGGTTTTCAACGGCAAGGCCTACAAGTCGGAGCACGGTCTGCGCGATCTGTTGAACAAGAAGCTGACGGGCGAGCCGCTGTATCCGCTGATCCATCTGGAGGGCGAGGACATCGAGGTGGCGATCACGCACGCGGGGCATTACGGCGAGGAGTATTACTCGTTCGTGAACGGCCAGCACACGACGATGGGCGGCACGCATCTGGCGGCGTTTCGCGAGGCGCTGGTGGCGACGCTGAGGACGTTTTTCAAAAAGGATTTCGACGCGGCGGACATCCGCCAGTCGATCGTGGCGGCGGTGTCGATCCGGGTGCAGGAGCCGGTGTTCGAGTCGCAGACGAAGACGAAGCTGGGCAGCGCGGACGTGGGTCCGGGCGGGCCGAGCGTGCGCAACTTTGTATCCAGTTTTCTGGGACAGCAGCTCGACAATTTCCTGCACCGCAATCCGGAGACGGCGAACGAGCTGAAGCGCAAGGTCGAGGAGAGCGAGCGCGAGCGCAAGGAGCTGGCGGGCATTCGCAATCTGGCGCGTGAGCGGGCGAAGAAGGCCTCGCTGCACAACAAGAAGCTGCGCGATTGTCGGGCGCATCTGGGCACGAAGGACAAGCGGGCGGAGGAGAGCTCGTTGTTCATCGTGGAGGGCGACTCGGCGGCGGGTTCGTTGACGGCGTGTCGCGACGTGCACACGCAGGCGGTGTTCGCGCTGAAGGGGAAGCCGCTGAACACGTATGGGCTGACGAAGAAGGTGATCTACGAGAACGAGGAGTTCCACCTGTTGCAGAGCGCGTTGAACATCGAGGAGGGGATGGACGGGCTGCGTTACAACAAGGTGATCATCGCGACGGACGCGGACGTGGACGGCATGCACATCCGGCTGCTGTTGATCTCGTTTTTCCTGCAGTTTTTCCCGGAGCTTATCACGCAAGGGCATTTGTTCGTGTTGGAGACCCCGCTGTTTCGCGTGCGCAACAAGAAGGAGACGCGGTATTGTTACTCCGAGGCGGAGAAGCAGTCGGCGCTGCACAAGTTGGGGCAGAACGCGGAGATCACGCGATTCAAGGGTCTGGGCGAGGTGAGTCCGGGGGAGTTCAA
>CAZOGV010000012.1:0-4613 GCA_964579225.1 uncultured Akkermansia sp. | reverse complement strand
GTGGAGAAGGATCTGGTGGAGGCGTGACGGCGCGCTGCGCGCGCCGAAGGGAGTGAGGGAAAGGGAGTGAGGGAGTGAGGGAGTAAGGGCGGATTTTTGACCGCGGATTACGCGGATGGGCGCGGATAAAGGCAGGATATGCGGATCGGGATGGATCGCAGGAGCGTCCGGTATCTGTGCGTATCTGTGATCTGTGTTTAAGCGGATCGGTTGCCGTGGTGCGCGAGGGTGAGGGCGGCGACTGCGGCGGTTTCCAGGCGGAGGACGCGGTCGCCGAGGGAACAGAGAGTGAAGCCCGCTGCGCGCAAGGCGGTGCGGTCGGCCGGGCCCCAGCCGCGCTCGGGGCCGAGGGCGAGCGTTGTTTGGGTTGGGATTTGAGGTTCGGGATTGGGGATTGCCGCGCTCAGCGCGCAGGTGGCCTCGTAGTTATCAAGCGCGAGGCGGTGCGTGGAGGCGGGCAGGGCGGCGAGCGCGGAGGCGAGGGAGTGCGTCCAGGTGACCTTGGGCAGGCGGGTATCGCAGGCTTGGGCGGCGCCGGCGAGGAGGTGGCGGTGCCATTCGCCGGTGGTCCAGAGCGAGGATGCGGCGTAGTTGGGGTCGGCGCGCTCTGTCGTGACAAAATGGATACACGCGACGCCGAGCGTAGTGGCGTCGCGCAAAAGGTCGCGCGCGGTCTGCGGGCGCGGCAGGCCGACGAGCAGGGTGATCGGTGGTAGCGGCGGAGGCTCGCGTTCAGGAGTGAACGCTAGGTGGAGGGTGTCGGTGTCGGCGGAGAGGAGCGTGGCGGTGCCGAGGGGGCCGTTGACCAGGCCGGCGATGAAGGTGTCGCCGGGGGCGCGGCGCAGGACATTGAGGATGTGTTGTGCGCGCGGGTCGGCGAGCGGCAGGGGGGATTCGAGTTCGGCGGACTCGAAGAGGACGAGGTTCATGCGGGGATGCGGGCCGAGGGTCGGTGGTAGGGGCTTCGCTTGCGAAGTCCGTTTTGTGGTTCGGGGGCTGAGCGTGCGGGCGCGGTCTTCGCAAGCGAAGCCCCTACGACGGAGGGGACGGCGGAACGGAAAATCAGCCGGCGAGGATGGTTTCGATGCGGGTGAGCTCCTCGGAGCCGAAGTCGGTGTTGGCGGCGGCACCGACGCAGTCTTCGAGTTGGGAAATCTTGCTCGCACCGATCAATGCGGTGGTGACGCGAGGATCGCGCAAGACCCAGGCGAGGGCGAGCTGGGCGAGACTTTGGCCGCGCTCTTTGGCGAGTTCACCGAGTTTTTGAATGCGGCTGAGGATATCGGGGGTGACGCGGTCCGGGTTGAGGAAGGGACTGTTGGCGTTGGCGGCGCGGGAATCGGCCGGTATGCCGGCGAGGTAGCGGTTGGTGAGGAGGCCCTGCGCGAGCGGGGAGAAGGGGATGCAGCCCATGCCTTCCTGTTCGAGGATGTCGAGCAGGGCGGGTTCAATCCAGCGGTTGAACATGTTGTAGCAGGGCTGGTGGATGAGCGCGGGCACGCCGAGCTCGCGCAGGATCTTGGCGGCGCGGGCGGTGGTGGGCGCGTCGTAGTTGGAGACGCCGGCGTAGAGGGCTTTGCCGGAGCGCACGGCTTGGGCGAGCGCGCCCATCGACTCTTCGAGCGGGGTTTTCGGGTCCGGGCGGTGGTGGTAGAAAATATCCACGTAATCGAGGCCCATGCGCTTCAGCGAGGCGTCGAGGGAGGAGAGCAGGTATTTGCGCGAGCCCCATTCGCCGTAGGGGCCGGGTTGCATGCGGTAGCCGGCCTTGGTGGAGACGACGATTTCGTCGCGGTAGGGGGCGAGATCTAGGGCGAGGAGGCGGCCGAAGTTTTCCTCGGCGGAGCCGGGAGGTGGGCCGTAGTTGTTGGCGAGGTCGAAGTGGGTGACGCCGAGGTCGAAGGCGCGACGCACGATGGCGCGGCCGTTTTCAAGGGAGTCCACGCCGCCGAAGTTGTGCCAGAGGCCGAGCGAGATGCGCGGGAGCATAAGACCGGAACGGCCGCAGCGGGCGAAGAATGCGGGGGTTTCGTAACGGGTGGGGGCGGCGGAGTAGGGCATGGGAGCGGGCGGAGGGATGTGGTCTGAGACCTGAAAGCTGAGGACAGAGTGAAGCCTTGGTGCGGTGGACAGATCTTTCTCTCGATTCTTTCTCTTACTCTTTCTCCAGGATTTATTTCCGTCTGCGTGGTTCTGTTATCGGATTTCGTTCCGTCGGAATGGAGAAAGATTAAGAGAAAGAGGAGCGGCGGGGTGCGGCGACCCCGCCCTACACATAGGTGCCTGACCTTACGCGGCGCGGCCGCGGCGGGTGTCTTTGTCGGACTTTTCGGTGGGGATCTCGTTGTCGGTGCGGATTACGAAAACTGGGGCCTTCGTTTTCACCCAGACTTGCTGCTCCTTGAATACCTTGGCCGGGACGTTCTTCCGTCTGCGTGGTTCTGTTATCGGATTTCGTTCCGTCGGAATGGAGAAAGATTAAGAGAAAGAGGAGCGGCGGGGTGCGGCGACCCCGCCCTACACATAGGTGCCTGACCTTACGCGGCGCGGCCGCGGCGGGTGTCTTTGTCGGACTTTTCGGTGGGGATCTCGTTGTCGGTGCGGATTACGAAAACTGGGGCCTTCGTTTTCACCCAGACTTGCTGCTCCTTGAATACCTTGGCCGGGACGTTCTCGATGGCGTCGGCCATCGTCTTGGCCGGCATCATGCGGCCTTTCTTGGTGGCGTTGAATTCGTAGGCGGCCTTGTGGATACGCTCGGTCGTGCTCGTCACGGAGGCGTCTTCGGGGATCTGGAAAACCCAGCCGGTGAACTCGGCTTTTTCGGGCAACTGGTTGTCCGGGTCGGACACGATGATGGAAAACTGCTTCTTCACCGCTGGCGGTTTTTCTTCGTCCACCTCGGGTTCCACTGCTTGGTTCATCTCCTCGATGATCTGGCGCAGGAGGGCGGGGTCGACGTCGTTTCTTTTAAGGATTTCGGCTACTTGATTTACTTCGATTTTCGGCATGGCGTGCGGGGAAATTTGAGCCCACGAAAGGGACACACATGGATTTGAATGTAAAGGGTGACGGGTTGGCGCAGAGCGCGGACGAGCTTTTTGACGTGGTCGATGAGCAGGATCTGGTCGTGTCGCAGGCTCCGCGGGCGGAGGTGCATTTACGGCGGCTGCGGCATCGGGCGGTGCATGTGCTGTGTTTTGACCGCGCGGGGCGGGTGTTTTTGCAGCGACGCTCGATGCTGAAGGATTCCGCGCCCGGGCGCTGGTGCGCTTCGTGTTCGGGGCATCTGGACGCGGGCGAGGATTACGACGCGGCAGCGGTGCGCGAGCTGTGGGAGGAGATAGGCGTGGTTGTATCGGGCGCGCAGGCTTTGGAGCGCTGGCTGCGGCTGGAGGCGCGGCGCGAGACGGGCATGGAGTTTTTGTGGGTTTACCGTTTGGGGCACGAAGGCCCGTTTACGCTGCATCCGGCCGAGATCATGGACGGGCGATGGTTTGAGCGGGAGGAGCTCACGGTCGCGATGCGGGAGCGGCCGAGGGAGTTCGCGGGGTCGTTCCGGTATATTTGGGAACGGCTGGTGTGGTGAGGCGAGCGCGGGATCGGGGAAGGAGGGTGGGGGCCGAAACAAGCGGGCTTCGCTCGCGAAATCCCTCTACGGCGGAAGGGGCTAACAAATTTCGGGGGTGAAGAGGGCGCGAGGGGGCGCGGGGCGGAGGTAGGTGGCCAGGGAGCCGAGGAGTTTTCGGGCGTTTACGCGGGCGGGGGCGGCGCGGGCGGTGCGGAGGTAGCTGGCGGCGGCGAGGCGGGCGTCGCGCGGGACGAGGGTGCGGCGGAGGTAGTCGCCGTGCGCGGCTTTTAGGCGGTCGAGGTTGGCGGTGTTATGGTTTTTGCGGCCGGGCGATGCACCTTTGTGGTGCAGGATTTCGCTTTCGTGGGCGACGTAGTGCCAGTGGCCGCGAGCGTGGAGGCGTAGGCAGAGGTCGATGTCTTCACCGCCGTTGACGTAGGCGGGATCGAAGCCGCCGACGGAGTTGAAGACGGATTTTTTCATGACTACGCAGGCGGCGGTGACGGCGCCCCAGCGGCTATGGCCGCGGGCGAGGCCGGGGGGGCGGCGGGCGAGGTGTTGGCCGTAGTGGAGGGGGGTGAGCCAGGAGGGGAAGCAGATGCCGAAGTGATCGTAGCGGGCGGTGGCGGGGATTTTTTGCACGTTGCCGATGCAGCCGGCGTCGGGGAAGCGGGCGAGGGCGGCGAGCATGGGGTCGAGCCAGCCGGGAGGGAGCTCGGTGTCGTTGTTTAGGAGGCAGAGGGTGTCGGAGCGGGCGAGGGCGGCGGCGGCGTTGTTGTTGAGGGCGAAGTTGCCCTTTTGCTCGTTGAGGATGACGCGGTAGGGGGCGGGGAGGGTGCGGAGGTAGTCGCGGGTGCCATCGGTGGAGCCGTCGTCCACGATGATGATCTCGTGATCAAGGCCGGCGAGGGAGCGCTCGAGGGTGGGCAGGCAGAGTCGCGTCAGGTCGAGGCGGTTGAAGACCGCCATGAGGATGCTGAGCTTCATGAGCTGGTAGAGCTGGTAGAGCTGGTAGAGCTAGTAGAGCTAGTAGAGCTAGTAG
>CAZOGV010000011.1:0-30150 GCA_964579225.1 uncultured Akkermansia sp. | reverse complement strand
ACCAGCTGCGCAAAGGCTCGCCCGTGCTCGCCTCCACGCCCTGACCCGAATATCCCCCTCCAACCCTTTCGGCCGGACAACCACCCGTTCTCCGGCCGGCCCTGCGAGCCCGCGCCCCTTTTTGGGGCGCGGGCTAAATGCTTTTTACCCCAAAGAAAAATGCCCTCGCCGCTTCAGAATCCCCCGCCGCAAGCCGATGTGAGAACCGGTTGATTGCCGTCTCCTCTACCGGAAACGCCAACATGCACTATTTTCATTTCACATCTCCCTCCGCCCCGGCCCGTCTGGTTCGCCTGACGGTCTGCGCGCTGCTGCCCGCCTTCATCCACGAGTCGGCCGCCAGCGATATGCAACGATCCGCCCTGCCTAGCACCCGCTCCCAGCGCCTCCCGTCCCGATCTCTCCCCGAGCCCTACCCAAAATCGGTTCCCTACCTTGTCGTTAGCATGCCGCCACCCTTGCGCTTCGCCGAAACCGTCGAACCCACGGACCCCATTTCGGGACAAGCCGCCGTGCTCGGCCCTCCCCACCCCGGAGGCCTCCTGGAAGAAATCGCCGCATTGAACCAACAGGCCGCCATATCCGTCTCCGCACCGACGTCGGCGGACGGCACGATATCCTCGATGCCGCCCGAGTTCGCAGCGTCCACCGAACCGCACGCCGAACCCACCGTCACGAACACGACAACGATCACGACGACCGAGACCACGTCCAGCCAACCCGGCGTATCCATCATTCCCGACGACACCCCCCGCGCCATCCGCGCCGAGGACGTGCTCGTCTATTTTCAATTCCCCGGCGCCTCGTCGCCGGACCGCACACCGCCTCGAAGCTCCGCCACCTACCAGCAAAAATGAAGCCGCCTCTTCTAACACTCCTTTGCCTGGTCGCCCTTTCACCCTCTGGCGCCTCCGCCGAAAACGACGCTCCCCCCGCAGACGCGTCGCCGGAAGAAACGCCCGCGCTCGAAGCCTCGCCCACCGCCGAAGAGGAAATCGCCAGTCTCCTCCGCATCGGCGACGAGAAAGCCGGTCGCCAGGACTGGGCCTCCGCCATCCTCGCCTACAACCAGGTGCTCGTCGCCAGCCACTCCACCACGCCCCTCCAAGTGCGGGCCGCCCTGCTCGGCCTCGCCCGCTCCTACCGCGGCGATCTTCGCTTCACCCAGGCCTGCGCCGTTTACGAACGCTACATCAAAGATAACCTCGACGACGAACAACTCCCCGTCGTCTACCTCGAACTCGGCCGCTGCCTGCGCGTTCTCGGCGCGCACCGCCTCGCCATTTCGAGATTCTACAGCGTGCTCAACACCACCCTCAAACTCCCCGAGGACGGCACCGACACCTACCGCCGGCTCGCCCGCACCGCCCAATTCGAAATCGCCGAGACCTACTTCCAAGCCGGCGACCACGAACAAGCGTTCCGCTTTTTCTCCCGACTCAGCCTCCTGGATCTCGCACCGACGGATCGCACCCGAGCCGCCTTCAAATCCGCCTACGCCCTCACCCTGAAAGGCGACGACGACAAAGCCGTCATTCACCTGCGCGCCTACCTCTCGTTCCACCCCGAAGGCGAGGATGCAGCCGAGGCCCGCCACCTTCTCGCTCTCGCACTGCGCCGCCTCGGCCGCGCCCAAGAGTCGCTCACCGCGACGCTCGAACTACTCCAAATCGAAAGCTCCCGCACCGCCGCCGACCCGAAATCCTGGAACCACTGGCAGCGCAAGACCGGCAACCACCTCGCCAACTCGTTCTACGAACAAGGCGACATCCTCACCGCGCTCGCCATCTACGAATGCATGCGCGACCTCGGCGGCCCTCCCGAATGGCTCCTTCCCGTGCACTACCAGATCGGCCTCTGCCAGGAACGCCTGCAACAACACGCCCTCGCCCGCGCCACCTACCAACACATCCTCGACGCCCTGCCCGCCGCCACCGGAGCTGGAACAAAATCCCCGGCCATCCTGAGCGACATCGGCACCATGGTGATCTGGCGCATGAAGCATTTGACTTGGATTGAATCCACCCCTAAAAATACCACCTTAGGGTTCGTAAATAAATAAATGGCTTAAAAAGACGCCGAGATTTTGGCAGTTGGCCAGGCGCTCGCGAAGGAGCATCCCAGAATGGGCTGTAACTGAGCGAGCAACACCGCCAGCGGCCGAAAAATCAAGTTAGGTTGAGCCAGTTATTTATTTACGAATCCCTGGTCATGCTCCCCGAGGTCGCCGCCACCCAAGCAACCCCGACCTCCCTTTCAGCCCCCGCTGACATCCCCCTCCCCCATGACGGACTCCCTTGGCGAACACTTTCAAGTCTGCGACGAACTCCATCACCTCGCCCTTGAGGAAAACCGTTTTCTCAAACAGCACCAACGCGTCCCCGACCCCGACCTGCTCGAGCGTCACCAAACTCTCATCGCGCGCCTCGAAACCAGCCTCGCCGCCCTACGCGATGGCGACACCGCCCGTGTGCCCGCCGATCCCGCCCTTCGCGCCCGCCGCGCTGCCCTCATCGAGCAGACCCGCGGCCGCCTGCTGCAGATTCTCCACCTGCTCCGCGAAAACGAACAACTCGTCCTACGCCACAGCCTAGGCCCCGCGCGCACCGCCGCCCCCCTCGCCACCCCAACCGTGAACCGGCTGCAGAAACTTTATGAACAACACTCCAGGTGATGTTTCGCAGTTTCAGGAGCCCATCACGCTCCTGTGCGCGGACGAAGCGCTGCCGCCGCTGCTCGTCGCCACCGGCCTCATCGCAGACCTCCAGGTAGTTCGCACCATCGAGCAGCTAAATACCCTGCCGACGACGCTCAGACTCGGCTGCCTTTTCCTCACCGCCTCCTCTGCGGACGGACCGCTCGACACCATCCTTCAAACCCTCCTCCCCCGCCTCGCGAACCGCCGCGTGGTGGCGCTCAGCGCGAACGACGACAGTGCACACGTCGTCGCCTGCCTGCGTGCCGGCGCGGACGATTTTCTCTCCCTGCGAGAACCGCTCCAACTTGCCGCCCGGCTCGAACGCGTTCTCGGCAACCTTCGGGTCCAACGCCCGCGCTGCCACACGGATCGCCGCTTCAAAACTTTCGCCGACGCCGCCTCCGCGCTGGTCTGGATAACCGACGCCGCCGGCGATTTCATCCACTTCAACCGCCCGTGGCTCGCCTTCACCGGCCGCGACACCGAGGCCCAGTTGAGGCAAGGCTGGCTCGAAGGCATCCCCGCCCAGGATCGCGCCCGCTTTCACACCGAGTTCACCGATCACTTTAAAAGCCGCGAACCCTTCCGCATCGAATTCCGTCTTCGCCGCTATGACGGGATCTACCGCTGGATCATCTGCCAAGGCGTACCGCACTACGAAGAGGAAGAGTTTTTCACCGGCTACATCGGCTCGTGCATGGACGTCACCGACCAACACGAAGCCGAAACCCGGCTCACCTACCGCGCCATCACCCAGGCCGCGCTCGCCGGCTTCGGTCGCTTCGCGCTCGGACCTCACAAAATCCAGGAAATCAAAAAAGAGGCCACCCGGCTGGTCTGCGATATCCTCCAGCTCCAATTCAGCGAGATCCTACTCTTCGCTCCCCCCGGCTCCGACACACTCGTCGCCGACTGCGCCACCGGCCTCCCGCCTCATTTCGCATACGCGCCCATGAGCTCGGATTTCGCCCACGACATCCGTCACGAAAACATCAGCCTCGGGGAGGATGACGCCATCTTCCCCGGCCGCGAAAACCACCCCGTGCTCGGCGTGCTCGGCGCTCTCGCCGTGCCCATCCACGACGGCGAATCCACCCTCGGCTTCTTGACCGGACTAGACACCCACCCCCGCAGCTTCGGCCACGACGCCTTCGATTTCGTCCACGCGCTCGCGACCATAATCAACACCGTCTACCAGCGCAACCAGGCCCAAATCACCCTGCAGGAAAGCGAGTCCAAGCTTCTCCAATCGCAAAAAATGGAGGCGGTCGGCCAACTCGCCGGCGGCGTAGCCCACGATTTCAACAATCTCCTCACCGCCGTCCGTTGCTACGGCGACATGCTGCACGAAGACCTCACCCATATCGCCCCCGAGCTCAAATCCAAGACCGCCGAGATCCTTAAGGCCGCCGACCGCGCCAGCGCCCTCACCCGCCAGCTCCTCACCTTCAGTCGCAAACAGGTGCTCCACCCCGAGGCACTCGACATGAACGCCGTCATCGCCGATCTGCGCGACCTCGTGCGCTCCCTGCTCAGCGAAAGCGTCTCGCTTCAGATCAGCTTCGCCGCCGCCGAAGCCTGCTTCATGGCCGACCGCAATCAGATCGATCAAGTCGTGCTTAATCTCTGCCTCAACGCGCGCGACGCCATGCCGCGCGGCGGCCTGCTCACCCTCTCCGTGGACCTGAAGTCGATCACCGGCCCCAATCTCCATAAGCTCCCCCTCGGCGACTACATCCAACTCACGATCGGCGACACCGGCATCGGCATGACGGCCGAGGTTCAGGCCCGGCTTTTCCAACCCTTCTTCACCACCAAACCGGTCGGCCGCGGCACCGGCCTCGGCCTCGCCACCTGCGCGGTCATCGTCAAGAATTGCAACGGCGTCATCACCTTCGAAAGCACCCCGGGCCAAGGAACACGCTTCACGCTCTTTCTCCCCAGCACCCCCGCGCCTCACGCTAATTTCTTCCTGGAGCAGGAAGAGCAGATCACCACCGGCCGTGAATCCATTTTGATCGTCGAAGACGACGAGTCCATTCGCCAGATCGCCTTCACCATCCTCGATGCGTATGGATACCGGGTCACCGCGGTTCCCGGCGGTCAGGAGGCTATCTCCCTCTTCAAGCTCGAACCCACGCCCGTCTTCGACCTCCTGGTCACCGACGTCATCATGCCCGAGATGGACGGCCTCACGCTCGCCCGGCGTATCCAGGAACTCCATACGCCGGGACTGCGCACCCTGTTCATTTCCGGCTACCTCGGAAACACCGAGACCGTCCAGGCCGTGGCCGACTACAACCTGCCGTTTCTAGAGAAACCCTTCACGCTGGATGACCTCACTCGCAAGGTGCGCAACACCCTCGACGCCCCGCCCGCCGACCTACCGATAGCCGCGCGCGGCCCCCGCTAGGTCGAGTAGTTCGCACCCGATGCGGACGATCAGAAATAACTCTTCGGAGTGCCTTTTTTGCGCATGAAGCAGGCCTCGAAACGTGCTCCCTAATATCATCCCCCGTCCTGTAAAAGTCTCCACCCAGGACATCACCTCGCGTCGCAAATTCCAAAGCTCCCTGCACGAGAGCGAGGAGCGTTTCCGCCCACTCGCCGAAAACATCAACGAAGTTTGCTGGATATTCAAACCGCGCCGCACTCGCCTGCTCTACGTCCGCCCGGCCTACGAAACCGTCTGAGGCCGCCCACTCGCCCGACTTTATGTCAAACCGCGCGAGTGGCTAAATGACTGCCATCCCGAAGACCGCACCTTAGGGTTCGTAAATAAATAACTGGCTCAACCTAACTTGATCTTTCGGCCGCTGGCGGTGTTGCGCTATATGTTGCGCTATCGGTTAGAGCCCGCGCGGAGATGCGCCCTCAAGCGCCCTCAAGCGCGCCTTGCCGGCGACCAAAATCTCCGCGCCAACTTGTGACACTTATTTAGTTACAGGCCCTTAGCTGGTCTTGGAGCCGACCAGCGCGGCGAGTTGCTGCGACGTGTTGCGCAGCTCCTCGGATTGCGCGTTCAGCTCCTCGGCGGCAGACGCGGTTTCCTCGGCGGTGGCCGCGTTGGCCTGGGTGACCTTGTCCATCTGGCTGATCGCCATGTTAATCTGACTGATGCCCTCGCTCTGCTCTTGGGAAGCGGTGGCGACCTCGCCGACGAGCTGATCCACCTCGCGTGCCTTCACCAGAATTTGCTGCAGACCGGAAGCCACGCGGCCCGAGATTGCGACGCCTTGCGCGCTGCGCTTGGTGGCGTCCTCGATCTTGTCGGCTGTCTCCTTGGCGGCTACCGCCGAGCGCTGCGCGAGCGAGCGCACCTCGTCGGCAACCACCGCGAAACCGGCGCCGGCCTCGCCCGCACGGGCCGCCTCCACCGCCGCGTTCAGCGCGAGAATGTTGGTCTGAAATGCGATCTCGTCGATCGTCTTGATAATTTTGGAAATATCGTTCGACGACTGCTGGATCGCTTTCATCGCCGTCTGCATGTGCTCCATCTCCATGGCGCCGGACTCAGCCGCCGCGCGAGCCTCACCAGAGGAAGTTTTACCGGACTGGGCGTTGTCGGCGTTACGCTTCGTCATGCTCGCGAGCTCCTCCACCGAGGAGCTGATCTCTTCAAGCGAAGCAGCCTGCTCGCTCGCCCCTTCGGCCAGCGACTGACTCGACGATGACACTAGGCCGGAAGCCGACGCGATTTGCAAAGCACCCTGGGAAAGTGATTCGGCGGTCTGGGTGAGCACGCGCGTGGCCCGACGCATGATCAAGCACACGACCACGGCCATGCCGCCACCGCCCAGAATGATAAGCAACACGACTCCATTGACGGTTCGTTTGTAGCGTGTTTGCGCGGCGGAGTATTCCTCGCCCGCCACCCGCAATTGCAGGTCCACAAGTTTCGTAATCTGCTCCGAAATCGGGTCGATAGTCGTGTAAAGAGGTCCATCAAATTCATACAATTTTCCGCGTGCGCTCTCGACCTGATCCAAGGCGCTCAGAGCACCTAGTAACTTCTCCGTGTCGAGATCGGCGGCCCGCATCAGGACTTGGGCTTCCTCGATCAAGAGATTTTCCTCGGCGGTGAGCTGCGTGGCGAGGTAGGCATCCCACTGCTCTTTTATAATGCGCCGCGCCCGCTCGACGGATTCGATGGCCTGAGTCGGGGTGAACAACCCGGCGTTCGCCTTGTTGGCCGCATCGACCACATCCACCGCGTAGGAATCGACGATCATTTTCAACTGCGTCAAAGGAATGACGCGATCTTGGTAAACGGTGCGCAGGCCTTGAAAGGTATGCTTGATGCCACCGAGCCCGATAAAGCCGATCAGCAGTGAAAGCCCTAAAGTTAAGGTAAAGAGCCACGTGAGTTTGGATGAGAAAGACAGGTTACGCATATTCATCGGACAAATCGGCAAAATCGACGCGCTACTTTAGGAATTATCTCGGAAAATTATGCTCGGGCTATTCCTGCTCCGCGACGCGGAGCGCTGAGCAGCCGGTTTGGCTTCGATACGGACACCGCCTTCGTCGGTCTTCGCACCGACCCGCGCGGTGAGTTCCTGCGAAGTGGTGCGCAGCTCTTCGGATTGCGCTATAACCGGAGGAAAGCTTGGCCGGTCATGAAATACGGCACGCCGGTTCTGGCCAAGCCGCTCGAACGCGGCGGGCACGCTGGGGAATACGGCTTCCCGCGCGGCGGCGAAAAAAATCCTCCCCGGTTGGCTGGGTGACTGCGGCCAGTTTCGAAACCGATGCGTTTTTTAAAATTCCGCCTTTTTCGCGAGCTCGGCGTGCAGGTCGTCATACACGAAGTGAACGTCTTCGCGGACCTCCGCCGCCTGAATTGCGTGCTCAAAATAACCGCGCGTCAAAACCACGCATAAAGAATCGGTTCTGCATCAAATAAACCCAGCTACTCGCACACGGCACACGCCTCCAGCGGTGCTAGTGGGCGGGCGCTCAAGTCTCGGACGGCTTGCGCGCGGCGGGCTTGGGCAACGCGAGCTTCGGCAACGCGGCCTTTTCGCCCGGGGCGACGGCGGCGGAAAGGTTGGTGGCAGCGATATCGGTGAGCACTTCCTTGCGGAAGACCGGCACTTCACGCGGCGCCGAGATGCCGATCTTCACGGTGTCTCCGTCGATCCGCGAGATGCGGATCTCGATGTTGTCACCGATGATGATCGATTCGTTTACCTTGCGGCTGAGGACAAGCATGGCGGGCGGCGTTTAGCTGGCGGTGACCAACGGGTGGCGGACGTTATAACGAGCATGGTTCGCCAGGACCACTTGCTTGGCAAGGCCCGTGCGGCGGTTGACCACGACCGGACTCGCGAGATTCACCGTGGCCGTGGCGGGCAGCGTGCGGCTAACGGTCACGATATTCAAAATCAGCGCGTCTTCTGCGCCCTGGATCCCGAGAAACGAGGCGTCCTCGTCGAAGAGTTCGAGCTCGTAGTCTGGGATCACCCCGCCGGCCTCGATCACGACAAACTGGATCGTTTCGGGGCCGTGCAGGAGCAACCAGCGGAAGGGCAGTTGCTCCGAGTCGTCCAGCAACTCGAAGCGAGTGTGGGTGGAAAGCCCAATGAGCCCCTGCGGAATGCGGTAGGCCGGGATCGGCGTCGCGTCGGGCGTGGTGGTCAGGGTGTGTTCGGAAGTGACTTTCATGGGCGTGGGGAAAAAGGAATCAACGCAGGTAATCGAGCAGAGAGAGATTCATGATCTTGCTGGCGGAGGATATCGCCGCCTCGTAGGCGGTAGTCGTTTGTGAGAGCTTGACCACCGCGGTGGGGAGATCGGAGTCGACCTCGGACGAGGCGAGTTTTTCCAGGCTGTCGGCGCGGGTGGATTGGTGAGTCAGCGCAACCTCGATGCGCAGCTGGATCGCGCCGTTCTCGCTGATCGCGGCGAAAATCGGATTTGTGCCGGTCTCGAGCCCCACGCCCGCGGCAGACACGGCGGAGCTGTCGTTGGCATTGAGCGCGTCGCGCAGGGCGACGAGTTGGTTGATGAAATCGCGAATGCCGAGGTTGGTATCGACTCCGGTGCGAGGGTCGATCGATGCGGTCTCCGACAGGCGCACGCTGGCTCCGGCCGTGCCACCGGCATAGGCCGAGGCGGTCACCAGCCCGGCGCCGTCGCGCGTGACGCTGAATGGCACAGTATCGAGCGCGTTGCCGGCATAAAGATAATCGCTGCCGAAGCGGGTATTGCCGAGCTGCACGGCCTGTTCGAGCAACTGATCCACCTCGGAGCCATAGGCCCGGGCGGCTTCCGGGCTGAGCACGCCAGCGCCGAGGGTGGCGATCTCGCCCGCACGACTGGCCAGACCGTTGAGCCCCTTGAGGCCAGCGTAGGAGGCCTGGGCGAGGTTGGAGGCGACGTCGATGTTGCGCTTAAACTGGCCGATCTGGTTTTGCTCGTTGTCGATCGAGAGCATGCGGCCCATCGCAGCGGGATCGTCGGAGGGCAGAAAAATGCGCTGGTTGGTCGCGATCTGCTTCTGCAACTGCGCCTGCTGCGCGTTGAGCTTCTGGAGCTGGGAGATCGCGGTTTCGGAAATGCTTCGGGTGGGGACGCGCATAAAAAAATTGAAGAGGGAAGTTTAAGTTGAAGTGGAAAAAACGCGGAAGGAGGCGAGGTCGGGCCGGCGGTTGGTGTAGCTTAAACTTAATCTTGAATATTAATCTCCCGAGCTTCGCTCAGGCGCCGAGGCGGTTGATGATAGTGTCGAGCAGTTCGTCGATCATCTGGATGACGCGGGAGGAGGCTTGGAATGAGCGTTGGTATTTCACGAGGTCGGCGAGTTCCTCGTCCATCGACACGCCGCTGATGGAATCGCGCTGGGCACGCACGATATCTTCGATGTTTTTCTGATCTTGGTATTGATCGGTGACGCGGGAGGAGGTCGCGCCGAAATTGCTCACCACGCCGGCAAAATATTTCGCGAAGGTGCCGTCGATCGCGTCGCCGCCGGCAGTGGAGAACGTGCGGTTCGCGAGTTGCGCCACCGCAACGGCGAGGGTGTTGTCGCCGGCGGGACCGCCGTCCGAGGCCTTGAGCGTCACCGGCGTGAGTCCGGCCGCGAGCGCGATGGTGCCGGCGCTCGTGCCGGCGGCGGCGAAGAAGTCGCCGGTAGCGCCGGTAGGGTTGTAGGCGGTATTAACCGCGGAGACGAGTTGACCGGCGAGGTCGTCGAGCTGGTTGCGCAGTGTCTGCACTGTGCCGTCGCGAGCCTCCAGGTTACCGTGCAAGGCGCCGCCGCTCACGGCGACGGCAGTGGAGGGGCTGCCTGCGGAAATGGTCGAGCCGGCGAGCGTCACGGGGCCGGTGACGATGTTGAGTTGCACGAGCGGGATCTCGGCTCCGCCAGCGTCGTGCACAAACAAGTCGATCTGCCCCGGGGCGGTCGCGGAGGCGCGGGTCTCGAAATTGAGCTTGGTGGCGAGTTGCTCCAGCTTCGCCTGGCGCTGGTCACGTAGGTCGGCGGCGGAGCCGGGGGCGTTGATCTCGAAGTTGCCGATCTGGCCGTTGAGCTTGGCGATGGTTTCGAGCAGCGTGTTCACCTCGCCCACGTCGGTGCTTATCTGCTCGGTAAGATCGTTTTGGAGCTGGCCCAGGCGAGCGTCCGCCTGGCGCAACGAGTCGGTGAGCACAGAGGCTTTTTGCAACAGGGTCTGGCGCACGCCGGTATCCGTCGGGCTGGTGGCGAAGGAATCGAAGGCCGAGAAAAAATCGCTGATCGAGCCGGCGACTCCGCCGGAGGAGGACGAGGCGGAGGTGATGTTGTTGGAGCGGTCGATGGACTGGCCGAGCGCGGCCTCGGCTTTTTGGTAGGCGAGCTGGCGGGAGGAGAGCGAGGTGGTCAGAGCGATCTCGCGAGAAACCTGACGGTCGAGCAGCAGGTCGCGCATTTGCTGCACCTGGCGGGCCTCGACGCCGAGAGATTGCGCGCCCTGGGGCGTGAGCACGGTGCCGCGGTCGCCGAGCAAAACGCGCTGACGGGCGTAGCCGGCGTTGTTGACGTTGGCGATGTTGCGCCCGGCCGTTTCCAGCGCGCGCGACTGCGCGTTGAGGGCTTTGACGCCGGAAGCGAGATTTCCAAAGAGGCCGGACATGGGAAAAGAGGGATAAAAATTGAGATTTTAACCAGCGGCCTGCCAGGCGGACCCTGGGCTCGTGATGCTGACCTCGCCTTGCAGCGAATAGGTCTTGGTGAAGGCGGCCGGACGCAGCATGAGCAGCGTCTCCTGATGCACCTCTAGGGCGCGGCTCAAAAGTTGGTGATTGCGGCGGGCTCCATTGCGAACGCGACGGATGAGGTGGTTGATTTCGTCGATGAGGGCCGAGAACAGGGGCCGCAGCTCTTCGGCGAAAAGCGGTAGCAGGGAGCGAAGCGTCGAGTCGGGCTGGCGGGCATGCTTCTCGGCGAAGAAACGCACGCTCTGCTCGCGCCGTTCGCGCAACTCTGCGGTGACACGCACGTGCGCGTCTATCTCGTGGGTGTAGGACAAGACGGCGTCGGAGTCGCCGCGCAGGAGGTTGTCCTGCTGCTCGTCGAAGAGTTGCAAAAGACCTCCGTAAGACTCGAGTTCGGCGCGGAGATGCTCGACTAGGATTTCCCAATTTTGGTTCATGATTTTTTGAAGGAATGAAAGAGGTTAAAGTGATTCGGCGCTCGGCTCCGCCAGTGCGGCGGCGGTGCGCGGGGCCAGTTGTTTTTCGAGCATGCGGCTAAGCCCCAGCCCACCGGCTTCGCCAAGTTTGCAACACAGCACGTCGGTGAGCAGGTAGCTATAAACGCCCCCTCCGCCGCCCGATCCGGTCGAGCCTCCGAGGCCGCCATTCATCATCGGCTCGATGCTCGGGCCGAGCAGCTGGCGCAGTATTATGGCCTCAAACTGGCCGGCAGCTTTTTTGATGTCGGCGGCGGTGGGCTGCGAGGGCAGGCCGCGCACCGAGGGCATGCCCATCGGGCTGTTCAGCTCGCGGGCCCAGACGGGCTCGCTGTCGGGCGGGACGGAGGTTATGGCGGAGATGGACATGGCGTCAGTTGATCACGAGTTCGGCCTGGAGGGCGCCGGAGCGTTTGAGCGTCTGGAAGATCGCCATCATCTCGCGGGTGGAGACGCCAAGGGCGTTGAGCGCCGAGACCAGGCGGTCGATGGTGGGCTCCTCATCGACGACGGTGAAGCCACCCTTGGTTTCGGTGACGTCCGTCTTGGTGGACGGCACGACGACGGTCTCGCCGGTATTGTTGAACGAATTGGGCTGGGAAACGGCGAGGTCCGACGAGACGGTGATGGTGAGCGCGCCGTGGCTGATCGCCACCTGCGAGATGCGCACCGAGGAGGTCGCCACGATGGTGCCGGTGCGCTCGTTGATGACGATACGGGCGAGGGTGTCGGGCACGACTCTGATCGCGCCGATCTCGGCGAGGAACGCGACTTCGCGCCCCACGTAGGCGGCGGGCAGCTTCACGTCGACGCTGGCAGCATCGCGCGCACCGGCTGCGGCGGGAAACGTGGCGTTGATAGCCTCGGCCATGCGGGCGGCCGAGGTGAAATCGGGATTGTGTAATTGAAAAGTCATCATGCCTTCGCGCACGAAGACGGCGGGGATCTCGCGCTCAACGATGGCTCCGTTGCTCATGACGCCGACCGTGGGATGGTTTTTCTGCACCGTGGCGCCGCCGGCTCCGCCCGCACCGCCCAGAAAACCGCCGATGGCGATGGCGCCCTGCGCGACCGCATAAACGCGCCCATCGGCACCAAGCAGCGGCGTCTGCAGGAGCACGCCGCCCTGGATGGACTTGGCGTCTCCCATCGAGGAAACGGTGACGTCGATGCGCGAGCCGGGTTTTAGAAACGCGGCGATGTCGGCGGTGATCATCACGGCGGCGACGTTCTTCGCCTTCAACTGGGTGGGGTCCACGGTGAGCCCGTTGCGCTGGAGAATATTCGCCACGGAGCGCAGCGTTGTCACGGCGTTGGAATCGCCGTCGCCGGCCAGACCCACAACGAGGCCGTAGCCGACCAGCTGGTTGTCCCGCCCGCCATCGACCTGAGCCAGATCCTTCACGCGGGAGGCGTGAAGCGAGGTGGCGAACAAGACGGCGAAACCGAGAGAAAGGAGGAGTCGGGAAAGCATGGCGGGGACGGGCTCAGTAGGGCCGGAGTTTTTCATAGAGCTTGGTGAGCCAGCCCCTTTTTTTGGCGTCGGTGAGCGTGCCCTCGTTGATGAACTCGACGCGGGCGTCGGCGATGTTGCTGGAGAAAACGGTGTTTCCCGCGCTCACGTCCTCGCCGCGCACGACGCCGTGCAGCACGACGTGCTGGGTCTCGCCGTCGTAGGTGACGCGGCGCGCGCCCTCGATCACGAGGTTGCCGTTGGGCAGCACGGCGGTGACGAGCACGGCGGCGCGCGCGGTGAGATTCTGCGAGGCGCTCGTCTGCCCGCCCCCGGTGAAGTCGTTCGACCCGCCGAGTTTGATGCCGGGCAAGGCGCCGTTGTGCGTGCCCAACTTGCTCGCCGCGACGGGAAACAGCCACTGCTCCACGCCGGCGTTCACCTTGGAGCCCGAATCGGTCGTGGTGCGCTGGGAGGACTGATTGCTGGCAGACTCCTGCACAACGACGGTGAGGATGTCCCCCACCTGCGAGGCCTTGCGGTCGGCGGTAATGGCGCGTTCGGACGAGCCGGATGCGGTCCAGAGGCTTTCGGCCGCCGCGACTGCGGCGATGGCGGCCATCAGCACGCCATGCGCGATGAGTGATAAATGAGGTTTCATAGTAAAGGTTCAGAGGGGCACTTCGGCGCGGTTTTCCGCCACAACCTTGGCGGCAAAATCACGTTTCGATTCGAGATTGCGCATACGGACGACCTCGCCGTGCGCGCCGTCCTGCATGGCAAGAGCCTTCATCGTGATGACGAGGGAGCCGGAGCCGGCCTGCACCTCGACCATCTGTCCGCGGCGCACGAGCGGACGCCGCTCAACATCGCGCCAAGACAGCGCCCGGCCGGCGGGAATCTCGCGGGCCAGCACATAGTCCTCGCCGACGGCGGACACCGGGAGCGTGTCACGATCACGGAGTGCATCCACTCGGCGCGTCGTCACGCCCTGAAGCGACACCGGGTCGCCGCGTTTGAGCGGGATGGCGGCGAGCATGCCCTCGCGCCACAGACTCACGCGCAGCACCAGCGTATCCTCCCGCAGGATACGCTCGCCCTGCGCGTATCTCACGCGCACCAGCATCGAGGAGGCGAGCGCCTGGGGGAAATCGATCACCGAGACGGATGCCGCCGCCTCGCCGGCGATCTCGGCGGGCGAGGTCCACGGCCGGACGAGATCGATGTCCAAGCTTTCCGAAATTGAGTAATGCGCGGCTATCTCGGCGGCGAGGCTTTCGAGCAACGCGTCACGCTCGAACGCGGCGGAAGGCTCGGCCGCGCGAGCAAGGCCGGCGGCAAGCAACAGTACGGAAAAGAGAAGGCGAAGGGGTGGCATAAGAAAGATTCGTCGAAAAAATCAGCGCTTCATCTGGGCGACGTTTTGCAGCATTTCGTCCGAGGTCTGGATCGATTTGCTGTTAATCTCGTAGGCGCGTTGAGCGATGATGAGGTTCACCATCTCCTCCACGATATTGACGTTGGAGGTCTCGGTGTAGCCCTGCAGCACGCTGCCATAACCCTCTTCGCCGGGACTGCCGGTCTCGGGCGTGCCGCTGGCAGGCGTCTCCTCGTAAAGGTTGCCGCCCAGGCTGCCCAGACCGGATGGATTGGCGAAGCGCGTGAGCGTGATGCGGAAGGTCTGCGAGCCGTTGGCACCCTGATAGGTGACCTCGCCGTTGTCCGAGATGTTGATGTTGGTGGTGCCGGCGGGCACGGCCTGGAAACCGTTTAGCACCGGAAGTCCATCGCTGGTGGTGATCTGCCCGCCGGGGGAAAGTTTCAGCGAACCATCGCGAGTGAAGGCAGAGGTGCCGTCAGGGCGCTGAACCTCGAGGAAGCCGTCGCCCTGGATGGCGATGTCGAGCCTCTCGCCGGTGGCAGTGACCTGCCCCTGGGTGAAGACCTTGGAGGTAGCGGCCACGCGCGAGCCATTGCCGATCTCGATGCCGGTGGGCACGAGGTTGCCGCCGCCGGCCTCGGCGCCCGCGCCTCGGGGCTTTTGGTAGAGCATGTCCTGAAACTCGATCTTGCTGCGTTTGAAGCCGGGGGTGTTCACGTTCGCCAGATTGTTGGAGATCGTGTTGAGGTTGAGCTGCTGGGCTTCCATGCCAGTGGCGGCGGAGTAGAGGGAGAGGTTCATGGTGTTTTGTAATTAAAATTCGAATACGCGACGGACGGGCTCAGCCGAGGGCGTCGAGGGTTTTCTGCATGGTGTTATCGTGGCTCTGGATAAGCTTTTGGTTGGCCTCGTAGGCGCGGGCTATGTTCACCAGATCGACCATCTCGCGCAGCGGGGAGACGTTACTGGCCTCGATAAAGCCCTGCAGGACCTCAGGTTTCTCCACCGGCTCCGGATCGGGGGTCCCGGGCAAGGGCAGAAACATGCCGGCGGAGACGGGCATGAGCTGCCTTTTGTCAGCGAAATCCACCACGCTCAGGCGACCGAGCCGGGCGGCGCCCTGCATCACGGTGCCATCGCTGTTGATCACCAGTTTGCCGCCTCCTGGCAGCAACTGGAACGGCGATCCGTTCTCGGAGAGGATGGGCTGGTTCTGGGGAGTGACCAGAGTGCGGTCGGCCCGGATGCGCAACTCGCCGCCTCGGGTGTAGCCGGTGCGCCCATCCTCCATCTGCACCTCGAAAAAACCGTCGCTCTGCAGCGCCACATCCAACTCGCGGCGCGTGGGCTCGTTCTCGCCGATTTGAAAATTAATGCCGTAGGAGGCCTTGGGGAAATAGGCGATCTCACCCTGGCCCCGACCGATCTTTTGCCGGGGATCCGTCTGCAATTCGCCGGCCGCGACCACGGAGAAATCGACCGTGCGCTTCTTATATCCGGCCACCTGGCTCGAGGTGATGTTCTGGGTTACCGCATCCTGCCAACGCTCCAGGGCGGCGAGGGAAGAGGCACTTTGATAGAGGCCGATACTCATATTCGGTTACCCTAAGCACTACTAATGCCAAGATCATATTTAGCTTATTATCAATAACTTACGTAGCAATAAATCCGCCGGGCAAGTTTTGCCTAATTGCGCGAGATCAAGCGGCGCCAGGATAGAGGCAATCCACCTCGATGCGTTCGCCGCAGCTGCAGGTGATGATGAGGCGCACCACTTTGTCGCCCTGTTTTACGCATTCGACAGTGGGGCCGCTGGCCGGGCCGCCGGCGCGGTTGGCCGCGACGGAGTGCGCCTCATGCAGGCGGAGCAGCCCCGAGCCGGCCGCATCGTCGCGAGCGAGCGCGGGTTGATGATCATGCGTGGGGCGACCGGAGAGAAAGGGCTTCATGGGGCGGGGGCGGGCTGGCGCCCGTTTGATTTTTTATCGCCGCGCACGCCAAGCGAGAGGCTAAGCGTCACGCGCTGATTACTTTCGGATTCGGCGGATTGAAAGGGCACAGGGCGGGTGTCGGCATAGCCGGTGACACGCTCGATCGATCCGCCGCCGGCGGCGTAGTGCATAAGCGAACGCCGCGCGGCGTTGGCCCGGTCGCTGGAAAGTTCCCACGCTCCGTAATCCGGATTCGGCAGCACGAGCCCTTGGCGCGTGTGCCCCTCGATCACGACGTTGAACCGGTGCCGATCGATCAACCAGGAGAGACTCTGCATGACGAAATCTCCCCAAGGGGTGAAATCCGCCGTCGCCTCTTTGAACAAGGGTTTGCGCGCGCGATCGAACAACGTGATGCGCATGCCGTCGCTGGTCACCTGGATGTCGATGGGTTTTTCCTGTAAATCCTCGTCGAGATTCAGCAGCCGATAAAAATCCTTCGCGAGCGAGTTGAGGAATTGCAGGTCTATCGCCGACGCGTCAGTGGCGGGCGTGCTGGTCGAGGTGCCGTCTTTCGAACTATTCGCACCGGTTCCCTTACCGCCGAATTCCTTCGAATCCTTGTCCAACACACCGGAGCCCGACGTCATCGGGGAGTTGAACGGGTTCTGAAAATAACGGGACGTGGCGATGAGTATCTTCTCATCCTGCGCGGAAATCCACAGGACCATGAACAACGCCATCATGGCGGTGACGAAGTCGGCGTAGGCCACTTTCCAAGCTCCTCCTTTTCCTGCCATGACGATAGGGTTTTGATGGTTAAACGAAGCCGGACTACTTGGCCGTAGGCATGGCCTTGAGAATGGTTTCCAATTCGCCCGCGCCGGGCTGCACGGTGCTATCGAGCCCGCGCCGGGCGACCTCGACGGCGGTGAGCGGGGCGAGTCCCTTGGCAAAGCTGGACACCGCGCTCATGATGCAACGCAGCACTTGGTTTTCGCCTTGGTTGATGCCGTTGATCCGCGCGCCGAGAGGAATCACGAAGCCGTAGGCTACAAAGATGCCGAGCAGCGTGCCGGTGAGCGCGGCGGCCACCTTGGCCCCGACCGCCTCCGGGCCGTCGGCGATGGCGGACATCGTGTTGATGATGCCGAGCACGGCCGCGACGATGCCGATGGCGGGAAGCGAATCACCCACCATGCCGAGCAGGTGGACGGGGTGCGACTTCTCCTCGTCGCGCGCCTGCATCTCGGCGGTCATGAGATCCTGCAGCTGGTCCGGTTTTATTTTCCCATCGATGACCGGCTTGATGCCGTTGAGCAGGAATTCCATGCGTTCCGTGTTGCCGGTGAAGGCGGGGTATTTTGCGAAAATCGAACTTTGCGTGGGATTCATCACGTGCTCCTCGAGCGCGATCAATCCGTTGCGGCGACCGACCATGAAGATTTCGTAGAGCATCTTCAGCATTTCCATGTAGTCGGTCTTGCTGAAGTGCGTGCCGGCGAGCGCCTGTTTGATTTTGTGCACCAGATCCATCATCGTGTGCATCGGGCTCGCTATGACGACGACACCGAGCGCGACGCCAAGGATGACGACAAATTCCGACACATGCAGGAGCACCATCGGATTACCCCCCGCGATCATGAATCCACCCAAGGTAGACGCGACGACGATGAAAGCTCCGATTAAAATTAACATGGCTGTGAATTCAATTAACGACCCGCACCGGCGGACCTTGAGGCCGTGTCTCGTAAATAACTCGGGCCGGCGGAGGTGAAAAACCGCGCTCGGCCAAGGCCCGAGTTATTTACGAGACACGGCCTTGCCCTCATGTTGATGAGGCTCACCGATCACGCTCGCGCTGGATGACCGCGCGCAACGAAAGCACGGCCTGCGAATGAATCTGGCAGATGCGCGATTCGGTCAGCTGAAACACCGCCGCGATTTCCGCGAGGCGCATGTTTTCATGATAATACATCGCGAGAATCTTGCGCGGCGTTTCGGGCAGGGCCGCGATAGAGCGCGTCATCAGCTGCATGAGTTCCTCCTGCTCCATGCGATCCCGCGTCGGGGTTTCGTTGTTATCCGCGATGACCTCATGCAGCGAGGCTCCGGCTCCTTCGTCCGGTTCCGCCGACTGGTCGATGGCCACGAAGCACACCGGACGAGACTCCTCCAGCCACTTCGTGTATTCCTTGGCCGACAAGCCGAGTTCGGCGCGAATCTCCTCCTCAGTGGCGGGACGCTTCAGTCGCTGTTCCACCAAGTTGATCGATTCCTTTATCTTCTTCGCCTTCGCCCGGGCGCGGCGCGGACACCAATCCATGCGGCGCAGTTCGTCGAGGATCGCGCCGCGGATGCGGGTGCTCGCGTAGCCGGCGAAGGTGGTGCTCTGTCCCGGGTCGTATTTGCGCACCGCCGCGAGCAGGCCGGTGATGCCCACGCTATAAAGATCGTCGGCGTCCACATGCGCCGGCAGGTTGATTTTGATCCGATCCACCACGTTTCGCACGAGCGGCAGATAGCGCTCGATCAATTCGTTTTCGGTCACGGGACCGGCGGGGGCCGCTTGATACGCGCGCCAGGCCGCGCTGGCCGTCGCAGGGCTGTCGGCAATCATCGAGGTGGTTTCGAGCAGGGCTGAGTTCATGGCGATTTAAGGGGTCAGTGAGATGTAGAAAACTAGTGCGCGCGCGCAGACGCGGGCTTGGGCGCGGGCGCGGAGAGGGATGCGGGGGCGGGCTTGCTCTCAGCGGCCAGCGCTTCCCGACGGTGTCGCTCGACGGTCTCGGCTAGGGCCTTGACGACCACCGACCAAAACCAGCGAAACAAGAGGGCTCCGACGAGGCACCCGATGGCCGCGTCGCGCAAAACCAGCGCGGCGTCGCGCCCGGCTCCGAGCCCGGCGAGCGCCGTGAGCGAAAATCCAACAAAACCTCCCGCGAGAAAAATAAATTTCATGACAGATGCGGGACGGGAGCCCCGGGCAAGGTGCGACGCATGACGGCGCTCACGACGTCGGAAACAAGGTCACCGCTCAGGCCGGAGCCGGTGGAAAGAAACAGGGGGCTCAATTCGCCCTCGATGAGGAAGTCCCAGAGGCGGCCCCAGTGCTCGATTTCGTCGAGATGAGTGAAGACCACGTGGGTGGCGCCAAGGTCGCATCCGACCGCGTAGGTCTCGCGCAGCAGCGACATGTCATAGAGCGCGTTCAACACCAGCACGCGCCCATCAATTTTAGCCGTATTCAAAAAATGACACAGCTGGTGGTTATCCTGCGCGCGACGCACCGAAAGCGCCGGCATGTCCACATAGGCGAAGTGGTCGCCGTCCGCCGGAAGCGGGGCGTCGGGCGCGGCGTGTTCGAGCACGAGCCCGAGCGCCTCGCAAAACACGCCAAGCCCCTCGGAGGGATTGGGCCGGTCGAACTCGGCCTTGAAAACCCGCCCGGTGCGGTTGCGGGAAAACATTTCATGCGCGAGCCACTTGCACAGCGCGGTCGAGCGCCCCGAACCCGGCGAACCGAGAAAAGCCGCCCGCGCGGGCAAGGCCTTCGGCGCGCGTTTCCTCGCCGCCGCTCCGAGCGTCGTGCCCACGTCCACCAGCACGCGATGCAGCGGCTTGCTCTCGTGTCCGGATAATTCCGGCGCCGACTCCAGGCGGCCGACCAGCGCGGACGAAAAACCGGAACGGCGCAACAAGTCGCCGAGCCCCGCCGGCATGTCGCGCGAGAAACGCGGCGAACGGTCCGCCGAAAAAGCGTCGGCCCTCGTGGCCGGGCGCATGTCGGCCGGCAAACCAAGCACAGGCTGCATCTCGGGCGGCAGCTCCACCGGCGGCAATTGCGCGATCACCTCGAGTCGCGGACGCCCCAGCAAACCCGCCAGTCCCTGACCCGGAATCTGCCGCACCGACAACACCCGCGCACGTTCGCCCAGTTGCTCGCGAATCGTCTTCACCGCCTCTTCCGTCGAACGCACCACCAACTTGTAGGTGGCACCGGTCGAGACGGGCGGAGGTGCGGTTTCGAGCAAGGCAAGAGACATGATAACCCTCACATAGCTCCGCGCGTGCCAACTAAATAATAATTTCCTTAAACAGTTACTAATAAATAATTTAAAATATTATTTTCCCAAGAAACCTGCGGCGAATACCTACTCGGACCACATGCGGCAAAAACTGCCGTCTTCGACGCCGAACATGGCGCAGACTCGCAGGGGCGTCGCTTGCGGCGCCGCGCCAGCCGGACGGTGCCCCGATCTCCCAAACCTGGGCTTCGCAAGCGCAGGCCCTGCGAACGGACAGGGCAACGACTCGCCTATACCAACCTCCACAATCCGAAAACCGCAGGCCACCCAGGCAGGCCGCCCACGCCCCGCGCTCACGCGGCGCGCACGGCGCTCAGTTCTCCGCGCGGCGCAGCGGCCGACGCGGGCGGCGTGATGATACCCGTATTCTCGATCTCGGTCGTGTTCGGCAGCTCCTGGTAGGACAGCACGACGAGACGCGGAAACGAGGGTTCGAGAAAACGCTTCAGCGGCAGGCGTATCTCCGTGCCCGTGACGAGCACGGGCGACAGCCCGGCCTGCGAAAACTCCGACACGAGCCGGGTGAGTTCCTGTAACAGATGCCGGCCCGTCGTCGGATCGATCGAGAGCCCCACCTCGCCCGGCGTGCGATGCACCTTGGTCGCCATCAATTGCTCCATGCGCGGATCGAGCGTCACGGCCTTGATCACACCTGGCCGACACTCGAGCTCGGGCACGAAATAAATGCCGAGACGACGGCGGATAAGCTCGCTGAGGTCGTCGGGATTCTTGGTCAGTGCGGCGAAGTCTCCGATACCTTCGAGGATGAGCGGCAGGTTGATGACCGAGAGGCCCTCGCGTAGCAGGTTTTGCAATACACGCTGGATGATGCCCAGGTTCACCAAATCAGGCAGCAGCTCGCTTACCAGCGCCGGATTCTTTTCCTTGAGGTTATCGACCAGCGTCTGCACCTCCTGGCGACCGAGCAGTAGGTGGGTGACGCCCTTGAGTGACTCGGAGAGATGCGTGATCATCACCGACGCGGGATCGACCACGGTGTAGCCGTTCAACTCGGCCGACTTGCGCTCGCCATCCTCGATCCACACCGCCTCAAGGTTGAAAACCGGTTCGCGCGTGGGCAGCCCGCGCAGCTTCACTTTGCTGCCGGTGACATTCATCGCCATGAAGCGGCCCGGCTGCACCAGGCCGCGACCGATGGCTTTTCCGCGCAGGAGGAAGCGGTATTCGTTGGATTCGAGCTCCAGGTTGTCGCGCACCGAGATCGGCGGCACGAGCACGCCCTGGATGCGTGCGAGCGTCTTGCGCACGCCCGTGACGCGGGACAACAAATCGCCGCCCTGGCGCGTATCCGCCAGAGGTAGCAAGCCATAGCCGATCTCGATCGCGAACACATCCAGCTCGATGAGTTTTCGGAAATCGTCGGCCACGCCGCCCTTCGCGCCGGAGGCGCCCGCATCCTCGGTCGCGCCGGGTTTCCCGCCGGGGCTCTTGCCCTGCGCCGCGCCCGCGGTCGCCAGCGCGGTGGTGGCGGCGGAGGATTTCGGCAGCGTGCGCGCGATCAAAAACACCAACCCGGCAAGCACGACAAACGGCAGCGCCGGCATACCGGGCATGAGACCGAAAAGCAGAAGCATGCAGCCGGCGATCTTCAGCGCGCGCGGGTAGCGGAGGAGTTGCCCGCCGATTTGTTCGCCGAGATCTCCGGTGCCGGAGGCACGCGTCACCAGCAACGCCGCGCCGACCGAGACGATCAGCGCGGGGATCTGCGACACCAACCCGTCACCGATGGAGAGCAGCGTGAACTTCGCGGCCGACTCGCCCAGCGACATGCCCATCTGCATCGCGCCGATCGCGAAGCCGCCGACGATGTTCACCAAGGTGATGAGGATGCCGGCGATGGCGTCGCCGCGCACGAACTTCGAGGCGCCGTCCATCGAGCCGTAAAAGTCGGCCTCCTTCTGGACCTTCACGCGCCGCGCGGTGGCGGTCTGCTCGTCGATGATGCCGGCGTTGAGCTCAGCATCGATGGCCATCTGTTTGCCGGGCAGGGCGTCGAGGGTGAAACGCGCGCTCACCTCGGCGATGCGCCCCGCGCCTTTCGTGATCACGACGAAGTTGATCACGATCAAAATCAGGAACACCACGAAGCCGACGACGTAGTTGCCCTGAATTACAAAATTGCCGAACGACTCGATGATGCTGCCCGCGTGACCCTCCGTCAGGATGAGGCGCGTGGAGCAGATGTTAAGCGCGAGCCGGTAAAGCGTGAGGCCGAGCAGGAGCGTCGGAAAACCGGAAAACTCCGCCGGATCCTTCACGTAAACCACGACCAGCAGCACGAGCAGCGAAAGCCCGATCTGCATCGCCAGCATGAGGTCGAGCAGGAAGGCCGGCACCGGCACGATCAGCATGAGCACGATGGAGAACAGCGCGCCCACGAAGATGAGATCGGCGCGCTTGAGCAGTCCCGAGACGGGCGTGGTCGGCGAAGCGGAGGCGGCGGAGGAAGGAATGGCCATGGGATGCGTTTTTAAAGGTGTGCGGCCTCTCAGGCGGCGCGTCGGCCGGACGCGCCCTCGGCGACGGCGCGGCGGATCTTGAGCTCGTGGAAATACAGCCGGTGCGTGCGATAAACGAAGGCGAGGATGCCGGCGACCGCCTGGTAGAGGTTGTTCGGGATCGGTTCGCCGACCTTGCCCAGCGCGTAGAGCATGCGCGCGACGGGCTTGTTCTCGACCTGCGGCACCTGATGTTGCGCACCCAGGGCCTTGATGCGGCGCGCGAACTGGTTCTCTCCCTTAGCCAAAACCATCGGCGCCTGGTCGCGGCCGCGTTCGTATTTAAGCGCGACGGCGTAGTGCGTCGGGTTGGTGATGATCACGTCGGCCGTCGGCACCGCCGCGAGCATCTGTTTTTGCATAAGCCGGCGCGCCATGCGTTTCATCGCGCCCTTGGCCTGCGCGTCGCCATCGGACTGCTTGTTCTCATCCTTCACCTCCTGACGCGTCATCATCAGCTCATTGTGCGTCTTATATTTTTCGTAGGAGTAGCTGATCGCCGCCACGATCCCGAGCGCGAGGATGACCTTTGAAAAAAACGCCAGCGAGGCTTGGCGCAGGAATTCGCCCAGGTAACTCACCTCGATCGGGCTGACAAAAATTGGGTCGTTAACCAGCGCACGCGTGCCGAGCCATAGCACGAGGGCGATGGAGATGAGCTTGAGCACATCGATGCCCGACTTGACGAGGGAGCTTTTTGAAAAAATCCGACCAAAGCCCTTGGCGACATCGAGTTTCTCGAGCTTGAGGCCGATGGATTTCGGCGCGAGGCGAAACCCGCTTTGGAAGCCGCCCATGAGCAGCGTGGCGATCACCACGCCCACGATCACCGGCAACAGGACGACGCCATACACATGGATGCACTCCGACAACTGCAGCGGCAGAGCGTCGGAGCGAAGCGGCGAGGCGTTCAAGTTGCCCCATGCCAAAGTCGCCATGGCGGTAATGTCTCGCGTGGAAGCGGACAGGAAAAACCCGAGCACACCCAACATCGCCGCCAAGGTGGCGACCACCTGGAGTTCGGCAGACTTGGCGAACTGCCCCTTCTCGAAGGCCTCTTTTAGGCGCTTCTCGGAGGGCTGCTCTGTTTTGGAATCTTTGTCGGCCTCGGACATGGCAAACCCACCCACTGCAAAGGAGATGCCAGTCAGAAACACGTCGAATTAAACTACTAACAATAAACTACTTAAACTTTATTTACTGTTTCACCCTATCTACTACGACCCGGACATCGAGTAGTAGGCAAAAAATACCTGCGGCACTGACACCTATGCCCACACACCCACAACTCAGCAAAGTAATCCACCAGCCCAACCAGCCATCGCAGCCAAGGCATAAAAAAGGGCGACGAGAAATAAGGGTGGCACCGCATCACGGTGAGCCGAGTCGTCGCGCCAACTCGTCCTCGTCGATGACCTCGACGCCACGCGCCCGGGCTCGCGCCAGCGTCGAGCCGGGGTTTTCGCCCGCCACCACCAAGGTCGTCTCCCGCGTTACGTCCGCCATCACCCGCGCTCCGGCCGCGCTTAGTTTTTCTTCTACCTGCTTGCGCGTCCAACGCGCGAGCCGCCCGGTCACCACCACCGCCTGCCCCGCCAAAGCCCCACCGACCGGACTCCCGCCATTCCATCGCTCCCCCACCCCCTGAAGCGCGGCCAACTCCGCGCGCACCTCCGTCTTCGCCAAATACTCCACCACGCCCCGCGCCGTCGCCTCGCCCAAACCCGCCGCGCGCAACCCCGCCTCATCCGCGCGCGCCAACTCCGCCAACCCGCCGAACTCCCCCGCCAGCCGCCGCGCCGTTTCTCGCCCCACCCCCGGCAAACCCACGCCCGCCAACAAACGCGACCCGTCCGCCCGCGCTCGCTCCCGACTCGCCGCTATCTCCTCGGTCAGCTTCTGCGCCATGCGCTCTCCCACCCCGGGCAAGGCCCGCAAATCCTCCGCGCGCAACCTATACAAATCCGCCGGCCCAGCCACCACGCCGCCCGCCACCAGCTTCTCGATCACGGTCGGCCCGAGCCCGCCGATATTCAGCGCCCCCGCCGAAGCCCAGTGCGCGATCCTCCGCGCCAACTGCGCCGGGCAAGCCGCGTTCAAGCACCGCCACGCCGCCCGCCCTTCTTCGCGCACCAGCGCCGTCGCGCACGCCGGACACGTATCCGGAAAATCATACACCGCCTCCACGCCCGTGCGCCGCGCCTTGTCCACCCCCACGATGGCCGGGATGATCTCGCCTGCCTTCGCCACCCACACCACGTCACCGATGCGCAGATCGCGCCGCGCGATCTCGTCCGCGTTGTGCAAGGTCGCCCGCGCCACCGTCGAGCCCGCCAGCTCCACCGGCTCCAGCTCCGCCACCGGCGTCACTACACCGGTGCGCCCCACCTGCCAGGTGATGCCCACCAAACGCGTCGCCGCCCGCTCCGGCTCAAACTTCCGCGCCACCGCCCAGCGCGGCGCCGCGCGCCCGACCCCGAGCACCAGCTGATCCTCCAAACGCTCCAACTTCACCACCACACCATCGACTGGAAACCCACCCGCACCGGCCGCCGCCGCGCCCACGTTCACCTCGGCCACCGCCGCGAGCATCGCCTCGCGTCCCGTCGCCACCCGCGCACCGGCCGCCACCGGCAGCCCCCACGCCGTCAACACGCCGGCAAACTCCGTCAACGTATCCACCAATCCACTACCTCCATCCGGTCGCCACGCGCCCCAGCCGAAACACACCAGCTCCAGCCGCCGCCCCGCCACATCCGCCGGATCGCGCGTGCGCAGCGTGCCCACCGCCAGATTGCGCGGATTCGCGAATAACGCCTCCCCCGCCGCCTCCCGCTCCGCGTTGATGCGCGCAAACTCCGCCCACGTCATAAAAATCTCCCCGCGCACCTCAATCATCTCCGGCCACTCCGCCGCATCGCCGCCCAACCGGTTGCCCAGCCGCTCAGGCAGCGCCCGCACCAGCGCCCGCGCGCTCGCCGTCACGTCGTCGCCCTCCTCCCCGTTTCCCCGCGTCACCACCCGCGCCAGCCGCCCGTTCTCATACGTGATGCTCACCGCCAGCCCGTCATACTTCGGCTCCACCCGATAAACCACCTCCTCGCGCCCCACCCGCGCCGCCGCCCGCGCATGAAACGCCCCCAGCTCCTCATCCGTGTGCGCCTTGTCCAAACTCAACATCGCCACCCCATGCCGCCACGTCGCGAACACCCCCGTGCGATCATCCCCCACGCCGCCCGCCGCCTCCCCTCCCGCCGCCACGTCATCCTCCTCAAACTTCGCCTCCAACCCGCGCAGCTCCCGCTTCAATTCATCATACTCAAAGTCGCTGATCTCCGGCGCACCCTTGCGAAAATACAGCTCGTCGTGCCGCGCGATCTCCTTCCGCAACTCCGCCACGCGCCCGCCCGCAACCTCGCCCATGCCCGCACCCGCCAAGCCCCATACCATCGCAACCACGCCCCACCAACGTATTGCCGATTTCCACGTTTTCATCCCCGCGACCTTCACCACGCCCCCACCCGCCGCAATCGCAAACCACCATCACAAACCACCCCCTCACTACCTCGTCCCGCCGCCGCGCGCACTTTCGTTTTGTTTTTCGCCCCCGCCTCGCGACGCTCGCGCGCATCCATGTCCCGTCTCGCCTTCCAGCTCGAAAAAACCGCCCCCGGCACCCGTGCCCGCGCCGCCCGTTTCACCACTCTCCACGGCGAGGTGCGCACACCCGTCTTCATGCCGGTCGGCACCCAGGCCACGGTCAAAAACATGACCGCCGAGCGCCTCCTCGAGCTCGATTCCCAATGCCTGCTCGCCAACACCTACCACCTCCTCCTCCGCCCCGGCCCCGAGGTGTTTAAAAAGTTCGGCGGCATCCACCGCTTCATGAACTGGGACCGCCCCGTGCTCACCGACTCCGGCGGCTTCCAGATTTTTTCCCTGCCCCACTCCCGCACCATGCGCGAGGACGGCGCCGCCTTCCGCAGCTACGTGGACGGCGAACTCCACCACCTCTCCCCCGAGTCCAGCATCGCCATGCAACGCGCCATCGGCAGCGACATCATGATGGTGCTCGACCAGTGCATCCCCTCCACCGCCGACCACGCCACCACCGAGGCCGCCATGCACCTCACCCACCGCTGGGCCGAGCGCTCCCTCCTCGCCCGCGGCGATTCCCCCCAAGCCCTCTTCGGCATCGTCCAGGGCGCCTGCCACCGCGACCTCCGCCTGCGCAGCGCCGAGTATCTGCGCAAACTCCCCTTCGACGGCCTCGCTATCGGCGGCCTCGCCGTCGGCGAAACCCACGCCGAGCGCTACGAGTTCACCGGCATCGCCACCGCCGAACTCCCCGAAAACCTCCCCCGCTACCTCATGGGCGTCGGCACCCCGATCGACATCCTCGAGGCCGTCCACCGCGGCGTGGACATGTTTGACTGCATCATACCCTCGCAACTCGCCCAACGCGGCACCGCCTTCACCTCCCACGGCAAAATCCACCTCCGCCGCGCCGCCTACAAATTCGCCGACGAGCCCCTCGACGCCGCCTGCGACTGCTCCACCTGTCGCAACTACTCCCGCGCCTACCTTCACCACCTCATCAAAAGCGACGAGACCCTCGGCTGGCAGCTCCTCGCCCACCACAACATCGCCTTCTACCACCGTCTCATGCGCGAGATGCGCGCCGCCATCTTCGACGGCACCTTCGCCGCCTACTACGAGCGCCAGCGCCACGCCCTCATGCGCGACGACGAGTCCAACCCGCCCGTCCATCCCGCCCCAGCCCGTATCCGAAAAGCCCCTACACTCGGCGACTACGACATCCAGCCCTCCCGCTGCGGCACCTTCTCCAGCATCCGCCAGCTCAGCTCCGGCGAGATCATGCACTCCGTCTCCCCGCCCGAGGAGGAGGCCAACCGCCTCTACATCGCCCAGTCCCGCCTCGCCGAGCGCCTTCTCCGCCGCACCCTCGACGACACCGAACCGCTCGTCGTCTGGGACGTCGGCCTCGGCGCCGCCTCCAACGCCATGGCCGCCCTCGCCTGCGCCGAAAAACTCCACTCCGCCTCTCAGGTCTCAGGTCTCCGCCCTCAGCCTTCTCCGCTCAGCCCTCAGCCTTCTCCGCTCCGCCCCCTCCACATCGTGAGCTTCGAGTGCGACCTCGACCCGCTCACCCTCGCCGCCCGCCACGCCTCGCATTTCCCCCACCTCCGCCACCGCGCGCCCCACACCCTGCTTCGCGAACACCGCTGGACCCACCCCGACGGCGTCATCACCTGGACCCTCCACCACGGCGACTTCCTCGCCCACCTCGAAACCTCCCCCGCGCCCGACCTCGTTTTCTACGACCCCTTCTCCGCCAAAACCGATACCGGCCTCTGGACCACCGAAGTCTTCGCCCGCATGCACCAACACGCCGGCGCACGCCCCGCCGAACTTTACACCTACTCCGCCGCCACCTCGGTCCGCGTCGCCCTCCTCCGCGCCGGCTGGTTCGTCGCCGAAGGCGTGGGCACCGGCCCCAAGGCCAGCACCACCGTCGCCTTCACCCGTATCGACGAAACCACTACATCGCACCCCGCCCGCCTCCTCGACCCCGACTTCCTGACCCGCTGGCGTCGTAGCCACTCCCAGTTCCCCGCGTCCCTGCCCGAGCAAGACCGCCCCGCCTTCGCCCGCGCCATCGAAACCCACCCCCAATTTTCCGTGGTTTGATTTAGCGCCCATTAGCGAAATTTAGCGGTTCCCTCCCACATGTCCGACGCCTCCGCCGAGTTCTACCAAGCCGTCATCGACGACCACCGCCGTCGCCCGCGCAACCGCGGCCCCTTGCCGACCGCCAACCGCGTCGCCACCCGCGAAAACCCGCTCTGCGGCGACGTCTGCACCCTTCAGCTCCACCTCATCCCGTCCCCCGATTCCCCCGACGCCCGCATCGCCGAGGCCCGTTTCACCGGAGCCGGTTGCGCTCTCTCCCAAGCCTCCGCATCCCTCGCCACCGTCGCCCTCGCCGGCCGCACCCCCGCCGAAGCTCGCGCCCTCGCCGCCACCGTCGAGTCCCTTGTCCTGGGCTCCCCAAGGAGCGGCGACACTCCTGTCGCCGATTTCGAATCCTCCGACCTCGCCGCCCTCTCCGCCGTCCGCGCCCTCCCCGCCCGCCACCCCTGCGCCCTCCTGGCCTGGCAAGCCGCCCTCGCCGCCCTCGACACCCCGTCCCCCTAAACACCAGTCACCACCCGCCACCCACTCGGTTTTCACCATTGGTCATTCGACATTGGTCATTGGACATTCAGCGTAGCGCCATGCGTCCCGGCTCCGACACTCTCCCCGATTTCCCCGTCCTCGCCCAACAGGTGAACGGCAAGCCCCTCGTCTACCTCGACAGCGGCGCCACCTCCCAAAAACCCCGCCAGGTTCTCGCCGCGCTCGACGCCTACTACACCCGCGACAACGCCAACGTCCACCGCGGCCTGCACGCCCTCTCCATGCGCGCCACCGAGGCCTACGAACACGCCCGCACCCGCCTCGCCAAATTCATCCACGCCACCGACCCCGCCGAGATCGTCTTCACCCGCGGCACCACCGAATCCATCAACCTCGTCGCCCAGTCCTGGTGCTCCGCCAACCTCCGCCCCGGCGACGAAATCCTCCTCACCGAGATGGAGCACCACTCCAACCTCGTGCCCTGGCAACTCGCCGCCGCCCGCGCCGGCGCCACCGTGCGCTACCTGCCCGTCGCCGGAGCCGACGCCGAGCACGGCCTCGACCTCGCCCGCCTCGACGAATTTCTCACCTCGCGCACCCGCCTCTTCGCCTTCACCCAGCTCTCCAACACCCTCGGCATCCTCAACCCCGCCGCCGAACTCTGCGCCCGAGCCCGCGCCGTCGGCGCCGTCACCCTCATCGACGCCGCCCAGTCCATCGGACACGAACCCATCGACGTGCAGGCCCTCGGCTGCGATTTCCTCGCCTTCTCCGGCCACAAGATGTGCGGCCCCACCGGCATCGGCGTGCTCTACGGCCGTCGCGCCCTCCTCGACGCCATGCCCCCCTGGCAAGGCGGCGGCGGCATGATCGAGAACGTCGAGTTCAGCGGCTCCACCTGGAAGCCCGCGCCCGAACGCTTCGAGGCCGGCACGCCCAACATCGCCGACGCCATCGGCCTCGCCGCCGCCTGCGATTACATCGACGCCCTCGGCCGCCCCGCCATCAGCGCCCACGACCACCACCTCGGCCAGCTCGCCCGCGCCGCCCTCGACGAGTTTACCGGCATCCGCGTGCTCGGCCCCGTCTCCGGCGCGCCCCGCGCCGGCATGGTGAGTTTCGCCTTCAACGACATCCACGCCCACGACGTCATCACCGTCGCCGACCAGCAAGGCGTGGCCCTGCGTGGCGGACACCACTGCAA
>CAZOGV010000010.1:0-30314 GCA_964579225.1 uncultured Akkermansia sp. | reverse complement strand
CGACGATCACGGCGGGCCCGGCGGGCCGCCCTACCCGCCCAACACCCGGAGAATCCCCGGCCCGCCAACCCGCCGATCCCCGTAACCAAAAATCCGATACACACCCGATACATGTATCCGGTTTTCCCCTACGAAACTTATTTCACCACCGAAAAACCCGTGCTTTTCGCCCAAAACTGGCCCTAGAGCTTGTCCATCTCGTTTTCGCGTTTCAAAATCAAATTCATGTCCACCTCCAAACCGATATCCTCGGCCGGCGCGCGACCGCGCATCGCCATGATCTCCACCCACGGCTACGTCGCCGCCAAGCCCCCGCTCGGCGCCGCCGACACCGGCGGCCAGGTCGTCTACGTCCTCGAGCTCGCCAAGAAGCTCGCCCAGCTCGGCTATGACGTGGACATCTGGACCCGCCGCTTCGAGGACCAGCCGCAACAAGACCAGATGGATTCCCGCGTGCGCGTCCTCCGCATGCCCTGCGGCGGACCCGACTTCATTCCCAAGGAATACCTTCACGAACATCTCATGGAATGGTGCGAGCACGCCCTGCGCTTCATCAAAAAACAAAAGCTCAACTATCAGTTCATCAACTCGCACTATTGGGACGCCGGCATCGCCGGCCAGCGCCTCGCCGAAGCTCTCGACATCCCGCACGTCCACACCCCGCACTCCCTCGGCATCTGGAAAAAACGCCAGATGGAGACCGACTACCCCGAGCGCGCCGACTCCTTCGAGAAAGAGTTCAACTTCACCGAACGCATCCGCCACGAGACCATTCTCTACCGCACCTGCGACCTCGTCATCGCCACCACTCCGCCCCAGCTCGACATGGTGAAGGAAGACTACGGCATCGAGGCCGACCGCGTCTTCATGATCCCGCCCGGCTACGACGACAACCGCTTCTTCCCCGTTAGCGAAGCCTCGCGCCAACTCATCCGTCGCCGCCTCGGCTTCACCAAGCCCACCGTGCTCGCCCTCGGCCGTCTCGCCACCAACAAGGGCTACGACCTCCTCATCAAAGCCTTCGGCGTCCTCGCCAAACGCCAGCCCGACGTCGTCCTCCACCTCGCCGTCGGCGGCGCCAAGGCGGACAAAAAAGAGAAGGCCATGCTCGCCGAACTGAAGGCGCTGGTCAAAAAACTGAACCTCGAAAAACGGGTCAAATTCGCCAGCTTCATCGCCGACGACGACCTCGCCGACTACTACCGCGCCGCCGACCAGTTCGTGCTCAGCAGCCGCTACGAACCTTTCGGCATGACCGCCATCGAGTCCATGGCCTGCGGCACGCCCACCGTCGTCACCATTCACGGTGGTCTCTACCGCGCAGTCAGCTTCGGTCGCCACGCGCTCTTCGCCGACACCTTCGATAAAGAGGACCTCGGCATCACCATGCTCAAGTCCTTCAAGCACCCGCGCATCGCCGCGCGCCTCTCCCGCATGGGCGCGCACAAGGCCCGCAGTCTCTTCACCTGGACCGGCATCGCCCAGCAGCTCATCAGCCTCGTCGAAGGCCGCCCCGTCCCCTCCGTGCTCGACGACAAAACCTGGGAAGAGCCCTGGAACGATGGCGATTGAGCATCTGCACGGCCCGCCAAGTAGCGCAGGCGTCTCGCCTGCTTCCGAGAGCCGGCAAGACACCTACGTTCCCCCCAAGTCACCCGCCCGCGCCTCCCCAGGCGCGGGCTCCTTCCGCTTCCCGCCCGGCCCGATCCCGCCAAAGCCACCATCCGAGCACGACCCACGGACCCGCCATGATGGCGACCGCGTCCCAACGCCCGAGCACCGCCGCCATCGGCGCGAGGAAGGTCAACAACTGCCACACGATCGCTCCCGCCAGCGCGACGACATCGCGCCGCTGCTCGCTCGCGAGCCCCGCCTCCTCATCGCGCCAGGTCTTCGGCCAAAAACCGAAGGGACGCACGCGCCGGAAAAACTCCCGCGCCACGCCGTCCTCGACCGGCCGCGTCACGAGAGTCGCGACCACCGCGACGACCAACGATACGCCCGCGATCAACAGAAACCGCGTGGCCTCGTTCCATCCCGCGCCCTGCGGATCGACCACCGCGACCCACAACGAAGCCGCGAAACCGCCCGCCACGCCCCACGCGAAACCGGGCCCGTTGAATCGCCCCCAATACCACCGCAGCGCGAAGGGCACGAGGAAGGCCGGGAACAACAACATCACGATTCCCACCCAAAGCGACAACACTCCCGCACCCAGCGCCAACGCGAAGCCCAGCCCAAGCGCGACCAGCACCGTCGAGGCGATATAACCCGCCCACACCCGCTCGCGCTCGGATGCGTTCTTGCGCAGCGGCTCGTAGAGATCGCGCACCACGTAGGAAGCGCCGGCGTTGATCGTGCTGTCGAAGGTGCTCATCGCCGCCGCGAGCAACGCGGCCAACATCAGCCCCTTCAAACCCACCGGGAAAAACTCCGAGTTCAACACGCGCGGCAACACCTGCTCCGCCTGCTCCAGCGTGCTCACGTCGAGCCCGAGCGAAAGCGCCAGCAACGCGAACCCGAGCACCATTGGCCAACGCGCCGCGAAGAGCACCGTCCAGAGCATCGCCAGCTTGCGACACTCCCGCTCGCTCCCCGTCGCGTAGAAACGCTGCGCCATGTAGGCCGACCCGCCGCTCCCGCCGAGCCCCTCGAGCACGCCCTTGAACGCCCACACCAGGATAAACGCGCCGAACATTCCGCCATACGGAGCCAGCCCCTCGTGTCCGCCCATCATCGGGAAAAACTGGTTCAACTCCGCCCCCTGCCAGCTCGCGAGCAACTCGGGCGACACCACCCCCGCGCCCCGCACCGCGACATAGAGCGCCGCGCCGCCGATCAGGAAGGCCTGAAAAACATCCGTCCAGATCACGCCATACAGCCCGCCCACCAACGTATACACGAAGGCGATCACCGCCATGCCCACCGCGCACTGCACCGCGGTGAAGGGCAGGAACTCAGCGAGAAAACTCCCGCCCGCCGAGAGGAAAAAACGATCATCGCCACCGTGAGCACCACGTAGGTCAGGGCCGCCACCGCGCGCGGCGCGCGCCCGCCCGCGCCGTCTCCGAAACGCAGCGTCATCCACTCCGCCGTGGTCATGACCCGCGAGCGCTGGTGCCACTTGCCCATGAACGCCAGGAACACCGCGATCGGCAGCACCACGCCGCCGCGCATCTCGATAAAAAATCCCTGCAAGCCATAGACCGTCAGCAGCGTCACGATCGTTATCGTGCCCGCCACGTCCAGGTTGCTCGACATGCCCGAGGCGCCCAGCGCCCACCAGGGCAGTTTGCGCCCGCCAAGAAAGTAGTGCTCGCTGCTCGCGGCCGCCCGCCTGGCCAACCAACATCCCGCCACGGCCAGTCCGACCAGATAGCAAATCACGACCGCGTAATCGACAGGGTGCATCCGCGCACCGTAGCACGATTGTCAACCCGTCGGGCTTAAAACGTATCCATTTAATCATTACAAAATCCACCATGCCCACCGCCAACACCATCCGCCTCTTCAGCTCCGACCTCGACGGCACCCTCCTCGGCAACCCCGAGGCCACTCGCCGCTTCGCCTCCGCCTGGGCCGCCCTTCCCGCCAAAACCCGCCCGCTCCTCTGCTACAACAGCGGCCGCCTCGTCGCCGACATGCAGTCCCTCGTCGCCGACGGCGTCCTGCCCCCGCCCGACTACTACATCGGCGGCGTCGGCACCGAGATCCACGACGCCCGCGCCGACGCCCCGCTCGACGCCTTCGCCGCCCACCTCGCCACCGGTTGGGATCGCGCCCTGGCCGAGAACATCATCGCCGCCATCCCCGGCGCGCGCCCCCAGCCCGCCGAGTTTCAAAACCCCTACAAGTCGAGCTGGTTTCTCGACCACGCCTCGCCCGAACTCCTGCGCGAGATCCGCTCCCGCCTCGGCGGGGCCGGCCTCGCCGTGCAGATCGTGTATTCCAGCTCGCGCGACCTCGACGTCCTCCCCGCCGGCGCCACCAAGGGCGGCGCGCTCCGCTGGCTCTGCCGCCACCTCGGCTTCGAGCCCGCGCACATCGTCGTCGCGGGCGACACCGGCAACGACTCCTCCATGTTCCTCCTCCCTGGCGTGAAGGGCATCATCGTGGAAAACGCCCTGCCCGAGCTCTTCGCAGCCACCGTCGATCTGCCCGCCTACTCCTCCCGCCGCGTCATGGCCGACGGCGTGCTCGACGGCCTTCGCCACTACGGCGTCGTCACCGATCTGCCCGGCGCCGCCCAGTCCGAAATCCCCTCCGCCGAGCAACCCGCCGGTTTCCGCCTCCTCTTCGCCGGCTCCGGCCAGCACGCCCTCACCGCCGAGGACAAGACCTTCCTCACCACCGCCCACGAGCGCGCCCTCGTCGCCCTGCGCAAGAACATCACCCCGCTCGGCTTCTCCGCCTGCTCCCTGGCCGACAACACCATCACCGGCACCGATGCCAACTACCGCTCCGTCTGGGCGCGCGACGGCGGTATCACGATTATCAATACACTCCACCTCGACGCACCCGACATCCGCGCCGCCCAGCTCGCCACCCTGGAGACGCTCCTCGGCGTCATCTCCCCCAACGGCCAGATCCCGGCCAACGTGCGCATCGAGGACGGCGTGCCCGACTACTCCGGGGTGGGCAACATCTGCTCCATCGATTCCGGCCTCTGGGTCGTCATCGCCCTCTACAACTACGTCGAAAAGACCGGCGACCTCGCCCTTCTCCGCCGCCACGCCCCCGCCCTCCAGCGCGCCATGGACTGGCTTTCCGCCCACGACAGCAACAACGACGGCCTGCTCGAAATCCCCGAGGCAGGCGACTGGACCGATCTCTTCGGCCGCAGCTACAACGTCCTCTACGACGAGGTGCTCTGGTTCCGCGCCAACGTCTGCTACGGCCGCATTCTCGAGCTTCTCGGCGAGTTCGACCGCGCCGCCGACTACCTGCGCTGGTCGCAAAAAATCCGCGGTCGCGTGCTCGACGCTTTCTGGCCCAGCACCTCCAGCGAATCCACCGACCCGAAATCGCCCCATCGCTTCGCCGACCGCCAGTTCGGCCTCGGCGACACCAGCTACCTCCTCGCCGAGATCACCCCCTTCTCCTTCAACTGGCGCTGCGACGTCTTCGGCAACGTGCTCGCCTTCCTCATGAACCTGCTCGACGTCGAGCGCGCCCGCACCGCCTTCCGCTTTCTCTGGGGCGCGGGCGTCAATTCCCCCTGGCCCGTGGCCAACCTATACCCCGTCGTGCAAGCCGGCGACCCCGATTGGCGCGCCTACTACACCGTCAACCTGCTCAACCTCCCGCACCACTACCACAACGGCGGCGTCTGGCCCTTCATCGGCGGCATGTGGGTGCGCTTCATCCACCGCCTCGGTTTCCACGAGGTCGCCTGCGGCGAACTCCTCAAGCTCGCCAAACTCTGCCAACTCGGTCGCGACCAGGAATGGGAGTTCAACGAATGGGCCCACGGCCAGACCGGCCGCCCCATGGGCAAGGCCTTCCAGGCCTGGTCCGCCGCCAGCTTCCTCCGCGCCTGCCACGAGCTCGAAGCCGACCCGGAACATCTCGGCGCGGACTGATAGACCCCCGACGTCGCTCCGCCCCCGTCCATCTTTCTCTCCCTTCTTTCTCTTGCTCTTTCTCCCGCCTCAGGCGGAACCGAAATTCCCCTGAGGATTAAGAGTAAGAGAAAGATCGAAGAGAAAGAACTGTTCCCGCCCCTTTCCCTCACTCCCTCACTCCCTCGCAATGACACCACCACATCCCCCCATCCTCTGCTACGGCGAGATCCTCTGGGACTTCCTCCCCGACGGACTCTTCCTCGGCGGCGCGCCCGCCAACGTCGCCTATCACCTCTCCCGCCACGGAGAGGACGCGCGCATTCTCTCCGCCATCGGGCGCGACATCCTCGGCGAGGAAGTCCTCCGCCGCCTCCGTGCTTGGAATTTGGATACATCGCTCATCGCCCGCAGCGCCGGCCTGCCCACCGGCAACGTCGTCGCCACCCTCGGCGACACCGGCGACGCCGGTTACGAGATCACCGCCAGCGTCGCCTGGGACCAGATCCCCGCCGACCCCGACGCTGTCCTCCTTGCCACCAACGCCGCCGCCCTCGTCTTTGGCAGTCTCTCGCAACGCTCCCCCTTTAATCGCGCCGCGCTCGACCGCCTCCTCGCCGTCCTGCCGCCCGAGGCCTTCCGCGTCTTTGACGTCAACCTGCGCGCCCCGCACGACGACCTCGACCTCGCCCGCTCCCTCGCCTCGCGCGCCACCCTCCTGAAACTCAACGCCCTCGAGGCCGCCCGCCTCGCCGAGGACGCCGACAGCGAATTCCCCGGCGCCGAAGAGGCCCACGCCCGCACCCTGCACGCCCGCCACGGCTGCCCCCTCGTGCTCGTCACCGCCGGCGAACGCGGCGCCGGCCTGCTCCGCGATGGCGACCGCTGGACCTGGGAACCGGGCCGCAAGGTCGATGTCGCCGACACCATTGGCTCGGGCGACGGCTTCCTCGCCAACTTTCTTTCCCATCTGATTTCCGGCCAGGGTTCCGACGAGGAACTTCTCGCCCGCGCCTGCCGCCACGGCGAATGGATCGCCACCCGACGCGGAGCCACCCCGGCGTATCCAAGGAACGGCGACACTCCTGTCGCCGCCTCCTAAACTCCGACACCCACCACCATCGCCAAAGCACCTATGGACTCATCCTTCCTTCCCGACTTCCAACCCATCATCCAGACCGCGATCAAGGTTCTGCCGCTCGCGCTCCTGGTCCTTATCGGCGCGGGCGTCGTGCAATTGATCCTGAACCGCGGCCTGAACCTTGTGGCCAACCGCGCCAGCCTGCGCCCCGCCGACATCCTGCCGCTCAAGAAAATCCTCAAGAGCATCCTCTACCTAGTCACCTCGATTCTCATCCTAACCATCTTCGGCGTGAACCTCGGCGGCCTCTGGGCCATCCTCTCCACCATCCTCGCCATGGTCGCCATCGGCTTCGTCGCGGTGTGGAGTTTACTGAGCAACGTTTCCAGCACCGTCATCATCCTGTTGTTCCGCCCCTTCTCGATCGGCGACGAACTGGAATTCGCCGGCGAGACCGTGAAGGGCAAGGTCGTCGATTTAAATTTCCTCTACACCACCTTGCGCGAAGAGGACGGGACGCTCATCCAAATCCCGAACAACCTATTCTTCCAAAAATCCGTGAAGCGCCGCCGCGCCCTCAGCGCCATCAGCCTCGCCGAACAACTCAACCGCGACGAAGCCGCCGAGGTGTAGGGCTCCGAATGTAGGGGCTTCGCTTGCGAAGTCCGGTTTGTGGTTCGGATGCCGCGTTCCGCCGACGCGGACGTCGCAAGCGACGCCCCTACCCACCGCCCTCCCTCACACCCACGGATCGCGCCCGAGCATCGTCTCGCTCGTCTGCACCGCGCTCATGAACGCGTCCTCGTGAAACCCGTAGCGGAAATAACTGCCCGCGAAAAACGTCTCCGTCGTCCCGCGCGCCGCCTCGTTTAGCGCCGGCAGCTCCGCCTGCGCCGCGCGCGCCGGGCCGTCGAACAACGGATGCGTGTAGTCGATGGTTTTGATCACCTTCGCCGGATCGACCAGCTCGGGCCGGTTGATGCTCACGAAATACTGCTCGCGCTCGCTCACGCCCTGCAGGCGGTTCATCCAGTAATGCGTCGCCGGGCGGACCTGCCCGAGCTCGTCGCGCTGGATCGCATACACCCAGCTCGCCCACGCCCGCCGCTCGACCGGCATCACCGAGGAGTCGGTGTGCAGGGTGGCGATGTTGCTCTGGTATTTGAAACAACCCAGCAAGCGCGCCTCGTCCGGCGTCGGGTTGAGCAGCAAGCGCAGGGCCTGGTCGCCATGCGTCGCCACCACCACGCGATCAAACATGTGCTCGCCGCCGTCCGCCGTCAGCACCGTCACCCCGCGCCCCGCGCCATGCCGCACCACGCGCGACACCGCGCAACCCAGCCGGATGCGATCCGCGAAGGGCTCGACGAGGCGCTTCACGTATTCGCGCGAACCCCCGTCCACCGTCCACCACGGATGCTGCGTGTGCAGGCCGAGAAAGCCGTGGTTGTGGAAAAACCGCAGCAACGACGCGGCCGGAAACTCCATCATGCGCTCCGGCGGCGTGCTCCACACCGCCGAGCTCATCGGCACCAGATAGAGGTCCCAAAAATCGCGACCGTAGTCGCGCCGCCGCACGTAATCGGCCAGGCTCTCGCTCTCCAGGCTCGCATCGTTTTCCAGCGCGAGCACCGCCTCTTTGTTGAAGCGATTCACCGCCATCAGCATCCGGATGAAGCGCGGGCTGAAGAGATTTTTACGCTGCGCGAAGAGGTGGTTCAGCGACGTGCCGCACCACTCCAGGCCGGTATCGAGGTCCTTCACCGCGAAGCTCATGTCGGTGCGCTTCACTGGCGCTTTCAGCTCGTCGAACAGACGGCAGAGGTGCGGATACGTGACGCGATTAAACACCATGAAGCCGGTGTCGATCGGCAGCGCGCGGCCTGTCTCCGGCTCGATCGCCTCGACCGTGTTGCTGTGTCCGCCGGCGTAATCCTCGGGGCCAAAACAAGTGATCTCATCGCCCGCGCGATGCAGGAAATGAGCGGTGCCGAGACCGGCGATGCCGGTGCCGATGATAGCGGTGCGCATGGAGAAATTCGGAAAGGGAGACGGAAAAAGAAAAAAGAAAAACGAAGCCACTCAGGGGTGTCGCGCGCGGCCACCGGCGCAACCTTTCAGGACGCAAAAAAACGGAGCCCGCGAAACAGGCTCCGTGTTTGGAAAAATTCGTGGCCCGATTCGTGAGAATCGGGACCCCGTGCCTCCCCGCGTCAGATAATCGTCTCGCGGGCGTCGCCCGGAGTCGCCGGCGCGGAGGCCACCTTCGGCTTCACGACCTCTCTGCTCAGATCCTTGTGGATCGCCGGACCGTCGGCCTTCTTCGGCAGCTCGCTGTGCGCGGCCGTGGCGGTAGCGACCGCGATGGCGGCGGCGGCGGGCAACACGTGGCGCAGGCCGGAGTTGACGTGGCCATGCACCTCGGCCGCGCGCTCGGCGGCCTCGATGGAGCGGTGATGGTCCGCGTGCATGCCCTCTTCGAGCACGGACTTCGGCACCGCTTTGAGGCCCCAGATGAGGCCGGTGTAAGAGAGAAGTTTCAGACCGTAATAGGTCGGATCAATTTCCCACCAATAGAAGCCGTTGCGGGTGGAGCTCTGGTAACGGTGGTGGTTGTTATGCCAGCCCTCGCCGAGGCAAATGATCGCGAGAATGAAGCTGTTGCGCGAGTCGTCCTCGGTCTTGTAGCGGCGCTTGCCCATGAGGTGGGCCATCGAGTTGATGCAGGCCGTGCCGTGGAAAAGCGCCGTCGTGCTCACGAAGAAGCCCCACACCAGCATCTGCCAGCCGTTGGTGCCGAGACCGGGAGCGAAACGCTCCAGCAGCGCGCCGAGACCAAACATCGACGCCGCGTAAACAATAGGCACCACGAGATCGAAGCGGTTCAGCCAGACGAGCTCGGGAAACTTGGCCAAATCCTTCACCTTCGAGTAGTCGGTCGGGAAATTGCGGCGCGAGGTGATCCAGCCGATGTGCGACCAAAGAAACCCGTGCACGTGCGGCGAATGCGCATCCTCCTCGTGGTCGGAATGCTGGTGATGGTGACGGTGGTGATAGGCCCACCAAAGCGAGCCGCGCTGCACCGTGGTGCCGGCCCAAAGCGCGAGGAAGAACTGGCCAGCGCGCGAAGTGGAATACGTTTTGTGCGAGAAATACCGGTGATGAATGCCGGTCACCGCGAACATGCGGATAAAGTAGAGGAACACCGCCGCCCACGCCGCGAAGGCGCTGACGCCGACCCACAAAATACCCAGGCAGCCAAGGTGCAGGATAACGAAAGGCATGACGCGCACCCAATCGACCCGATCGGGTTCGTTGCGCATTTTCTCTGCCCCATCGGGACAATAATCGGAATCTATCCACTGAGTGACGGCGGTCGTGAGACGACGCGCCCAAGACGGACGAACTGAAGGAACTGACACGATGACTAGTAGGGACGAGGGTTATACAGGCCGATCAGAGGCGAGCGGTTCACGCGAACGCTCCGCAGCCACACGCCCATTGCAAGCGATGTTTCTGCTTAGCCGCCCTTCGTATCCCATGATCAGGTAGGGCGTGACCGCCGGGCGCGCCGTTCCGTATAGCCAAACAAACGCATCCACGGTTGCCAGCCCGCGCCCGCCGCGCCTGATTGCCCGCCGATGATCGCCGACATCTCCGCGCCAACCGAAAGCGCCGCGCCACCGCCGCTACCCCCGCCGCCCGTCAAACGCCGCGAGATCTTCGGCTGGTGCTGCTTCGACTTCGCGAACTCCGCCTTTGTTACAATCATCGTCACGGTGGTATATTTTCGCTACTTCTCCACCGTAGTCGCCGCCGAAGCCCCCGCAGCAACGCTCTGGGGGTTTACTCTCAGCGCAGCTCAACTTCTGGTTCTACTAATCTCACCTCTTGTTGGTGCCATGGCGGATATTAGGGCGAACAAAAAAGCCCTTCTCGCGATTACAGCCACCACTTGCTCGGCGGCCACACTGGCGCTGGGCTTTGTCGGCCCCGGAGAGATTTGGTTCGCCCTTATGCTCGTTGGTGTGGCCACAGCCGCCTTTTACTTAAGCGAAAATATTTGCGCAGGCTTTCTCCCTGAAATCAGCACGCAGGAAAACGCAGGCAGGATATCCGCCTATGGATGGAGTTTTGGTTACTGCGGCGGGCTCCTTTGTCTCATCATCGCACTCGTAATGATCGAAGGCTTCGGACAACCGGTGCCTCACGTTTTTGTGATGACGGGCATTTTCTTCGCTCTTTCAGCTCTGCCCACTCTGCTTCTCCTACGCGAACGCGCCCGACCTAAACCCCTATCCCCGGGCCAGACCCTTCTAAGCGCCAGTTGGGGAGAAAACCTCCGCTCCCTCAAAGCGCTCGGACAAAACCGAACGCTCGGACTATTCTTTCTATCGCTATTCTTTTCCACAACCGGACTCACCGCCGTCGTCGCTTTCGCCGCTGGCTATGCCGAATCCGTGCTCAAGCTCACTGAGACCGAAACCATAGGCTTGTTCATCGGCCTCCAACTATCCGGTATCGCAGGCGCATGGAGCTTTGGTGCGCTCCAAGATAAAACCAGCCCCAAGCTGGCTCTTTCGCTCGCCCTTGTCCTCTGGTTACTCGTTTCCCTAGGTGCCTATTTCTGCACCAGCAAAATTCAATTCTACGTCGTTGGAGCCGGGGCCGGTATCGCCCTTGGGGCTTTTCAATCGGGCGGCCGCGCTGTCGTCGCGCTCTTCACCCCCGAAGGTAAAAGCGGCGAATATTTCGGCTTCTGGGGCTTCTTCTCGAAACTCGCCGGGGTGGTTGGGCTCCCTATTTTTGGCCTATTAAGCGATTGGTTCGGCTACCGCACCGCCATCCTCGCCAACGCCGGCTTCTTTCTCGCCGGCCTGCTCGTCCTCCTGCCCCTCGCGCTCAAACCCGCCGCCCGCCCCGCGACCGTCCCCACCGTTTGACCCCTTCGCTCCGCCGCCTACCGTGCGCGGCCATGCGTCTCGGCGAACTTGAAGGCCTGCAAACATTGATGCTGCCCGACGCGTGGCAGCGCGACGCCGTGCACGCCCTGCAAGCCGGACGCGACGTCATCGTGGACGCCCCCACCGGCGCGGGCAAAACCCACGTCTTCGAGCGCCTCGTCGAGCAGGGCAACTTCGCCCGCCGCGCTATTTTCACCGTCCCCACGCGCGCCCTCGCCAACGACAAATACGCCGAGTGGCTCGCCCGCGGCTGGCGCGTCGGCATCACCACCGGCGACCTCTCCGTCTCCCCCCGCGCCCCCGTCGTAGTCGCCACCCTCGAATCCGCCCAAGCCACCCTTCTCCCCAAAGCCTCGTGTAACCCATTAGGTTACACCGCCCCCGGAATGTGTAACCCAATAGGTTACACGGCCAAATCGGAGCCTTGTTTGTCAACCGGTTACGTCCCTCCCCCGGCCAAGTGTAACCCATTGGGTTACACCGCCGCCGAACGCCCCCTGCCCGATCTCCTCGTCATCGACGAATACCAGTGGCTCGGCGACGCCGCGCGCGGCAACCACTACGAGGGCGTGCTCTCCGCGCTCCCCGCCTCCGTTCAACTGCTCCTACTCTCCGGTTCCGTTGCCAACCCCGAGGACGTCGCCGCCTGGCTCTCGCGCCTCGGCCGCACCGTCGAAGTGGTGCGCACCGCCGTCCGCCCCGTGCCGCTCGAGGAGGTCGAGATCGACGACCTCGCCACCGGCTTCCCGCGCGAAATCGAGGGCTTCTGGTCGCGCCGCGTCGCCGCCGCCCTCCGCGAAGGCCTCGCCCCCGTGCTCGTCTTCGCCCCCCACCGCGCCGACGCCGAGCGCCTCGCCCGCCAGTTCGCCCGCGAACTCCCCATCGCCGACCCGCTCCCCCTCACCCCCGAACAGGAATCCATGGCCGGCCCCGTGCTCGCCAAACTCCTCCAACGCCGCATCGCCTACCACCACAGCGGCCTGAGCTACGCCCAACGCGCCGGCCTCGTGGAACCGCTCGCCAAGGCCGGCCAACTCCGCGCCGTCGTCGCCACCCTCGGCCTCGCCGCCGGCATCAATTTCTCCCTCCGCTCCGTCATGCTCACCGCCGCCAGCTACCGCGTCGGCCCCATCGAGCGCGACATCGCCCCGCACGATCTCCTCCAGATGATCGGCCGCGCCGGCCGCCGCGGCCTCGACGACACCGGCTACGTGCTCGTCTCCGGCCGCACCCCTCGCCTCCGCCGCGCCGCTCCCCAACGCCTCAAACGCGCCGCTCCCCTGCCCTGGGCCGCCCTCCTGCGCCAGCTCGCCCCCGGCGAATCCGCCCTCGACCTCGCCCGCCGCTCCGCCGACCGCTTCTACACCGAGGCCCCGCTCGCGCTCGGCGCCGAGGCCACCGCCGCGCTCGATCCCGCCACCCTCCCCTGTAACCAATTAACGGATACAGGCCGCGCCCGCGTCATCCGCCGCCGCCGCCGCGAACCCTTCCCCGCCTGCGACACCTGCGCGCACCGCACCGCCTGCCTCGCCCTCTCGCCCGAGCCCACCCCGCTCTGGCTCTGGCAACGCGTCGGCGTGCTCGACAAACACCTCCGCCTCACCGCGCGCGGCGCCATCGTCGCCGAATTCCTCGGCCCCGAGGGACTCGCCCTCGCCGCCGGCCTCGAAGACCGCCGCTACCCCGTCGAACACCTGCTCTACGACTGCGCCAACCTCTTCGCCGGCGACCGCTTCGCCGGCACCAACCCGCGCCGCCTCGGCCGCCTCGTCCACGTCTGCGAAAAAACCTACCGCCGCCTCACCGCCGAGGGCTACCTCGAGGAAGGCCTGCCGCCCGCCTACGGCCACGGCGCGAGCGAAGTCGTGCGGGCCGTCGTCGAACGCACCGCCTCGCGCGGCGCACTCTCGCACGCCCTCGCCGACGAACAGGCCAACGCCGGCCGCGGCGACATCGACCGCCTGCTCACCGAATGGCGCGGCTTTCTGCGCAACCTCTCCGCCGCCGCCCCGCTGCCCGAAACGCTGCCCTTCGCCACCCCCGCCTTGCGCGAACGTTGGGACGCCGCCCGCGCCCTCGCCACCCGCCTCCTCGGCGACGAACGCGCGAGCTTGTTGCCCAACTTGCCTCCGCTCACCCCCGAGCAACGCCAGCCCGTGCAACACCGCCTGCGCCAAGTCGGACGCTCCAATTACGCCTAAGCTTCGATCAATTCCGCCTGAGGCACGTTCCCGATCCAGACAGCGTCCCCACGACGCGGCGCGATTGACAGGCGAGCCTCAAGCACGTCCGCAAAGGCGCGGAAATACGCCACCACGTCAGCACGTTCGTTGCGCTGCAACCAACGGTGCCCGCCCGGCAAAGCGCGCAACACCTGCGAATCGCTCAAATCCTCGATGTGACGCATGTCGTCGCGGTCCAGCCCCAGCTCCCGCAAACGATCGAGCAGGTATTCGAGCCGCATGCCCGTGCCCGCGCAGTAGTCCTCGGGTATCTCGCTCCACTCCGAAAGCTCGCACGCACACGCCTCGTGAATCTCCGCCGGTGAGAGCCGCGTGATCGTTTGCACGAGGTGCCCGCAATTACAGCGACCGAAATGCGACCAGCGGTAATCCGCGCCGCTTTCGATTCGGTCTGCGGTTTCACGAAGCACATGGATAAGAGCGCGACTTGGAGTGGGCATGCGTGAACAAAATCCCTCTGCCTTTTCGCGCAAGCGACCGCCCCTTGTAAGCCGCGCTGTCCGCTTCGAATCCGCGCCGCGCGACGCGCTACTCCGACAGCACCGCGTAAAGCGCGAGCAGGATCATCGAGCCGATTCCCCCCACGACCGACCAACGCACCGCCGGCCGCACCGGCTTGCGCACGACATCCAGCGCGGACTGCAAATTCAACAAGCTGCGCACATCGCGCCCCAGCCACCGCCCAAACGGCCGCAGCCAGCACAACACCGGAGCCACCGCTCGCCGCGCCGCCCGCAGTTGCGAAATCACCTCCGCGCTCTGCCCCTCGACCAACACGCACGCCGCCTCATCCATGATGCCGGGCGCGCGCTTCTCAAAAGAGCTGAGCGAAAACAAAAACAACAGAACGTCGCGCGCCATGCAGGCCTCCTCGCTCATGCGCGCCGCCGGATCTTCCTCGAAATCGATGAAGCCGATACGATGCAACTCGCCCGCGAGATTGCGCACCAGCGGACTCCCGTGCCACGCGCCGTTCGCGTGCAGATGCCGCAACGCATGCGCCGCGCTCAACACCAAACCGCGCAACTCGGCGGGCGACGTCGCGCGCCCCATTTGCACGCGCAAACTGTCGCCCAAATCCGACAACGCCAGCCAGTCGTCCCCCTGCGCGACGACCTCCGGCACCCGCACTCCCTTCGCCGCCAGCGCGCGCAAGATCCGCACTTCGCGATCCAAGGTTTCGCCGCGCGCCGTCTGACGCAGCAACTCGACCCCCAGCAGCATCGCCGCCCAATCCTGAAGATGATGCCCGAAGCGCGCCTTCGTGCTCACCGCGCGCTTCACCCAAATCCGCCGCCCCTCGATCTCGCAGGCAAACACCCGCTCGGGATTACGCGAAAGCGCGTCTTCGATTGCTCGAATAAAGACGAAATCACCACGAATTGCTGCACTAGGGGCGGAAACACTCACTTCGCCCCGTCTGTGACGAATGCGTTACTTTTGCAAGTTCATGATCTCAACCCACCTCTTCACTTCCGAAACAAGTCGCCCAGCGCACCGAAGGATTTCATCGGCCCCGCCTTCTTCGATGGCATCGGCAACACCGCGATGGGCTTGGGCCTGGCCGCCGCTGCCGCAGTCGTAGCCGCCTCCTGCACGCCCACGCCGGAGCCGGCAAACTCGCGCTCCAAACGCTGCGGACTCACCGCCTCCGCCGTGCCCAGCTCCTGCGCAAAGAGGCTCACCCGATATTCCTCCACCAACCAGTAGCGCGCATCGCCGCGCGGTAGCGCCCGCTGCTTCGCGAGCCAAGGCGACAAGGCGCGACTGCGCTCCGCCTCCTTACCCGGATTCTGGCGCCAGCGGTCGGCGCGCAGTTTCAGCGCCTTCAAATAACGCGGCAGTTGCTGCGCGCGCGGGTAGTCGATCTCGCGCAGCAGGGTCTTCGGCAGGAGCTGCGCCAGATCGTTCGCCAGCGTCGGATACGGATTCGCGTGAACCTCCAGCGAAGAGCGCAGCGAGAAAACCTCGCGCAAGGTCGCCACGAGTTTCGGTCCGCACGTGCGCAGATCGTGCCGCGCCTGCGCGAAAGCGGCCGCAAAGGCCTTCTGCGTCGGCTCCGTCACGCGCCCAGGCGCGCAGAGCCAGCGCTGCATCAAGCCGGCCGCGTCCTCGGTGAGCTGGTTGAGCGGACAATAGGTCGCGATCAACGCGCCTAGTTCGCGCAGGCCGCGCAGCTCCTTGTGCAGGAAGGCGAGTTCGTGGCGCAGCTCCAGTTCGAGCAAACGCCCGAGCGCGACGCGCGTCCACGCACCGGCTTCGTCGGCGTCGCGCGCGAGTCGCAGCGCCACGCCGGACACGCCGATCTTCAGGGCCGGGTGCGCGTAGATTGTAAGTCCATTTTGAATACACACCTCAACCGGCCCGGGCAGCTTGTCGCCGAAGGTCCACGCCATCTGGTCGGGCTTTTCCCACTTCTCGCGGGCGCGGGCCCAGGCGGCCGGCGCGTCGTTGGCCATCTTGGCCGTGACCGTTTTCTGATAATCGGCGAGCAGGCGCGCGAGCTCGTCGAGATCGCGCGCGGCGAAAAGCTCGCGCTGCTTTTCATCCACCACACGGATGCGCACACTCAGATGTTCGGGTAGCGGTTTTTCCGCCCAGGCCGAGGCGTCCACCCGAATCGGGAAACGCTCCGCGATGCAGGCCGCCAGCGCATGGGGCAGCGCTTCGCGGCGGTCGGTCAGGCGATCGCGCGCGGCCACGGCGGCCGCCAGTTGCTTCACGGTTTCGGCCAGCGGCACGAAAAGGCGGCGCGCTTCCTTCGGCAGCGAAGACAGGTAATGCTCCACCTTGAGCGCGAGGTGCCCGGGCACGGCCCAGTCGAGCGCAATGGGCGTCAGCCGCGCGGCGTCGCCGGGCGAGATGTCGAGCGTGACGCCGTCGTCGTGCTGGCCCGGGCGGTAGGTGTAGGTGAGCGGCAGCGCGCTCTGGCCGAGCGGCAGCGCGGCGGGGAAAGCAAGCTCATCCACGGCGATGCTCGCCGGATCGCGCAAATCGTCGGGCGCGAGCATGAGAAACTTCGGATACTTCGCGCGACGCTCGCGCACCAGGGCGACGAGATCCTGAACCGCCGCGACCCCCTCCTCGGGCGCGTCGGAAACAGTGGCATGGGCATCCTGCCCATGTGCCGAACCCACGGGTCCCGCGTGGCGCGGGATGCCACCTCCGGCAGGCATCAGCCGCGCGGCGTAGAAACGGTAGAGCGCCTCGTCGAGATTCAGGAAGCCGGTGTCGCGCGCACGGGTGAGCAGGTGCTCGAGTTCGTCGCGGACCTTGCGGTTGTGCGCGAGGAAATCGAGCGGCCAGGTGATGACGTCGTTCACCAGCGCCTCGCGGATAAAAATCTCCGTGGCGTGCGGCGGGTTGATCTTCCCGTAGGAAATGGCGCGGTTCTCCAGTTCGAGCCCGTGCAGCCGCGTGCGCTGCTTCACCATCACGCGGCCGGCATCGACGTTCCAGAAGGGCTCGCTGTGGGAAATTTTCAGCAAGTGCCGCCCAAGATCGAGCGCCCACGACGGATCGAGCCGCGCGGCGGTGCGGGCATAGAGTCGCGAGGTCTCCATGATCTCGGCCGCCATGAGCCACTTTGGTCCGCGTTTATCCCGGGCCGCGCCCTCCGAAGCCTTGGCGTAGGAGGGCTTTTTCTTCTCGTCGCGCACGTGCAGCGCGGAGCCGGGAAAGAGCGCGATGCGGCGATCATGCGTCGCCTTGAATCCGCCGTTCTCCTCGTCGCGCGCGGCGATGTTGCCGAGCAGGCCGGAGAGAATGCTGCGGTGAATGGCGCGATAACCCGGCGTGCCGGAGGCGAGCTTGTCGGGCGTTTGCGCGTCGGGCACGACGCCGTCGAACACGGACGACATCTGGAAATCGCGGCGCGATTCGAGCACGTCGAGCAACTGCGCGTAAATGTCGCGCCACTCGCGGATGCGGGTGTAGCTCAAAAAGTGGTCGCGACAAAAACGCCGCAGGCGCGCCTGGGATAGGCGTTCGAGCTCGTCGTGAAACTTGTCCCAGATCGCGAGCAGGGTAAGAAAATCCGAGTCGGGATGGACAAAGCGCCGGTGGGCGGCGTCGGCTTTTTCGCGTGCATCGAGCGGACGGTCGCGCGGATCCTGAATCGAAAGACCGGCGGCGATGACCAGCACCTCGCGCACGGCCTTCTCGTCGCGAGCCTGAAGGATCATGCGACCTACGGTGGGATCGACCGGCAGCCGCGCGAGTTCGCGGCCGAGCGGGGTGAGTTCGACTCCGTGGTAGGGCGGGACCGCTGGGCCCGCCGCGATCGTATCGTGCGATTCGTTTTCGGACGGCGGGCCCAGCGGCCCCGCCCTACCTATCGCGCCGAGTTCCTCCAGCAGCGCGTAGCCGGCGCGAATGGACTTCGTCGCGGGCATGTTGATGAACGGGAAGCGCTCGATGTCGCCGAGGCCGAAGGCCTTCATGCGCAGGATGACGTCGGCGAGATTGGCGCGCTGGATCTCGGGCTGGGCGAAACGCGGGCGCGCGTTGTAGTCCTCTTCCGAATACAGGCGTATGCACACACCCTCGGCGACGCGGCCGGCGCGGCCCTTGCGCTGGTCGCAGCTCGACTGGGCGACCTCCTCGATGGGCAGGCGACGCGTGCGCGCGGTCGGCACGTAGCGCGAGACGCGCGCGAGGCCGGTGTCCACGACGAAGCGGATGCCGGGCAGGGTGAGCGAGGTCTCGGCGATGTTGGTCGCGACGATGATTTTGCGCCGCTGCGAACTGGAGAAAATGCGTTGCTGCTCGGCCTGCGAGAGGCGGCCGAAAAGCGGGATCACCTCGGCGTGGCGGTGCCGGCCCTCGAGGATTTCGCAGCATTCGCGGATGTCGCGCTCGGCGGGCATGAATACGAGGATGTCGCCGCCTGCAGATGCGTTGCCCGCATCGCCGGCGAGGATGCGTTCCACCGCCTCGACCGCGCCGTCCACGTAGTGAAGCGCCTCGGGGCGGGAGGACGGCTCGTCGCTCTCGGCTGCGTCGCTGCCGAGGGAATCGAGCGGGGCGTAAATGACCTCGACGGGAAAGGTGCGACCGGAGACCTGGACGATGGGCGCGTCGTCGAAGGCCTTGGAAAACGCCTCGGTATCGATGGTGGCCGAGGTGATGACGATGCGCAGCTCGGGGCGCTTGAAGCGCAGGTTGCGCAGGTGGCCGAGGAGGAAGTCGATGTTGAGCGAGCGCTCGTGGGCCTCGTCCAGGATGATGGTGTCGTAGGCGCGCAGCAGCGGGTCGCTCTGGACCTCGGCGAGCAGCATGCCGTCGGTCATAAACTTCACGACCGTGTCGCGGGAAGTGCGATCGTCGAAACGGATTTTGCAGCCGACCTCGCGGCCCCAGTTGACCTGTAGCTCCTCGGCGACGCGGCGAGAGACGGAAAGCGCGGCGACGCGGCGCGGCTGGGTGCAGGCTATCTGGCCCTTCGCGCCGCGACCGGCGGCAAGGCACATTTTAGGAATCTGGGTGGTTTTGCCCGAGCCGGTTTCGCCCGCGAGAATGATAACCTGATGCTTGCCGATCAGATCCACGATCTCGTCGGCGCGCGCACTGATGGGCAGATCGACGGGAAATTCGATCCGGAAACGGGGCGCGGAGGCGGGGCGCGGAGACTCGGGTGTGGGTTCGGACATGCGATGGACGCCGGCAGCAATGCCAGGGTGCGCATCGGTAGCAATGGATGCGTGAGTGGCAACCGCATGAAATCGGTTCATATGCGGCATGTTGCGTAGCGGTGGCGTGAATCGTGCTAATTGCAGGTTCACCACTTTTCGTCCGCCCTCATGTCGCCCTCCACCTTGGATAGCCGTAAACTCCTCGCTTTCGCCACCTTGGCGCGCGTCGGGAGTTTTACGCAGGCGGCCAAGGAGATGGGCCTGACGCAGTCGGCGGTCAGTCACGCAATCAAGGCTTTGGAGCGCGATCTGGGGTGTCGTTTATTTGATCGCATCGGTCGCATGGTGACGATTACGCCCGCCGGGCGGCAGTTGCTCGGCCACACGGACATCATTTTGGCGGAGATGCAGACGGCGAGAGCAGATATGGCAGCGTTCAACGGCTGAGGTCCGCGAGGGGCCGGCGGAAAATCCGGGCTTGCCTGCGAGGCGAGGGATGGGTGCCTTTGCCCTCCCTTCCCTGCCCGGGTGGTGGAATTGGTAGACACGCAGGTCTCAGAAGCCTGTGCCTCACAGCGTAGCGGTTCGAGTCCGCTCCCGGGCACCATTTTAAAAACGGGAGCGGGTTTTGTGCTAAGGTTTGCCGACTGTGAACAATCCCGGGATTGCGCGCTCAGGCGCTTGGGAACTGGCTTTACCTTCGCCCATGAAAAAAGCCGCCATACTCCAGAAGCTTCACTCCGAAAAGGTCATCGCGCTCATCCGCGCCGACAATCCCGACGGCCTGCTCGACTGCGCCAAGGCCCTCGCCGAGGGCGGCCTCACGTCCATCGAGCTCACCATGACGACACCGGGCGCAATCCGCCTGCTCGAAAAGGCCACCGCCGAGATGCCCGATTTCCTCTTCGGCCTCGGCACCGTGCTCGATGCCGAGACCGCCCGCGCGGGTATCCTTGCCGGCGCGCGCTTCATCGTCACCCCGGCGCTGCGGCCCGACGTGATCAAACTTTGCCAACGCTACAGCGTGCCCGTCTTCAGCGGCGCGCTCACCCCCACCGAAGTCGTCAACGCCTGGGAACAGGGCGCCGACGCCGCGAAGATTTTCCCCGCCGAATTTTTCGGCCCGGCCTACATCAAGTCTCTCAAGGCCCCTCTCCCTCAGGTCGAACTCGTGCCCACCGGCGGCGTGACCGCCGAGAACGTCGGCGAGTTCATCAAGGCCGGCGCTTTCGCGACCGCCGCCGGCAGCTCGCTGGTCGATGCCAAATCCTTCAAGGAGCGCAACTGGGCCGCCATCACCGCCAAAGCCCGCGCGTTTGTCGCGGCCGTCGAGGCGACGAAGTAGTGCCCGGCTGAATACATAGCCTCGGGCCACGGCCCGCGGCCTCCCGGGAGCGCCGGCTTTCAGCCGGCATCGTCGCCTCTCCGCTCCGCATGAAACCTGCCGGCTGAAAGCCGGCGCTCCCAGGGGCGGCCTACTCCAAATATTTCCGAATGTCGGGCAACGGTTGCTTGCGATGCCCGTTGCCTTCGCGCTCTAACCAAGGATCGACCGGCGGCTGGTCGTCGGGATCGAGGTTCGTCTTGTCGAGCGGGGTCACATTCTCGCCGTCCTCGTCCTCAGACTCACCGATTTCGACTCCCTCGAGATCGAGATCGTCCCACTCGGATTCGTCAAAAAACTGGCTGAGACGACGCGCCACCGGATTAAGCAGGAGCACGGGATTGCGAACCTTGCCGGCCTTCACGAATTCAAAAAGACAGGGGATGCACTGGTCGTCGTAGCGGCGGCGAAACTCGCTCATCCATTTGTTCGCCACGCCCTCGCGGCGATTGAGCAGCACCACGTCGGAAAAATGCACACAGGCATCGTGCCAAGTCACGAGCGCGGAGTGCTTCTCGACAAGTTGGCAATGCACCACGGTGAACACCCTCGAAACCGGCAGCGAATGCGCGGCCAGCCAAGGCTTGAGCGCCTCGATCTGGTCCACCGGATCAACGCGGCCATCGAGCAACACAAACACATGCGTGGCCTCGGCGGGCGGCGAGTCGGCATGCCAGAGGTGATGCTCCGCATCCCACGCCATGCGCGCGACGCTGAACGCGCCGAGCGCTTCATCGGCGGGCTGCGGCGCCTCGCCGGAAGGAAGGAACACGTGCGCGCGTTCGTGGGCGGCATCGAGCCCGCCTGCGATGAGATCGGTCAGCACCTCGCGACGACCCGAACCAGGCGCCCCGAGGATAACATACACGAGCTGACTCTGGGCGGCGGCGACTTCGGACATGGTTAAAACGAAAAACTAAAACGGGCGGCGTGAGGATGGTGTGCGAATGAATTCAAAACTCGAACGTGTGGTTCTGCGCCGAGTCGCGCAGCCAGTGATCGAGCAACACGAGCGCGGTCATCGACTCGACGATGGGCACGGCGCGCGGCAACACGCACGGATCGTGGCGACCCTTGCCCATGAGTTCTGACGGTTCGCCGGCGAGGTTCACGGTTTGCTGAGCTTGGAGGATGGTGGCGGTAGGCTTGAAGGCCACGTTGAAGACGATCTCCTCACCGTTGCTGATTCCGCCCTGCACGCCGCCGGAGCGGTTGGTGACGGTGCGGACGCGGCCGTCGCGATTTTCGAAAAGATCGTTGTGCTCGGAGCCGCGCAGCAGCGTGCCGCCGAAACCGCTGCCGACCTCGAAGCCCTTCGTGGCGGGTAACGAGAGCATGGCCTTCGCGAGATCGGCCTCGAGCCGGTCGAACACCGGTTCGCCGAGACCCACCGGCACGCCGCGCACGCGGCATTGGATGACGCCGCCGACCGAGTCCCCCTCGGAGCGCACGACTTTGATGCGCTCGATCATGGCGGCGGCGGTCTCCGCATGCGGACAACGCACGGCGGTGGACTCGACGGCTTCGAGCGTCGGAAACTCCACCAACGCCGACTCGGGCGCGGCGATATCGTGGATGCGCGTGATGTAGGCGCGGATTTCGAGCCCCTTGCTCGCGAGGATTTTTTTGGCGATGGCCCCGGCCGCGACGCGCCCGATGGTCTCGCGCGCGGAACTGCGACCGCCGCCGTTGGGATCGCGCACGCCGAACTTGGTTTGATAAGTGAAGTCCGCGTGCGAGGGCCGGAAGGCGGCCTTCATCTCGTTGTAGGCGGAGGAGCGCTGGTCGGTGTTGCGCACCAGCATGCTGATCGGCGTGCCGGTGGTCATGCCCTCGTAAACGCCCGAGAGGATCTCGACCGAGTCGGCCTCCTTGCGCGGCGTCGTGATATCGCTCTGCCCGGGACGGCGGCGGTCGAGCTCCGCCTGAATCTCGGCGGCGGTGATGGGCAGGCGCGGCGGGCAACCGTCCACGGTCACGCCGATGGCCGGCCCGTGGCTCTCGCCCCAAGTGGTGATTCGAAAAAAGTGTCCAAAGCTGTTGGGCATCGCGCGGGCAAAGTTGGATCGCGGTGAATGCACCGCAAGGGACAAAACGGATGCGACCGCAAGGAGCGGCGACACCCTTGTCGCCGTTATCGCCAGACGAGGCCTTGGTCGGCGACAAGTGATGTCAGTTTTCCCCGACCGCCGGTATCTGGTGGGCGGGCGCGTCCCCGCGCACGCTTCGGAGATACGAGCCACGGGCGGCGGGACCCGCCCATCCACCTTTTGGACATCACTTCCTGTTACATCCCGCAAAAAATGGTGTCCCCGCCGTGAGTCGAACACGGATCAGTCGTTTAGGAAACGACTGCTCTATCCACTTGAGCTACGGAGACGCGTCGAGAATGACGAGTTGACAAGCTGGTGAGCCGTGCGATGTGCTTCCAGTCTTTTTCATCAATGAGCGCCACCGAAACACCCACCACCCAGTCCCTCACGCCCGAGGCCTTCCCGTTCACCCAGCCCGAACTGATGGTCCGTTACGTCACCGATACCGGCAAGATCCTGCCGCGCAAGTATACCCACCTCTCCGCCAAGCAGCAGCGCCGCGTCACCTCGACCATCAAGCGCAGCCGCGCCATGCTGCTCGCCAAGTAAGCGAGACCTCCTGAGCGCTCATCCAGACTGGGGCCGGCCTTAGCCGCCCCGGTTTTTTTATGCCCACCCGCCTTCCACGCATCCTTCGCCCCACCCCGGCCAACCTCGACCGGCTCGCCGCCATCCTGCGGCGCGGCGGCATCGTCGGCGTGCCCTCGGAAACAGTTTACGGTCTAGCCGCCAACGCGCTCGACCCCGAAGCCTGCGCCGGAATCTTCCGCGCCAAGGGCCGTCCATCGACCGATCCCCTGATCGTCCACCTGGCCACGGTCCGCGAGTTGAGCAAAGTCGCCGAGGTCAACGACGCCGCGCTTCAACTCGCCGCCGCCTGCTGGCCCGGACCGCTCACGCTGGTGCTACCGAAAAAAGCCTGCGTGCCCGATCTGGTAACCGCCGGCAAATCCACCGTCGCGGTGCGCGTGCCGGCGCACCCGCTTTTCCGACGTCTGATTCGACTTGCGGGCACCCCGCTCGCGGCCCCCAGCGCGAACCCCTTTGGCTATATCAGCCCCACCTCGGCTGCGCACGTGCGCGACGGACTCGCCGGCACAGAGCTGCGCGCCGTGCTCGACGGCGGCGACTGCACCGTAGGCGTTGAATCCACTATCCTGGACCTGACCAAACCGGATCATCCTCGCCTGCTCCGGCCCGGTGGCCTGCCGGTGGAGATCATTGAACAAATTCTCGGCCGCGCCGTGAACCAACCACGCAAACCGCACCGCGTGCGCGAAGGCGTGCCGGCGATAGCGCCGGGCATGCTTTCGCGGCATTACAGCCCGCGCACTCCGCTGCGCCTGCACGGTGCGATCTCCGAAAAAACAATCTCAAGCTTGGGAGAAAACCAAGCCGTGCTGCTGCTCCGGCGACCAAACCGGCAAGCGGCGGAAGACGCCCGTACCCACTGGTTGAGCCGGCGGGGCGATCTGGCAGAGATCGCACGCACCCTCTTCACCAAGTTGCGCGAACTCGACGCCGGCGGCTGGCGTATGATTCACGTCGAGCTCCCGGCAGGCACGGAAGGCCTCGCTCCCGCGATTCGTGATCGGCTAAACCGAGCGGCGGCAAAAACCGCCACCTGACTAATCGCCCACAAAAAAGCCCGGCCGACGCGAGACCGACCGGGATCGATTTCAGCAAAAAATTACTCAAGTAGCCGTAACCGCCTTGGCAGGCTTGGAATCGCGCGCCTCGGGCTCGCCATCATCATCCGCCACCACGTAATAATCCTTGTAGGATTTATCGTAATATTGGGCGTAGTAGTAACCCGACACCGAAATATTCAAACCATTCAGCACCGCGCCAAAACAAGTGACATTCGATTCCAGCAGGCGCTTGGCAGAAGCTTGAGCGGCGCGACGACGAACTTTATTGAAGAATATAGTAAAAATTGAACCATCGACGAACGGAAGGACGATAAGTGCGTCGCTCACGGCCGCAAGCGGAGGCGTATCAATGAAAATACGATCATAGCGCTTGCGCAGATCGATAATCATCTGCTCATACCCCTTGCTGTTCAAAATTTGGGTGGGATTCTTCGCGCGCCCTCCAGTGGTCAAGATATCAAGATTCGGATGAACATCCTTCAACACGACATCATCGATGGTTGCGGCCCCTGAACAGACATCAATGACACCCTTTAGGTTTTCGCAACGAAAAGACTTGTGAATATTCGGCTTACGAAGATCGCAGTCAACCACGCACACTCGTTCGCCATGCGAGGCGAAGGTTAACGCCAAATTAGTTGTAGTAAAGGACTTACCCTCGCCGGGTATCGTTGATGTGGTCAGAATAACTTTGGCGTTCTTGGCGTCATCACGCAGGCGAAGACTGGAGTGCAGGGTTAGAAACGCCTCGGCCACCTGTCGGTCGGCGTTATTTATCACGATCTGAGCCTTGTCGGGCTGCTCCATCTTTTTTATATGGGGAATGATTCCCAACAAGGGCAGTCCGACCACGGATTCAATGTCGAAGGAACTCTTCACCCGATCATCGATGAAGGCCACGAAGAAGGCGAAGGCCAATCCTAGGCCCAAGCCGGCAACGATACCCATGCCGACATAAAGCGTGATCTTGGGCTCAACATAGCGAGCGAGCGCCGAGGGAACCGCCGCGTCCACCTTGCGAGCTCCCGTTTCCTCACGGGTGGCCTGCATATTCACTTCGCGCATACGAGCCTGCAGCTGGGCAAGAATGGCCTCATTGATTTTGAGTTCATTCTCCTGGGCCTGATACTGGACGCTCATGCGGTCCAAAGAGAGAGACGCGGTGGACTGCTCAGCCAGCGTCTTAAGCGTCTGTTCGTGAACACTCTGGGCGTTCTCGTATTCGGCCTTAACACTTGCGGTCGTCGAGCGAAGCGCTCGCTCCAATTCGCGCTCTGCCTGAACGAGAGAGTTGGTCGCCTCGATCATCCTCGGATGCCGATCACGATAACGCTCGCGAAGCTGCGCGATGAAAATCTTCTGGGAGGAAATTTGCTGGGTAAGCTGAGCGATCAGCGGATTCGAAGCGATGAACGACAATTCATTGAGATCACCTTGATTTTCGAGGCGATCGCTTACCTGCCTCCACCGGACTTCAGCTTCCTTTAGTCTCGCGGCAGTTTGCGTAACAAGGACATTCAGCTGCTTGAGTGTCTCCGTGACGATGTCTTTTCGTTCATCAAGAGAAACCATGCCGTTCTGTTCACGGTAATCCTGAAGCTTAAGGGCCTGCTCCTCGACGCGCTTACCCTGCTGTTCGGCACGGATTTGCAGATCCTGTACCACAATCATCGACTCGTCGATACGCACGCGAGCACTCCATTGCAGGAATTCATCAACAAACATATTGGCTACGTTAGCCGCCACCACCGGATCGGGGTGACGATAGGAAACCTGAACTACGAGACTGAGACGAAGAGGCGTGATTCGACGGTTGCTTCCCAAAACCTCCAAAGGTGTAAGCGGTCCACCCCAGCGACCGCTTTCGTAGGGCTTCATGAAATTCCGGAGTTCCTCACCCGTGATACGGTCCGCCACGCGCTTAACGATGAGCGCGCTTTCCATGACCTTAACGAGGGTATTTAAATCCTCGGCTCCACGCACCGAAGTATCGATGACTCGCTCGGCGTGAAACGCATTGGCGTCCTGACGTAGAACCTGAACACTCGCGAAAGATTCGTACATTTTGGTTTTACCGAACGTGTAAACCAAGGCCGAAGCGAACACGACAAGGAATACAACAACGACATACCATATGCGCTCGCGCAGAATGAGCAGGTAGTCGTTTAAACCGCGTTGAGCGACGCCAGTTTCACCATAACCAGCGCCGGGGTAACCGTATCCACCACCATATTCAGAAGGGTTGGGACCGGGGGGATGCTTAGATTGCGAATCCATTAAAAATAATAAAATTATCCGAAAATTGTTTATAGGATTCTCTCACGAACCTCGATGACATCATCGACCTGCAGGGGCCAGCTGCTGGCGGAGCGGCCGTCAATCAAGCGGTCCACATTCACCGTGTAAGTAGTGTTTACACCTTCGTCGTCCGTACGAACGATTCGCACACGCGATTTGTCCGCCAAGCGACTAAATCCGCCCGCACGCGCAACCGCCTCGATCAAGGTCAGACCCCGCTCGGGAGGAAATGGCACGGCTTGGGGCGCGTTTACCGAACCAATAACGTTTACCGCACGCTCCACATAACGCAAAACAACCAAGGTAATCTGCGGATTCACCAAATAGTCGCGATCATAAAGTTGACGCACCAATTCCTCGGTCTGTCGCAGGCTGCGACCACGCACATCAACCGTGCCAATCAGAGGCAGTGATATAGTGTAATCCTGCGAGACGGAAAACTCTCGGGTGAGCTCCTCTTCTTGGAAAACCCGAATTTGAATATAGTCGGCCGGCAGAAGTTTATAATCCGCGGAAGTCGCCGATGCCGGCAGACCTGCGGAGGTGGACGTTTCCGACTGCGCACGCGCGAAAGTGGCGATACTGAGGACCCACAGGGTGAGAATGGTGACGATAAAAGAGGTTTTCAAAGGAGTAACATAGACGGCAAATTAAACCAAAAACGGAGGAAGATATATATCTTCCCCCGTTATAACCGATACAAAATGAGAAAAATCAGCTCAGTAGCGGAAATTGGCCGACAAGCTCAGGACGTTGGCGGAAAACTCGCTCAGGGCGTTATTCGAACTATTGTTATAGTGCGAATACGATGCGGCAAAGTTAACGTGCTGATTCAGGATGTAAGAGGCACCCGCACTGAAGATTACGTAGTCGTCCGTCCGGCCGCCACCAGCGCCAACATAATCGATATGCTGGTAGGTAATCGAACTACGAAGACTGAAAGCGGGTGAAATCATGCTGCTCGCACCCAAAGTGATCGAAGACGTTTCCTGATTGGTGCCCGCAGAGCCGGTATCGAAATCATTGGAAGCGTCCAATGTAATCTGGGTCTTGGGAGAGTAGGCGTAAGCGAGACCGGCATTGAAACCGAGGAGGGAGTCATCGCTGCCTACGTCGTTGTCACGGATGGTGTAGCCGATGTTGAAACTTCCCGTCAGCTTCGGCGTGAATTCTCCACGCGCGCCGACATTAAAAAAGAAGTCTTCGGAATCGAGATTCGCCAGATCGACATCCGTTTTGCGATACCGGATACCCGCGCTCAGATCGATCTTGGGGCGGATGGCAAAGTAGTAGTTGACCGGAACAGTGTAGGTCGTGCGATCAGCGAGCGCCAGAGGATCGTAGTCGCGGTTATCATACTGGAATCCAGCCCCAATCTTCGTTTTCTCCGTGAGAGCCAATTCGCCGCCAACGCCAGCGGCAATCCGTGTGCTGCTGATAATGGCCTGAACGTCCTGAGTGGTTTGGCTCAGCTCGCGGTAAGAGGCGTTGGTTTTAACCGAAAGCTTGGCTCCATCATAGGTAGAGCTAAACACCGCATTGAACAGCTGATCGTTGAACTGCGTGTTGTTCGAATAAGCGATCAATCGCTCGTAAATCGAAAGTGAACCGCGAGTTAGGGAGCTTTTTCCGAACACCAGCTCGAGTCCGGGAGTGAATTCGAAAATCTCATCGGCACGCTCTGCTCCAGAAGGAGCATAATTGATGTTATCTTCGAAACGAACGGAAGTAGAGGCGGTGAGAAAGAGTTCGGCATTTTCACCGATTGCCAGAAACGGGGCCGCAAAAGCGGGCGTGGCGGCAAGTGCGGTCAGCAGGGCTAGGGGACGCTTTTTTTTCATAGGTTGAGTGTTAGATTGGCGAAGGTTGATTAGGGCTGGAAACGTGGCAAGCTTAGATTACCCTATTTTCCCTAAGGGTTCCTAGGAGCGGGTCATCAGGAAGTATCTTTGGCTTCATTTTCGCAATAAATCTTCGAAAGAATTCCGTCGCGTTATTGAAAAGTCACAAACGCCAAATCTACCCGATTGCAGCGAAGGCGGTGGGGTAACACCAAGTCATGTCCGTTTCGCCAATCTCCGTCCCCAAAGCCGTTGGCGCGGATGACCCGGCGCTGGCACATGAATGCGGCGTCGTGCCGGGTCCCGCATGCTCCGGCGAGTTTGAGGTGGGGCTAAATTTGCCGGTGAGTGCTTTCGATCAGACCGAAGCCGATGGGCAGGCCATCGCGGGTGGGTGCGAGGTAGTCGAGTTGTTCGAGACGATTTCTCCAGGTGGCGCAGGGCGGCGTTCACAGGGACAAGGTCGAGGGCTTTCGCCGGGCCAGGCACCGCACGAGAATCGAGCAGGTTCCGGCCTTCGGGCGGCTGGATTTTCGCACCGAGGCGGTGTCGGTTTTTAGAATGAGGTATCGGGGCAACATCCGGTCGGCCGCGACGGGTGACACGCGTAGCCGGGAGACTCTGCACGGGGTGTGGATCAAGATCTTTCGCGGCGACGAGTTGATTTACGAGGCGGCCTCGCCTGAGGGCCTCATGCGCTCGGAAAAGTGGTGAGCCCGTGGTGAACGTGAACGCAGGCCGAAGCGGGTGTCGGGCATGAGCTGGGTGTTGCTCGCGGTGGCGGTGGGCGCGGCGGGAGCGGCGGGCGTGGTGGAGGAGAATGGCGGCGCGGCGAGCGTGGCGGCCGCCGGAGTGGCGGAAGGAGTGGCGTTGTTGGCGGCGGCGGGTTTTGCGCGGCCGGTGTGGTCGGCATGGCGGATGAGCGCGGGTGTGGAGCGAGAGTTGGCGGCGGTGTTTGGCGCGAGTGCGGGAGTGGGAGTAGGCGAGGGGGAGGTCGCGGTGCTTTGGTCGTGGAGACGTTTGTTGCGTAAGCCGATGGCGACGCGGCGGGTCGCGGTGGAGCGCTTCGACGCGGACGGACGCGCGGTGGATTTTTATCGGGCGAAGGATGGGGCGGAAAAGTGTAACCAATTTGGTTACACTTTGCCCGGGCGCGGCGAAGGGAAGGGTGGATCGCCCTGCGTGGTGTTGGTGCATGGCGGCGGGTGGGATGGCGGCGACCGCACGGAGTTGGCGGCGTTTAACCACTGGCTAGCGGTGCGCGGGGTGGCGGTGGCGGCGTTCGACTACCGGCTCGCGCCGGCGTTTCCGTGGCCTGTCTGGCGACAATCTGAAATCGACACCGACGACAATCAGCCACTTTCGTAACCCCGCCTGGCTCTTTTCTCAACAAAGCCACAGCAATACGCTGTTATTGGCTGTGTTGAGAAAAGAGCCAGGCTCCTAGAAAAATCTACTTATAAAAGTGGCTGATTGTCGCTGAAGTGTAATTCAGATTGTCGCTGAACAATCACCCGCAACGGTGGACGCAGGGGCTACAGTGGCGTGGACGCACAGGCCCGCG
>CAZOGV010000009.1:7037-32313 GCA_964579225.1 uncultured Akkermansia sp. | reverse complement strand
GGACGGCCCAGCGGTCCGTCCCTACCCACAGAGGCTCAACTTGAACGCGCATTAGCCTAGAAACAGCAGTCGGATTTAACCGCAGATGCGCCGCAGGCGCATCTGCGGTTTCTACTGCCGGTTTTAGGCTGAAGCTACGAAGGGCGCGGCAGGTAGAGCTTGGACGGGCTGGGGCACCGAACGGGCAAAAAAACGTCAGGGGGTTAAGGGGCGGACGACACGGAGGTCGTCCCTCCAGGAAAGCGGACGGGGTTCGGCGACAGGAGTGTCGCCGCTCCTTGGGGACGGCGCGGTGTTCACGTTCGTTACTGGGATCGCCGGCATCTTGCCGGCTTTGGTTCTGAATGCCGGCAGGATGCCGGCGCTCCCAGTGGTGAGGTGCTCTGAACGAAACGACTGCGTCGTTCCGCTATGTAGGGGCGGCGAGTCGAGCCTCGCCTTCGATAGGGGGAACCGAAGGGGTCGGGGAACCTAGGACGACACGGAGATCATCCCTCCAGCAATTCAGTAAAGTCTAGAGACTAGGGGCCCGTCAGAAAATTATTGTCGCAATCTGACTCGATCTTTTGGCCGGGGGCGGTGTTGCGCGCTCAGTTACAGCCGCTCGCGGATGCTCCCTCGCGCTCGCCTTGCCCTCGACCAAAATCTCAGCGTCGTCTTGCGACACTTATTTCCTGACAGACCCTAGGGTAATTGGTTTCAGCCCCAAACGATCAGATCTCGTAGTCCGCCACGTATTCGGGGGCGGAGCCGGTGGCGTTGGCCTGATCTTCGGCACGTTTGCGGTCGTAGAAGATGCGCACGTCCGCCTTGCCCTGCGCGCCGTCCTGCTTGAGCAGGGCCTTGGCGCGCTGAAGCGCCCGCTTCGTGCTCATGGTGAGATTCGCCTCGGCGGGGAAAATGTTCTCCGGACCGACCACCTCCCATGCGCCGCTGCGCTTCAGCACGCGTTCGACATCGGGATTAATGCCGCTGATGAGCAAATGGCGGCGCGCCTTGCGCAAGGACTGGTGGAGCTGGAGCAAGGACATCACCGAGGTGGCATCGAGGTGGCGCGCGTTTTTCATGCGCAGCACGATCACGCGGACGCCACCATCCTCGGCAAGGTAACGCACCTGGTCCTGAAACAAATCCGCCGCGCCGAAGAAAAGTTCGCCCTCCACGTGAACGATGGAGATGGCGGCGTCGGTGCGATCCTTGGGCTCGTCGAGCTGGGAGAGCTGGCCTTGGTCGTTGAAGCCGTATTCGACCAGCGAAGGGGCGCTGGCCTTCTTCAAAAAGAGCACAAGCGAAGCGCCGATGCCCACGTAAACGGCGGTGTCGAGCTTGAGAAACAAAGCGGAAAGCAGCGTCAGCCAGAAAACGATGGCGTCGGAATTCGTCGCGCGGGTGACGATGCGAACCTGCTCCCAATTGATCAGGCGCATCGAGACCAAAATCAGATACGCGGCGAGCGTCGCGATGGGGATGTAGTTGATAAACCCCGACGTCACCGCGAGCACGGCGAACACCATCACGCTGGCGAACATGCTGGCGAGCTGGGTCGCGCCGCCGCTCTGCTGACACACCGCGCTGCGCACGAAGGACGAGGAGCCGGGCATGGCGCCGAAGGCGGTGGCGGCCAGGTTGCCCGCGCCCATGGCGATCAATTCCTGGTTCGGGTTCACGCGCTGGCCGGAGCGCGCGGCGAGGCTCTTGGTGATGGAGATGGCCTCCAGCATGCCGAGGATGGCGGCGGCGAGGGCCACGCTGGTGAGCGCGGGCACGAGCGCGAGGCCGGTGGCGTTGCTGGGGAAGCCGACGAAGATGGGCATGCCGCCGGCGAGCTCGCCGCCATCGCGCACCAGCGCCACGGCGAAGTCGCCCAGGCCGTAGGCGACCGAGACGGCGACGGAGAGAATGATGACAATGAGGCCCTCGGGCCAGTTGGGCCGGATGCGGCGGATGAGCACCATCGCGAGCAGACTCGCGATGCCCACGCCCGCCGTCATGCCGTTGATGTGCAGGGTGCCGAGGCTCACCGCGAGGTGGGCGACGGTGCCGGGCAGAGAGACGTCGTCCGACGCGCCGATGCCGAAAAGATTGCCTATCTGGCCGACGCCGATGAGCACCGCGACCGCGCAGGCGTAGGCCACGATGACGGTGCGGGAAATAAACTGGGTGAGCGTGCCGAGCTTAAAAAAACCCGCCGCCACCTGGAAAATTCCGATGAGGAATCCGATGACCAAGACCTTCTCCAGCGCGGTCAGCGGGACGTCGCGCACCGAGAGCAGAGCTCCGGCAAGAATGATGGAAATCGTGTTGGTCGGACCAAAAACCATGTGCCGCGAACCGCTGAAGAGCGCGCAGAACATCGCGCCGATGATGGCGGTGGCGACGACGGCCTCGACCGGCAGACCGACCACGAGCGCGAAACCGATGGCTTGCGGGATGGTGACGATGGCCACCATCGCGGCGGCGGTGATGTCGGCCTTTAGCTTGGCGAAACTGTAGCGGCGCAGTTCGCGGAACACCGGCGGAATGGGGTCAAGCCGCAGATAATCGACAGCGTCGGAGAGGACGCCACCGGCTTGATTGAGGACGCGCGCGGCGTGTTCGGTGGGAGTGGAGGACAAGGCTGGGGCGCGCTCGCGGGGCGGCGGCTCGCGGGGTTATGTCGGGGCGGGACGGGTGGTCGGTTGCGGTTGCGGTGGGACGAGGCGGTCGAGGTGCGCGCGAGGCGTGCGATAGATCAGAGTTCGACGCCGAGCTTTTCGAGGATGCGTTGAAGGTCGTCGTTGCCCGCATAGGGGATGACGATCTTGCCCTTCTTGCCGGCGTGCTGGACGGCGACGCGCGCGCCGAGATGCGACGTAAGGCGTTTTTGGATACTGGCGATGGCGGCGGAGTCGGCGGGGTTGAGTTTTTTCGCGCCGGCGGCGCCGGCGGACGCGCCGGGCGCGGGCGCGTTGGCGAGGTTTTTCTTGGCCGCGACGAGGGCCTCGGTGGCGCGCACGCTGAGGCCGTCCTCGATCACGCGGCGGGCGAGCAGGGCGCGCTGGGCGGGCTCCTCGACGCCGAGGAGGACCTTGGCGTGGCCGACGGAGAGAATGCCCTTGGCGAGGTAGCCCTGGAGTTCGCCGTCGAGCGCGAGGAGGCGAAGCGAGTTGGCGACGGAGGCGCGGGGTTTGCCCACGCGCTCGGAGGCGGCTTCCTGGGTGAGGTCGAAATCGCGGATGAGGCTGGCGTAGCCGTAGGCCTCTTCGAGCGGGTTGAGGCCTTCGCGCTGAAGGTTCTCGATCAGGCCGAGGGCGGCGGAGGAGGCGTCGTTCGCGGCGACGAGGCGCGCCGGGATGGCCTTGAGTTTAAGAAGCTGGAAGGCGCGCCAGCGGCGCTCGCCGGCGATGAGCTGGTATTTGCCTTCGGCGATCTTGCGCACGACCACGGGCTGGAGAAGACCCTCGGCGCGGATGCTTTCGGCGAGTTCCTGAAGGTGCTCGGGGGCGATGTCCTTGCGGGCCTGATAGGGGCTGGGCGTGATGGCGGTGACGGCGACCTCGATGAATCCGTTGGGCGAGGCCGGAGCGGCGGCGGGCGCGGCGGCGGCGGCGGGCAGGGCGGCGGGTTTGGCGGGAGCGGCGGCGGCGATGAGGCCGCCGAGACCGCGACCGAGACGAGATTTGGGAGTGGCCATGTAGGGAGCGAAATACGGAAGAGCGTGGGCGGGGCGTGCGGATTACTTGCCGCCGGGGACGAAGAGAACCTGGCCGACCTGGATCTTGGTGGGATCGGCGATGCGGTTGGCGTTGAGAATATCCTGCACCTTGGCGCCGGTCTTTTGGGCGATGCGGGCGATGGTGTCGCCACTGACGACGGTGTAGGTGACGCCTTCCTTGGGGAAGTTATCGGAGAAGGTGGGTTGCGAGGGAACGGCGGCGGCGCGGCCGCGCGCGGCGGCTTCGAGGGCGGTGTTGGTCTGGCGGGCGAGATTTTCCATCTGGGTGGCGACGGCGCCGAGAATCTCGGAGCGGTTGGAGGCGTCGGCGGCGCGAAGTTCGCGGGCGAGGTCGGCGATGGCGGTGTTCAGTTGCGCGATGGTGGCGTAGTTGCGCTCGGCGCCGGCGGCGGACTTGGCGAGGCGTTCGTTTTGGGTCTCAAGTTGTTCGACGCGCAGGGAAAGTTGACCGACGCGCTGGAGAAGCAGGCGCACGTCCTCGCGGAGATTGGCGAGTTCGACGGCGGGCGATTGCGCAGGTTGCGCGTGGAGCGCAACGGGAGCGGCGAGGAAAAGGGCGAGGATGGTAAGAACGGCGGCGAGGCGCATGATTCGTAAATATGGCGGAGAGGTGGGCGGAAAAACAAGGGCGGAGGCAAACGATCAGGGAACGCGCGTGGCCCCGGCGGCGGCGGCGGGCGCGGTGAGGCGGGCGATTTCGGCCTCCCAACGACCGGCCCGGTTAAAATCGAGCGCGGCGCGGGCTATGGCCATGCCTTGGCGCAGGATTTCGAGGCGAAACGCGGGGGATATCGAGGGTTCGGCGAGAAGACGTTCCACAAGTTTAACGCCGGCGGCCGCATCTTCGGCGGCCTGGTAGGAACGCGCGGAGGCAAGCACCAGCGCATGGTCGGCCGGACGCCAGGAGGGCAAAGTCCCGAACACCGCGAGGCTGCGGCGCGCGGCGGCCGGATCGCCCGCGCTTAGTTGCAGACCGGCGAGAGTAAGCGCGAGCGGGAGGCTGGGGTTTTGGCGCATGCCGGCCACGCCGAGCGAGAGCGTTTCTTCGCCCCGCCCGGCGGCGGAGAGCAGGCGCAGGCGGCGGATGCGCGCGTAGGTCTCGGTCTCGGGCGGAAGGGTTTTGCGCGCCTGCCATTGCTCCTCGGCGGAGACCGCGAAGGGGCGGTAAAGCGGATCGCCCACCACGATGCCTTTCCAACTGAGCGCGTTGATCGAATAGAGCGCGGCGCGGCCGAGGGGCTCGCCACGCGCGAGGGCACGGAGCAGCAGGTGCGGTTGGTGGGTGAATTCGAGGTAGGGCTCGGCGACGTTGCCCACCGTGGCGGTAACGCCCTTCGCCACCAGAGGTCCGGTCCAGCCGCGCGAGGGCGAGCGCAGGGTGGTGGCGGAAAAACTGTGGATGTGCAGCGCGATCGCGCCAGGCGGGAAACGAAAACCGGGCGCGGTGAAGGGACCGTTCAGGTTGCCCTCATACCAACCAAAATATAGGGCCGGCGCGTCGAAGCGTGCATGCGGACGCAGGCTGGCGCGGTCGCGGTCCACGTCGGTTTCGAAACCGAGCGAGGCGAGCTCGGGCAGGCAGGCCTCCAGCCATTCGTCGCCGCGGCGGTGGGGCCCGCCGAGGTCGAGGTAGGCGCGACCGGCGAGGCCGATGCGCTCGGCCTCCAGCGCGCGATCCACCAGGCCCTTGGCGTCGGCGAGCGTGGGGCCGTCGAGACGGCCGACGGGGACGATTTGCTCAAGCGCGAAGGACGAGGGGCGGTCGGTGTTGAAAAGCGGATTGGGGACGAGGGCGGCGATGGGGGGATTGTCGGCCGCGAAGAGGGCGAGCTCGGAATCGACGCTGGCCTCGTTGGTTTGCAGCGAGGCGTTTTTGGTCAGCGGGTTGCTCGCCGGATCGTAGAGCGCGGGGTCATGGGCGATGCGCAACGGCACGCCGCGGCAGATCACGAGCGCGTCGAGCCGATGACGGGCGGAGGTGATGCGGAAGCGTCCGACCGGATCGGTCGAGGCCGAGATGGAGGCGAGCAGCCATCCGCGATCCACGGCCTCGCGCACGAACGGATTCCAGATGCGGGCCACAAATTCGGGCCAGGTGATTTGCTCGCCCGGCGGCATGGACAAGGCGATGATCGCCGTATCCGGAAGTCCACGACGCTGCGCGTAGTGTCGCGCGAGTTCCATGGATTCGGGGTCGTCGCGGTTGGCCAGGATGGCGACGGCGGGAGTCTGCGATTGGAGGGCGCACGCGGACAGGGCCAGGCCGAGCAGGCAAAAAAGAGAACGAACGAGAACCACGATGCGCACGACCGCATGCTGGGCAAAGGCGGGCGGCGGAGTCGAGGACGGGGATTGCCGTCGCTCGTCGGCTCTGGCCAAAGTGCGCGCCCATGAACGCCGAGTCTCACCCCTTACCCGCTCCGAGGCGCATGGCTCGCGCACGGGAATTCGCCGCCGGGCTGGCGCTGGCCGCGGTCGTGGGCGCGCTGGCGGGCGTGGCTTCGGCGGGGTTTTTATGGTCGCTGGAATTTGTCACGCGCACGCGTTTCGCGAACCCGTGGTTGCTCGCGTTGCTGCCGGTGGCGGGCGTGTTGTCGGTGTGGATTTATCGCGCGCACGGGCTGAATTCGGACAGAGGCAACAACCTGATCATCGACGAAATCCACGAGCCCGGCGCGGGCGTGCCGCTGCGCATGGCCCCGCTGGTGTGGGGCGGGACCTTGTTGACCCATTTGTGCGGCGGATCGGCGGGCCGCGAGGGCACGGCGGTGCAGATGGGCGGGGCGCTGGCGGACGGCGTGCGACGCGCGTTGCGGCTCGGACACCACTGGCAGGGCATGCTGCTGTCGGCGGGCGTGGCGGGCGGTTTCGGCGCGGTGTTTGGCACACCGGTGGCGGGTGCGGTCTTCGCGCTCGAGGTGCTGGTGCGCGGACGCATCCACTACGCGTGGGCCGGCCCGTGTCTGGTCGCGGCGCTGATGGGCGATTGGGTGTGCCACGCGCTCGGCGCGCATCACGACAACTTTGCCATGATGGCGGGACTGGCGGCGGCGGCGGACGATCTCGCGCCAGCGTCGCTGTTGCGCGTGGCGGCGCTGGGCTTGGTGTTCGGGTTGGTCGCGCGGTTTTTTGTCTTCGCGGCGCATGGTGTCGGGGACGCTTTCGCACGCGCCGGGGTGGCCTGGTGGCTGCGGCCGGTGATCGGCGGCGTGGCGGTGGGCGGGCTCGCGCTGGCCTTGGGCACCGATGCTTATCTCGGACTCGGCGCGTGGCATCCAGACCCGGCGGCGCCGTCGTTGCGCACGATGTTCGAGGCGGGCGGGGCGACGTCGTGGAGTTGGTTTTGGAAACTGGTGTTCACCGTCGTGACGGTGGGCGCGGGTTTTAAGGGCGGCGAGGTGACGCCGCTGTTTTTCATCGGCGCGGCGCTGGGGCACGTGGCCGGGCCTATGCTCGGCGTGCCGCTGGAGCTGGGCGCGGCACTGGGTTTCGTCGCGGTGTTCGCGGGCGCGACGAAGACGCCGCTGGCCTGCACGCTGCTGGCGCTGGAGTTGTTTGGCGGCGCGCACGCCGGGCTTTTCGCGGTGGCGTGTTTCGCGAGCTATCTGGCGAGCGGCGCGGGCGGACTGTATAAGGCGCAGCGCGCAGGCTAAGCGCCTGTCAGAAAATAAGTGTCTATTGCAAAGCGGGGACCTTGGGGAGTAGGGCGTAGTTCCATTCGCCGTGGAAGGGGGCTGGCACGAGCCGAAGGGAGGCCATTTCGTCGTCGCTGATCTTGAGTCCGGGCGGATACGGGGTCGGATCGAGTTCGGCGCGCACGGTCAGCCCCTTGCGATTGGTGGTGGCCGCGATGAGCTGCACGATGACTTCATGGCTGATCAGTGGCTTTCCCCGCCAATTCTGGCTGATGAAGGAGAAGAGCCGATGCTCGATTTTGTTCCACTTGCTGGTGCCTGGCGGCAGGTGGGTGACTTCAATGCGCAGCCCGGTGTCGTCGGCCAAGGCCTGCAGCTCGCGCTTCCAAAGGCGATTGCAGGAACCATTGCTGCCGCCGCCATCAGCCGTGATGTGTAGTTGCGTGGCGTGCGGATAGAGCGCAGCCCCCATGCTTTGCCACCACCGGCGGATCGTGCCGACGGCAAAGGCCGCCGTGTCGTGGTCGGTGCCCACGCTCACCCATGCCTGGTTATGCGCCAGGTCGTAAACGCCATAAGGATTGGCGCGCCCCATCTCGGGGATGATGAAATCATGCACGCGCACCGCTTCGGGCCGGCCCTTGGGATGCCATTCGCGCCCGCTGTTTTTGAAGTCGCCAACCAACTCTTTCTTTTTGGTGTCCACCGATATGACCGGCCGCCCCTCCGCCTGGGCCGCGCGAATGCGTTCGTTGATATGCTCGAACTGGGCGTTGTGATCAGGATGGGCGCCCCCTTCGCGAATTTTGACGTTGGCCTGCAGGCTATAGCCTTCGGCCATCAGCAGTTCGGCCACGAGCTGATGACTCGCCTTCATGCCCTGGCTCTTAAGTTCGGCCGCCAGATGGCGCACGCTCTTCGATGTCCAGCGCAATGGGTTTTCGGGGTCGCCGCGGGTGGCTGGCTCGACCAAGGCCAACAGCGCGCCCAGCAGAAGGGGATTGTTTTGCGTGGCCTTTTTGCGCCCGCCGCCCGCCCGCCGAATGCGCTCCCGCCCGGCGGCCAACGCAGCATCGGGCCTGGCCGCAGCCAGCTCGCGACCACCGGCCCGAATCGCACGCCGCGACACCCCAGTGCATCGCTCCACCGCCACCGCACCGCCAAACCCTAGCGCGTCGGCCTCCGCCGCCGCCCAAAGACGCCTGAGGCGTTCATTCAAATGAGGCGCGAGTTGCGCGAAGCGCCGCTCCAGCTGCGTCGTGTCTTGCATGCGGCCCAACCTCTACGCCGATCACAAAATTTGCGACACTTATTTTCTGACAGCCCCTAAGGAGTCGGGCGCTCGGTGGTGATCGCGATGACCGAGCGGGCGGGGATCGCGATGTCTTGGCCCCGCTCGGTGGTGATGAGCAGAACGCCACCGGTGGCGCGCACTTGTCGGATGCCGGAGAGCGTGGTGGTGCCGGTATCGGAGCGGGAATAGGTGATGAACACACCCTTGTGGCTAATGAGCCGGTAGGCCTCCTCGAAACCGCGCGCGATGGCCTCGCTCTCGGCCTGAATGACGGCGCCGGACGGCGGCGGTGTATTCACGGTGACAATACGCGGAACGGCGGTCTGGCCGAATGACGGCGTGGCGCAGGCCGCGAAAATAAACGCGGCCGTGAACGCAAGCGAAGGAAGGGGCGTTTTCATTTAGACGGAGTCTAGGCGAAAACGCGCCGCGCGCCAGCCTGCGGCGCGTTTGTGTTTGTCCGGGCTCAGGCCTCGGAGGCGGACCACTTGAACAGCATGGTCGAGTTGGGCGGGAGCACGACGCGCACGCTTTGCTCAAAACCGTCGCGGGGGAAGTCCTCGGAGAAGACGATGCCGCCGTTGCCGTGGCCGTTGCCGCCGTAGTATTGGCTGTCGGTGTTGATGAGCTCGCGCCAGCGACCCTTGCGCGGCACGCCGATGCGGTAGCCTTCGCGCATGACCGGGGTGAAGTGGCCGACCGTGAGGATGAAGGCGGTCTCCTGCTCGTCGGCGCGGAGGTAGGAGACGGCGGTGGTGTCGCCGTCGTTGCAGTTGACCCAGCGGAAGCGGCGGCCGTCGAGGTCGTTGTGGCCGAGCACGGGCTCGGTTTTGTAGAGGTGGTTGAGGTCGCGAACTAGCAGGCGGATGCCTTCGTGGTCTAGATATTGGAGTAGGTGCCAGTCGAGCTGGTCGGCGTAGGCCCACTCGCGGGACTGGCCGAACTCGGCGCCCATGAAGAGGAGTTTTTTACCCGGCCACGCCCACATGTGGCCGTAGAGCGAGCGCAGGTGCGCGGCGCGGTCGCGGATGGAGAGCGCGGGCATCTTCATGAGCATGGAGCCTTTGCCGTGAACGACTTCGTCGTGACTGAAAACGGTCACGAACTTCTCCGACCACTGGTAGAGCGCGCCAAAGGTGAAATCGTTGATGTGCCACTTCCGATGCACGGACTCTTTTTGGAAGAATTTCAGGGTGTCGTGCATCCAGCCCATGTTCCACTTGAAGTCGAAACCGATGCCGCCCTCCTCGACCGGGCGCGAGATGCCGGCGAAGGCGGTGGACTCCTCGGCGATGGTGAGCACGCCGGGATAGTAATGATGCACGAGACGGTTGGTCTCGCGCAGGAAATTGATGGCTTCGAGGTTCTCGCGCCCGCCGTGTTGGTTGGGGATCCATTCGCCTTCTTTGCGCGAGTAATCGAGGTAGAGCATGGAGGCCACGGCGTCCACGCGCAGGCCGTCGAGGTGGTAGTAGTCGAGCCACGCGAGGGCGTTGGCGACGAGGAAGCAGCGAACTTCGTGGCGGCCGAAATTGAAGATCAAGGTGCCCCAGTCCATGTGCGCGCCCTGGCGCGGATCGGCGTGCTCGTAGAGGTGGGTGCCGTCGAATTCGGCGAGCGCGAAGCTGTCGCGCGGGAAGTGGGCGGGCACCCAGTCGAGGATGACGCCGATGCCGCGCTGGTGGAGGTGATCGACGAACCACGCGAAGTCGTCGGGGCGACCGAAGCGGTGCGTGGGCGCGAAGAAGCCCGTGACTTGATAACCCCACGAGCCGTCGAAGGGATGCTCGGCGACGGGCATGATCTCGATGTGGGTGAAGCCGAGATCGAGACAGTAGTCGGCGAGCGCGGGCGCGAGTTCGCGGTAGGTGAGCACGCGGTTGCCGTCCTCCAGCTTGCGCTTCCACGAGGCGAGATGGACCTCGTAAATGGAGATGGGGCGGTCGAGATGACCGGCTTCGGCGGCGCGGCGGGCGATCCAGTCGCCGTCGTTCCACACGTGTTTGCGCGGGTTGCAGACGATGGAGGCGTTGCCGGGCGGGGCCTCGAAGGCGGAGCCGTAGGGATCGGTCTTGACGAGGATGTTGCCCGGCTGGGTGCGCAGCTCGAATTTGTAGAGTTCGCCCTCGCCGAGGCCGGGGATGAACAACTCCCACACGCCGGACGCGCCGAGCGGGCGCATGGGGTGGTAGCGGCCATCCCAGTTGTTGAAATTACCGACCACGGAAACGCGCGCGGCGCCGGGCGCCCAGACCGCGAAGGCCACGCCGGAGACGCCGTCGATCACGCGCAGATGCGCGCCGAGTTTTTCGTAGATGCGGTGCTCGTTGCCCTCGTTGAAGAGATACAGATCCTGGTCGCCGAGCGTGGGCAGGAAGCGATACGGGTCGTGGAACTGGCGCAGCTCGCCGTTCCCGCGCGTGACGCGAAGTTGGTAGGCGAAATGGGTTTTGCGACGCGGCAGAAAAATCTCGAAGAGTCCGTCATCGGACACGCGCTCCATCGGGTGGAGTTTTTCTTTCGCGGCGGGCGTGGGGTTGGCCTTGGGGGCGCGACCGGCCGCGAGTTCGACGACCTCGCAGGAAACGGCGTCGCGGAGGAAGGCGCGGACGACGAGGCCGGATTTGGCGGCGTGCATGCCGAGCAGGCCGTGAGGGTGGGCGCAGGTGGCGTTGGAAAACTGGGCAAGTTCGGCGGGGGCGAGCAGCATCGGAAGAGGCGAAGAAGGGCGGAGCGGAATTGGGGTGACGAAGGCGGCGAAGGGTTAGTGTCCGCCGCCCGCGCTGGCGAGCACGGTCGGCGGCGCGGGTGTCGAGTGGGGCTCAGCCGGTGTTTTTCAAACCGCCGGAGACGCCGTTGATCGTGAGTTCGACCACGCGGCGCACGGCCTCTTCGCCGGCCTTGTCGAGACCGCCCGCGCGGAGGCGGCGGATCATCTCGACCTGAAGGTAGTTGAGCGGGTCGATGTAAGGATTGCGCAGCTCGACGGATTTGCGGAGCACAGGCTCGCGGCCGAGGAGTTGTTTCTGGCCGGTGATGGCGAGGATGGCCTTCTCGGTGCGGGCGAATTCGGCCTCTAGCACGCCGAGGATTTTCGCGCGCAGGGCCTTGTCTTCGACCAGCGAGGCGTAGAGGCGGGCGATGCCCATGTCGGCCTTGCAGAGAGTGAGCTGGGCGTTGTCGATCAGGGTCTGAAAAAACGGCCACTCGGCGTGCATCTGGCGCAGAAGATCGCGGCCGGCCTTGCCGCGCTTGAGCACGGGCGCGAGCGCGGAGCCGAGACCATACCAGCCGGAAAAGTTGAAGCGGCTCTGCATCCAAGAAAACACCCACGGGATGGCGCGCAGATCGGTGACGCTCGTGGTGGCGCGGCGGAAGGTGGGACGGGAGCCGAACTTGAGGTTGCTGATCTCGTCGATGGGCGTGGTCTGCTTCCAGAAGGCGATGAACTCGGGGTCGTCGTGAACGAGTTTTTTGTAAGCCGCGAAACCGGCCGCACTCATCTGCTCCATGGCCTGCGTCCACTCGGGGCGCACGGGCGCGGGATTTTCGGCGGCGTGGATGCCGAGCATGACGCCATAGGTCATCTGTTCGAGAATGCGGTGGGCGAGCTCGGCGTCGTGGTAGCGGGTGGAAAGCACCTCGCCTTGCTCGGTGACGCGGATGCCGCCGTCGCGCAGTCCGACAGGCTGCGCAAGGATGGCCTTGGCGGCGGGACCGCCGCCGCGCGCGATGGAGCCGCCGCGACCATGGAACAGAGTGACGCGCACGTCGGCTTGGCGGCAGACGCGCGCGATTTCGTCCTGGGCCTTGAAGAGCGCCCAGTTGGCGGTGAGGTAGCCGCAGTCCTTGTTGGAATCGGAGTAGCCCAACATCACGTCCTGGTGTGCGCCCTGCGCGGCGAGAATCGGAGCGTATGCGGAATGTTGATACAACTCGGTCAACACGCGCGGGGCGTTGTTCAAATCTTCGAGCGTCTCAAACAAGGGCGAGATCGGCAGCGTGACGTCGGCGAGCCGCATCAGCAACGCGACCTCGAGCAGGTCGGACACGTCGGTCGTCATGCTGATGATGTAGATGCCGAGAGATTCGCGTCCGAGGATGGCGTGGATCTTGGCGGCGAGCACGAGCGGCTCGACCACGTGGCGCGTGGCGGCGGAGAGCGCGGCGACGGCGGCGGGCGAGAGCGGCTTGGCTTTGGCGATGGCGGCGGCGAGCACGTCGCGCCGCTCGGCCTCGGGCAGCTTCACGTAGTCGGAGCGACCGATAAGTTCGGCGACGGCGACCTCGTGCGGGCCGGAATGCTGGCGGATGTCGAGGCGCGCGGCATGCAGGCCGAAGGCGTCGAGGCGGATAAGATTATCGCGAATTTCGCCTTCGGCGAGGATGGCGCCGCGACCGGCGGCGAGGCTGCGCACGAGGGTTTCGAGGATTTCGCGGACCTCGCCGGTTTGCAGCGGCGGCTCGGCGTCGGGCGGCAGGTGCAGCGACTCCGAAGCGCGCGAAACGGCGAGTTGAAGTCGCTCGCGCAGACCGGCGAGCACGAGGCGGTAGGGTTCGTGTGGATACCGCTTGGTCAGATCCTCGACGCGCGGGGAGATGTGGCGGTTCTCGCGAAGGAGGCGCTTCATCTCGGGCGTGATTTCCTCGCGCCGGTCGGAGACGGTGAGCGTGCGGCCAAGGTCGCGCACGTGGGCGAGAAGTTTTTCGGCGGCGAGCCGACGATGCAGGCCGATCACCTCTTCGGTGACGGCGGCGTTGACGCTGGGGTTACCGTCGCGGTCGCCGCCAATCCAAGAGCCGAAGGTGAGCCAGCGCGCGGGCGGCTTCACGCCCGGGTAATGCCGGGCGAGGGCGCGTTGCATGTCGGCCTGAAGGCGCGGCAGCACGTCATACAGCGTGGTGTCGTGATACCAGAGGCCGGTGCGCGCCTCGTCGGTCACGAGCGGGCGCTCGACGCGACTGCGGTCGGTAAGCCAGAGCGAGGCGATCTCGCGCTCGACGGCGGCGGGGTCGCCGAGCTGGCCGGGGGCCTGGCCGGAGTCGCGTTGCAGAAGCTCGGCGAGGCGGCGAAGTTTCGTGAGCAGAGTTCGGCGCTTCGACTCGGTGGGATGCGCGGTAAACACGAGCTCGATGGCGATGCGATCTACCAGCGTCTGCATGTGCGCGGGCGTGACGCCGCGGGTTTTGAGTTCGGCGACGGCGGCCTCGATGGACTCGCGCATCGGCTTGACGGCGGGATCGACCTTGTGGCCGGCGCGCGCGAGTTCGGCGCGGCGGGCGCGCAGGATTAGAATGCGGAAATTTTCCTCGGCGAGATTCACCAGCTCGAAGTAGAGCGTGAACGCCATCGCTTGGTTAAACGCCTCGGTCGGGCTGAGCGCTGCGACCTCGGCGGAGAGCGCGGCGCCCGCGCCCGATTCACCCGCGCGGGCGGCCTTGGCGAGGCCGCGCAGGCGCTCGACCTTGGCCAGCGTTTCCGGGCCTTCGAGACGGGTTATCACCCGACCAAGCGCCGAGCCCAAGGCGCGCACTTCGGCGCGGAGTTGAGCGAGTTCTTTGATTGCAGTGGAAGGACGGCGGGGGGTCGCGGCGGAGCGGGCCATGTTAGTAAATTGGTAAGGCCGGAAATGGCGTGCGCACCTTGGCCCGCCCGGCACTACGCGCAAAGCGAAAAGTGGGCCAAAGCCCTATACTTACGCGAAGTCGCCCGTGGCTTAACGGGAGCTTGCCTGCAAACCCCCGCGCGTTTTGCTCGACCCCCTGTGACTCCTCGCTTCGCCCCTCTCGTCGCCACCCTCCTACTCGCGATCAGCCGTCTCCACGCGGCCGAGACCACCCTGCCCCAGCTCACCGCCCAGAGCACACGACTCACTGAGAAGGAGTTCATCGCCACCGGTGAAGCCCGTCTCGCGCACAAGGATCTCGTGCTTTATGCCGACGAGATCGTTTACGGCACGCAGGATCGCGTGGCAGTGGCCCGGGGCAACGTCATCCTCATCCGCGGCGCGCAACGCCTCGTTGCCGAAGAGGTCACCTACCGCTACGAGGACGGCGTTTACACCGTGGGTCGTTTCCGCGTCGGCCAAGGCAGCCTGCTCGCTTCCGGTGAGCGCGCAGAAGGCACCGATGGCGGTCTGCGCGTCGAAGACGCCGTGCTCACCTACGGCGAACCCGAGCCGCTCAGCCCCACCCTCCGCGCTCGCGTTGTCACTTATCAACCGGCGGAAGACGACGGCAACTCCACCGCGACCATCGAGGGCGGCCGTCTCGGCATCGGCTCCACCAACATCCTCCCGCTACCCAAACTGAAGGAATCGCCCGACCGCCCCGCCATCAGCGGCGTCAAACTCGACGCCGGCTTCAGGAGCGACCGCGGCGCCGAGTTCAGCATCGCCGTCACCTCCCCCTTCACTAGCACCGTAAATCTCGGCGCGGATCTCGGCATCTTCACCAAACGCGGCGTGTTGTTCGGCCCCATCGGCGACTACGACACCTTCGACGCGGACGGCATCGGCGCGCGCGGCGAATTCCGCACCGGTTTCATCAAGGATCAGGGCAACCCCGATCTCGACATCCGCAACCAACCCATCGGCACGGATCGCGGCTACATCGAATGGCAACATTACCAGGTCGTTCGCCCCGGCATCACCATCGCCGGTCAACTCAACTACTGGTCCGACTCCTACGTCACCCGCGATTTCCGCTCCGACGGCTTCCGCAATGTCCAGACCCCCGACACTTGGTTCGAGGCCGCCAAGGCCGGCGACAACTACGTCGTCTCGCTCTTCAGCCGCGTTCAGGTCAACGACTACGCCGTAGTCCGCGAGCGTCTGCCCGAAGTCCGTTTCGACGGCCTCCCCGTCGAAATCGGCGGCGGCATCTACCACCGCATCAACGCCAGCGTCGCCGCCCTCCGCGAAGACGACCCCTTCGGCACCGGCACCGTGCGCAGCGACCGCGCCGACCTCTATTACGGCCTGAACCGCCCCTTCTCCCCCCGCGAATGGCTCGCCGTCACGCCCACCGCCGGCGTGCGCGTGACCCATTACGAACGCCTCACGCCCGGCAGCCCGCGCGGCGGCAACTACACCCGCGTTCTCGGTGAAATCGGCTTCGACGCGAAGCTCTTCGAGAGCAGCGCCACCTGGGGCTACAAGAACGAGCGCTGGGGCATCGACGGCCTCCGCCACATCATCACGCCCAAAGTCGGCTACCGCTACAGCCCCTCCGCCGACGTCGGCCAGGCCGACATCCCCGGCATCGACCGCGACGTCATCTCCTCCTACCTGCGCCCCCTCGGCATCGCCAACCGCCGCGACATCGACCGCCTCCCCTCGATCAACACCTTCCGCTTCGGCTTGGATAACGTCCTCCAGACTCGTGACTCCACCTACGGCTCGCGCGATCTCGTCCGCCTCAACGTCGCCGTCGATCAATACGCCTCTTCCGAAGCCGCCAGCACCTCGGGCGACACCCGCGGCGCGAGCGACGTCCACACCTTCCTCGCCCTCACCCCGGCCAAGTGGCTCCGCTTCGACCTCTACAACCGCACCGTCGCGCAAACCGGAACCATCGAAGAGATGAACACAGGCCTCACGATCACCGACGCCAACGTCTGGAGCCTCCGCGTCGGCTCGCACTACCTATCGGACAACATCAAAGCCCGGGAGATCGAGGAATACACCCTCGATTACGGCCTGCGCCTGAACGAGATCTACTCCATCGCCGCCCGCCTCCGCTACGACTCCCGCGACGGCCGCTTCACCGAGCAAACCTACGCCTTCCGACAGCGCTTTAACCGCACCTGGACCGTCAGCTACGAACTCTCCCTCTACGACGGCCCTCGCCGCGAAAGCGACCTCGGCTTCGGCGTCAGCCTCGAGAGTGAAGGTTTCTAAGCCAGCACGGCATGCCGGTTAAAATGCTCCTCCTGTTGTCCGCGACGGCTTGCGCCGCGCTGGCGACTCCCGATGCATCGAATTGGCCGGAGCCACGCGTTTACCACACCAAATTCGACCCGGCCTTCGCCGACCGGGCGATATGGCGTCCGCTTGAATCACCGGCAAACGCGTCTTCGGCGTCCGTGGTCGGACCCAATCGCTCATTTTGGTTCAGAGTCGAAACACCCCGCCCCGAAATGACCACGGTGACCGTCGCCGCCGACGGAATTTTCTTCGAGCTCTCCCTGACGGAACCTTATCCCAACTTCGCCACCGAAGCGCGCTGGATAAACGAAAAGCTTCTGTTCATCCGCGTATGGTGGACGCGCCACACCGCGACCGATCTCATCTTCGACGTGGAGCTTCGCCGGGAAATTTTCCGGGAGATGGCGCACGATGGCATAATGCTCTTTCAGCAAACCCCGCGATAAGGCCCCTCGCCATTCGAGGGAACACACCGACTCGCTTCGCACCATCATGAGCCACGCGCACAACCAGCTTCGCATCGTGCGCGGACTCTGGACCCGCCTCCACCCGCTCGACCGCGCCACGCCCGCGCGCTTGCAAACCCTGCTCGCCGACCGCCGCTTCGGCGGCCGCGACCGCCGCCTCTATCGCGAACTCCTGCTCACCGCGATCCGCCACGCCCGCGTTCTTCCTCCGCCGACCCCCGCGGGCCTCGCCGCTGACAACGAAACCGAATCCGCCGCGCTCGCCTGGGCCGCCACCCTCGCCCGCGCCTGCGCCGCCACCCGCGAGACAGAAGCCTTTCGCGCCACCTTCGCCAGCACCGCCGACTCCGCCCCAATCGCCCCCGCCATCGATCCGCTCGCGCTCATGCCCGACTGGTTCGCCGACGAATGCGACACCGGTCTCTCCGCCGCCGACACCGCCGCCGCCCTCCTCGCCCGCGCCCCGCTCTGGGTCCGCCTGCAAACCGACTCTCCCGCCGCCGTCCACGCCGAATGGCGCGCGCTCGGCTGGAGCGCCGAGCCCCACCCCGTCCTCGCCGACGCCTTCAAACTTCCGCCCGAGACCAAGGTCACCGCCTGCCCGCTGTATCAAGCCGGCCACTACGAAATCCAGGACGCCGGTTCCCAGCGCATCCTCGCCGACGTCCTGGCCACGCACCCCGCGCCCGGTCCGCGCTGGCTCGATGCCTGCGCCGGCGCCGGCGGCAAGACCCTGCAACTCGCCCGCCTCCTCGGCCCGTCCGCGCGCATCGACGCCACCGACCCCCGCGCCGCCGCCCTCGCCGAACTCCGCGCCCGCGCCACCCGCGCCGGCCTCGCGCCGCGCATCCACACCCTCGCCGCCGCGTCCGACGCCGCCCGCGACTACGACGGCGTGCTGGTGGACGCCCCCTGCGCCGGCAGCGGCACCTGGCGACGCGCCCCGCACCTCATGGCCTGCACCACGCGCGCCGACCTCGCCGCCGCCGCCGAGTTGCAACGCGCCATCCTCGCCGAAGCCTCCGCCCGCGTGCGCCCCGGCGGTCTGCTCGTTTACGCCACCTGCTCCATCGCCCGCACCGAGAACCGTCTCGTCGCCGAAGCCTTCCTCGCCGCCCATGGCAACGAGTTCCAGCCCACCTCCCCCACCTGCCCCATCGCGCCCGGCGTCGAGGATAACGACGGCTTCTACGTCGCCACCTTCCGCCGTAATAGTTGAGCCCGGGGGCAACAGGAAGTGATGTCAGTCCACTGGGAGCGCTGGCTTCCAGCCGGCTTTCGGAGCGAAAAGCCGGCAGGATGCCGGCGCTCCCAGTATCGGATATTCGGACTGTGACATAACTTCCTGTTACACCCGTTGAGCCCCCGCGCCGGGAAATCGGATTTGACCGGGCGAGGCCGCGACCGCTTCGTTCACCGCTCGCGCCCTCTGCGCGAGCCCTTCCACATTATGAGCTACAAACTCTTCATCCCCGGCCCCATCGCCGTCTCCGACAAGACCCTCCAAGCGATGGCCCAAGGCATGATCGGCCACCGCAGCCCCGACTTCGTCGCGCTCTACAACGCGATCCAGCCCGACCTGCAGGCCCTCTTTTACACCCAAGACCCGGTGTATCTCTCCACCAGCTCCGCCTGGGGCGTGATGGAAGGCGCCATCCGCAACGTCGTGAAAAAGAAGGTGCTCAACTGCATGAACGGCGCCTTCTCCGACAAATGGTTCGATGTGTCGCAGCGCTGCGGCAAAGCCGCCACCGCCCTCAAATTCGACTGGGGCCAGCCCGTCGATCCCGAGGCCGTCCGCCGCGAACTCGCCACCGGCGCCTACGACGCCATCACCCTCATCCACAACGAAACCTCCTGCGGCTGCATGAGCGATCTGCCCGCCCTCATGGCCGTCATCCGCGAATTCCCCGAGGTCATCTCCATCGTCGACACCGTGAGCTCCTTCTCCGTCGTCCCGATCAAGAAAGACGAACTCGGCATCGACGTGCTCATCACCGGCTCCCAAAAGGCCCTCGCCCTGCCCCCCGGCCTCGCCCTCCTGAGCGTCTCTAAAAAAGCCCTCGACCGCGCCGCCACCATGACCGACCGCGGTTATTATTTCGATTTCGTCGAGTTCCAGAAGAACCACGAAAACGGCATGACGCCCAGCACCCCAAGCATCGCCCTCATCTACGCGCTCAAATCCAAGCTCGAAGACATCAAGGCCGAGGGCATCGAGAACCGCTACGCCCGCCACGCCCGCCTCAACAAGACCGTGCGCGACCACGTTCTCGCCAAGGGTTTTACGATGTTCCCCAAGGCTGGCTTCGGCTCCGTCGCCCTCAACTGCTTCGCCAACAACCTAGGCTACGATCTCTCCGCGTTGAACAAAATCCTGAAGTCGAAACACGGCCTCGTGATCGACGGCGGCTACGGCAAGCTCAAGGGCAAGACCTTCCGCATTTCCAACATGGGCGACGAGACCGACCAAACCATCGCCTCCATGCTGGCCTCCTTCGACGCCGCCCTCGCCGAGTGTCCCAAGCTCGCCGCTTAACCCGAAAACCGCGATTGGACGTGGCCCGCCTCGTGAGAGGCGGGACAAAAGGGTGCGGCGCTCATCAAACTCCCGTTTCTCACGAAGCGGGCCACATGAGGTGCTGAATCGCGGAATCCGGGCTTAAAATTCTCGGTCTTACCACTTGACCCTTTCACGTGACGACCCCACAGTCGTCACATGAAAGCCCGCCGTCCCGCCGTCCACTTCCTCGGCGAAGAGCCCATGCGCGCCGCGCCCACCGCCGTGGTGGAGCGCGTGATGGCCGGCCTGCCCATCGCCGAGTTCGATCATTTGCGCGAGATGCTCGATCTCACCGTCGAGGAGCTCGCGGAGCGCACGGGCATCTCGCTCGCCACACTCTCGCGCCGTCGCAAAGAAAAAGGCGGCGGTCGCCTCGATCCCGATCACAGCGACCGTCTGGTGCGCTACGCCCGCCTTTACTGGCAGGCGGTCGATCTCTTCGAGCGCGATGAGCGCACCGCCCGCGAATGGCTGCGCCGCCCGGCGCGCGCCCTCGACGGTGCCACCCCGCTCGATTTCGCCCGCACCGAGGTCGGCGGGCGCGAGGTCGAGCACGTGATCGGCCGCCTCGCCCACGGCGTTTTCCAATAACCCGCCCGCCGCCCGCGCCCGCATGCCACTCGTCTGGCGCATCGTTCCCATGCTGCGTGCCGACACGCCTTTCGACGGCGAGGGCGCGCGGCTGCACGGCGGACGCTGGAACTCGGTCGGCGTGCCGGCGGTGTATTGCGCGTCGTCCATCGCGCTGGGCGTGTTGGAGATTTTAGTGCATCTCGACACCGGCCGCCCCGCCCCGGAATTCGCCGCCATTCCGCTCCTGCTCGACAACCACCAAGTCGATCCTCTGCCACCCGCCGACGCCCTGCCGCCCGACTGGGCCGATGCCGCCGCGCCAGAATCCACCCGCCGCTTCGGCGACGCCTGGCTGCGGCGCGGCGAACGCCTCGCCCTCACTCTGCCGAGCGTGCTCGTGCCGCGCGAAACCAACTACCTGATCAACCCGCTGCACCCCGCCCTCTCCGCGCAACTGCAGCGCACCGATACGCCGCATGAACGCGTGCGACTCGATCGCCGCCTCCTGCCATTGCCCGTAGGCAAAGTCACCTACCCGACGGGCAAACCCCGGAAGCCCGCGAGCCCGTAGGCGCTGTCTTAAAAATAAACCGATGCTTCGTGAGCGGGAAATCATGCTCGGCCAAGGCGACCGAGGCGGAGGTGGCCCGGAGGGCCATGCCGCCGAGGTCAACGCCGGCCCAGCCTGGTTTCCCTCTCACCCGTAGGGCGCAAGCAGAGCGTCGGCGTATTTTGAAGACAGCGCCTATATCTCCCGCCGCGCAATCCAGCGAAGATGGTTCGCACTCAGCGCCATTTTCCGCTGCGCTTCGTTCCCGATGAGCGCCCCTTCCACCCTTGTTTTTCTCGCCCCGGTTTTCATCGCCTTCGAGGTGGTGCAACTGGTCGCCGCCGAAAAACTGCTCGGGGTCAAAAAAATCCGCGCCGGCATCGACCCGCGCCAAACCGCGCCCGGCGAGGCCGCCTCCGCGCTCTGGGCTTTCGCGATTCTTGCGCAAGGTCTCTGGACCCTCTCCCTCCTCGCGGATTCCGCCACCCGCGTCCACGCCGCCTGCATCCTCCTCGTCTGGCTCACCGGCTTCACTCTGCGCGGCAACTGCACGCTCCGTTGGGTGCTCGTCATCCTCACCATCGAGGGCGCGCTACGTCTCGGGCTAATGACCGCCATGTTCGGCTCCGCCTGGCGCGCGCTCTAAGAACGTCGCCCCGCGCAAAATATGCGCCACCCGCCAAGCCGCGCACGCTAGCCGACAAGCGACGCGCAGCCCGCGCTTCGCCGCTCGCGTAAGGTGTTCATGCCAACATGACACCACGCGCCACCCTCCGACGAATCCACCGGCCTCTTCTTCGACTTCACGCGCGGTTGTTTCTCCCTACTCGCCGAAGTGCTCGTCGCCGAGGATCAGAGCTCCGCCGCCATCGGCAACGACGCCCGCGTTTTCGGCGGCCACATCCAGCCCTCCTGGTCCTTCTCGCCCGCCTTCGAGGGCGTTTTCCGTATCGGTTTCCTGGATACCGACGGCCGCGGCGCATCCCTGCGCAACACCATCCCGAGTTCGCCCTCCACCCTTGCCGCCGACCGCATTTTCGACGCCTACCTCGGCGCCAACTGGTATATCCGGGGCGACAACGTGAAATGGCAGGCCGGCCTCGTTTACGCACGCGGCGAAGACTCCCCCGCCGGCGCGCCGCTCACCGTCGAAACCTTCGGCCTGCGCTCGCAGCTACAGGTAAATTTCTGAGCCACCCATCCGGTTCGCCCGACACCATCGCTCTTCCCATTTAACCGCTTCCCGACTCTTTTCCCTCCATGCGCCGCACCATCGTCCTGATCTCCGGACTCCTCCTCTTTCTGCTTCCGCAGTTCCTCGCCATCGAGGGCCTCTCGCCCGCCGGAGCCATCACGCTCGGCATGTTTTTATGCGCGGGCCTGTTTTGGATTTTTGAGCCCATTCCCATCTACGCCACCTCGATGCTCGTGATCGGCGGCCAGCTCCTGTTCCTGAGCAAGGACGCCCCGCTGGTCGTCGCACGCGAGTTCCCCTACGCCGTCGCGCAGGCCCCGACCGCGAACTCCTTCATGGGCACCCTCGCCCACCCCATTCTCATCCTCTTCCTCGGCGGCTTCATGCTCGCCGAGGCGGCCTCGAAATACTCCGTCGAGAAAGGCCTCACCCGCCTCATGCTCGCCCCCTTTGGCACCAAACCCGCCTACGTGCTGCTCGGCCTCATGCTCGCCACCGCCCTGCTCTCGGCGTTCATGAGCAACACCGCCACCACCGCGATGATGATCACCGTCATCGCCCCCATCATCGCCGTGCTCAAACCCGAGGACCGCTTCCGCACCGCCCTCGCCCTCTCCATCCCCGTCGCCGCCAACCTCGGCGGCATGGCCACCCCCATCGGCACCCCGCCCAACGCCGTCGCCCTCGGCGCACTCGCCAGCAAGGGCTACAACATCTCCTTCTCCACCTGGATGGCCCTCGCCGTCCCGCTAACCCTCATTGCCCTGGCTCTGGGCTGGTGGCTCTTGCTCAAATTTTTCCCGTCCAAGGAATCCACCATCGTCCTCGACTTAAAGGGCCGTTTCGACCGCAGCCGCCCCGCTATCCTGCTCTACGCCGTCGGCGGCCTCACCATCGCGCTCTGGCTCACCGAGGCGCTCCACGGCGTGCCCAGCACGCTCACCGCCTTCATCCCCATCGCGCTTCTCCCCGCCCTCGGCGTCATCGGCAAAAAGGAAATCCGCAACCTCTCCTGGGAAGTTCTCTGGCTCGTCGCCGGCGGCATCTCCCTCGGCAACTCCCTGCAAAACACCGGCCTCGCCACCTGGATGATCAACCTCGTCGAGTGGGGCTCCCTCGGCCCCGTCGCCGTGCTCGTCGGCTTCATCGTCCTCAGCATCATCTTCGCCAACTTCCTCTCCCACACCGTCACCACCGCGCTGCTCGTGCCCATCGCCATCAGCCTTGGCACCTCCGGCGTGCTCGGCGACGCCGGCTCCATGATCTTCATCGCGATCGCGATCGCCGTCGCCTCCAGCTTCGGCATGTCGCTGCCCATCTCCACCCCGCCCAACGCCATCGCCATCGCCACCGGCCTCGTCACCACCCCGCAAATGGCGCGCATCGGCATCGTCATGGCCGTCGCCGGCGTTATCTTCACCCTGCTCGCCGCCCTCTACTTCTGGCCCCTCCTCCCCCTATGAAAGCCTCCCTCGTCCTTCTCTGCGTCGATGACGAACCCGGCGTGCTCGACGCCGTCGTGCGCGATCTCGCTCCGTTTGAAAACGCCTTCCGCATCGAGACCGCCGCCTCGGTGGACGAGGCCCGCGCCATCGTGGACGCCCTCCCCGCCCAAGGTCGCGCCCTCGCCCTCGCGCTCTGCGACCACCTCATGCCCGGCGTCACCGGCACCGACTACCTCATCGCGCTCAACCAAAACCCCGCCACCCGCCCCGCGCGCAAACTCCTGCTCACCGCCCAGGCCGGCCACGACGATACCATCCGCGCCCTCAACCAAGGCGGCCTCGACCACTACATCGCCAAGCCCTGGCAGGCAGAAGCCCTCCGCGCCGTCGTCCGCGAGCAACTCACCCGCTACGTGCTTGAGCTGGCGCTCGATCCCCTCCCCTACCTCGCCATCCTCGACACCGCCCGGCTTGCCGAGGCGCTGCGCGGTCGCAACCCCGGCGATGCCTGATCACGTCTCCGATCCCGCCGCCGCGCTCGCCGACCGCCTGCGCCACCTCGCCGAGACCGAGCCCGCGCTCCGTCTCTACGTGCGCGACCACGCCCCCGGCGACGAACTCCTGCGCGAGGGTGTGCCCAACGACTCCCTCTACGCGTTGCTCCAAGGCGAGATCGCCCTATTTAAAAAGACCGCCGGCCCCGAACCCATCCGCGTCTCCACCCACGGCCCTGGCGATCTCCTCGGCGTCCACTCCATCTCCACCGGCCGCCCCGCCTTCACCACCGCCCGCGTGCTCACCCCGCTGCGCTGCCTGCGCCTCGACACCGTCGCGCTCGCCGACCTGCCCGCCTCCCACCCCGAGTTCCACCAACTCCTCCAGGAACTCATCACCGCCAACCTCGCCGGCCGCTACCGCTCCGCTGTTCGCCTCCAGCTTCACCTCGCCGAAGCCAACGCCGAGCTCACCGAGACGCGCAACCAGCTCGTGCATCAGGAAAAAATGGCCGTCCTCGGCCAGCTCGTCGCCGGCCTCGCCCACGAACTCAACAACCCCGCCGCCGCCCTCGCCCGCCAGCGCGACCACCTCGCCGATACCCTAGTCGGCCTCTTCGGCTGCGCCCTGCCCGCCGGCTGGCTCGACTACTGGCAAGCCGGCGAGACCGCTCCGCCCGCCGCCAGCGATCCCGCCGCGCGCGCCCGTCTCGAAAAACTGGATACACAGCGCCCCGCCCTGCCCCGCCCCCTGCAACGCCGCCTCGCCGCCCTGCCCGAGCCTCTCGCCGCCGCGCTCCTGCCGCCCCGCGACGCCGCCGAACTCGCCCCCGACGCCGCCACCCGCCTCGCCGTCTTCGAGACCGCCCACCTGCTCCACGCCCAGCAGGCCGCCGCCGCCCAGATCAGCCACCTCGTCGCCAGCCTCAAAAACTACGCCCGCCCCGGCTCCGCCGGCCCCGAACGCGTCAACCTCCGCGCCAACCTCGAAAACACCCTGCTCATCCTCGGCTCGTCGCTCGAACACACCGACGTCTCCACCGCCCTCGAACCCGACCTCGAGGTCCACGCGCGCGGCGGCGATTTGAGCCAGGTCTGGACCAACCTCGTCCGCAACGCCGCCGAGGCCATGGGCCCGGGCGGCAAACTCGAAATCAGCGCCCGCCGCCTCAGCCCCGCCGAGGTCGAAGTCTGCATCATCGACCACGGCCCCGGCATCCCGCCCGCCCTGCGTGATCGCGTGTTCGAACTCAACTTCACCACCAAGACCGGTCGCGAAAATTTCGGCCTCGGCTTGGGGCTTTCCATCACGCGCACCCTGGTCGCCCAACACGGCGGCCACCTCGCCGTGCGCGACACCCCCGGCGGCGGCGCCACCTTCGCCGTCCGCCTGCCCCTGTTGTAGGGCGGGGTCGCC
>CAZOGV010000009.1:0-7027 GCA_964579225.1 uncultured Akkermansia sp. | reverse complement strand
AGGTCGAAGTCTGCATCATCGACCACGGCCCCGGCATCCCGCCCGCCCTACATTTTTTTCGGTGCCTCCATCTAAACCCGGGCTTTGCTTGCGAAGCCCCGCCATCCGTCACTCCACCGTCGGCGTAGCCCCCTCATACGCCGCCCAATCCGCCAGCAAAGCCCGCACCACCGTCGAGCCCGCCTGATGCGCCGCCTCCAGCGCCGGAAGCATGCCCTGATACTCCGCCACCATGCTGTCCGCCGCCGTCACGCCCTTCGGCGGCATCGAGTAGTTGCTGCCCGTGCGCAGCACCAGCAGCCGCTGAAAATCCGCCTTCCCGACCAGCGTCAGCCGCTCCAGCGTATTCGCGAAAACATGGTCCTCCATGTTGGTCATCGCGACGCGCCCGCGACCTTCGGTGTAGAGCGCGGTCCAGTCATCCGCCCATCGCTGCATCACCGCGCCGTGCCAGTAGCGGCTCGACGCAAAACTATCGCCGATCAACACCACCGGCCCCGCCGCCATCGCCGGAAAATCCGGCGCGTAGCGCACGCGATGCGCCGCAGCCTCGGGCGAGTCGGCGAGCGTCAAGTCCTTGGTTTTTGAATACGCCCACTGAACCAACCCCGGATTGAGCGTCCAAGCCATCGGCTTCGGCGCCCAGGCCGGTATGACCGGTTTATCCAGCGGGTTCTTGTTGCCCAGCGCCATGATGCCGTAGGGCCACTCCGGCGGGGCCTCGCGCGAGTCGATCTCATAGGCGATATCGCCGTCGATCACATGCCGCGCCCACGCCGCGCTGCCCTCGGCTGCGACCTGCGGATTTACGCCCGCGATGCCTGCCACCAGCCAGTAGCTGCGCGTGAAATCAAAACGCGGATCAACCCCGAGCGCATAAAGCTGCACCCCCGCGCGCCACACCGTGCCCGCAACCACGCCGTAAACGCCCGTCTCGGGATTATAGCGCACCGGCCGGTCGAGTCCCGGCACGACGATCGACTCGGTGAGTTGCTCGCGCTCGACCCAAAATTGAAATTCCCCCGGCCGGTCGCCGGTGTCCGCCCCGACCTCGAAGGCGACCACCACCACTACCTTCGGCGTGTGCTCGGCGTTCGCTCGGGCGACCGGAACCGCGAGCACCCAGACGGCTACAAAAGTGAACAAACGGGTTATCGAAAACATACCCGCTTGTTTGCAAAGCTTGTGCCAGCTCACGCCGGAGTGCGCGCGATAAACTGGTCTTTTGGTAGGGCGAGACCGCTGGGCCCGCCGTGAACCGGGTCCGCCTCGCCCCGCCGGGCCCGCGCCTCAAACCTGCGTCTTGAAATACGAGATCGTGCGCGAAAGTCCCTCCTCCAGCGCCACCGTCGGCGCCCAGTTGTCGAGGTGCTTTTGCGCGAGCGTGATGTCGGGGCGGCGCTGCTTCGGGTCGTCGCCCGGCAACGCACGATGCACGATCTTCGATTTGCTGCCCGTGAGCTTCAGCGTGAGCTCCGCGAGTTGCAGCATGGTGAACTCGCCCGGGTTGCCGATGTTGATCGGACCGGTGACCGCATTCTGGTTCATCAGGCGCACAAAACCTTCGATGAGGTCATCGACGTAGCAAAAGGAACGCGTCTGCAAACCGTCGCCGTAGATCGTGATGTCTTCGCCCTTGAGCGCCTGCACGATGAAGTTCGAGACCACGCGGCCATCGTTCGGATGCATGCGCGGACCATAGGTGTTAAAGATGCGCACGATGCGGATATCGACCTGGTTTTGCCGGTGATAATCCATGAACACCGTCTCGGCTACGCGCTTACCCTCGTCGTAGCAGGAGCGGATGCCGATGGGATTCACGTTGCCCCAATAGCTCTCGGGCTGCGGATGAATCGCCGGATCGCCGTAAACCTCCGACGTGCTGGCCTGAAACACGCGAGCCTTGGTGCGCTTGGCGAGACCGAGACAGTTGATCGCGCCCATCACGGAAGTCTTCACCGTCTTGATCGCATTGTATTGGTAGTGCGGCGGCGAAGCCGGGCAGGCCAGATTGTAGATCTGGTCCACCTCGAACTTGAACGGATCGATCACGTCGTGGCGCACAAGTTCGAAGTCGGGGCGGCCCAGCAAGTGGGCGATGTTGGTCTTTCGCCCGGTGAAAAAATTATCGAGGCAGATGACCTCGTTGCCGTCCTTCAAGAGGCGGTCGCAAAGATGAGAACCCAGAAAGCCGGCGCCGCCGGTGATGAGAATGCGCATGGGGATAAAACCGCAGACAAACGCCTCAACCCTCCCGCCACAAGCCCCGGCCTCGCCCTCGACGCAGGTCAGGCATTCCCCGATGCGCCGCCCGTCCGCGCTGAGTGAGCATCACACCCGCGCACCTCGCGCTTGCCCCATGTCGCTCCGCCCGCCTCGCTCGCTCCCAGCCTCGCCTGTTTCCCGCTCCCTGGTTTACCGACATGCAAGGGCTTCCGGCTTTATCGCTTCCCTGACACCTCCGATGGATATCAAAGATTTCACACCTTTCATCACCCTCTTCGGCCCACTGGCCATCGTCGGGGCAATTCTCGATTATGCCGTTCGCGATGAACACAAGACTCGCGTTTGGAACAGTCTAGTTTCGGTGGCTCGATTGGGCCAACGCCCCTTCTCGGTGTGGTTTTATGGTTTGGTGGTGGTTTCCAGCCTGATGCTGACGCTGGCGCTGCTTTCTATCAGCGGACTATGGGAGGTGCAGCGTGGCGGCTCCGGCCTGGATGCGGTAAAGTCCTCCGGCCCGCTCTTGCTTGCTATCGCCCTCAAGATTTTCGTCCTGGATTACATTCTCTCACTGAAGACCTACGTCTTGATAAAGGATCTATCTAAGGGGCCTTCCCGGCCTCTTCCATCTGCCGTTACAACAGCTCTGAAGGTATCTATCGTCGCGGCGGATCTATTTCTTACCGGGTTGATCACCGGCATGGTGCTCAACTGGTCGGAGCTATTTCAGGCGCAAAACCTTCCGACCGATACCAGTAACCTTGCCGCACCCGCCAAAACGCTCGCCAATTTCTTCGATACTCTGAATTTTGTCATAAGCATCCGTCCAGAAGTCATTCTACGCGCTTAACGGCTCTCTTTTCATGTATGGCGCTCTCTTCGTGGCACACATCGCCAATCACGCGGAAACATCACTGAACGTGAGTGCCCTACAAGGAGCTATTTTCAAGGTTCTGGCGGGTTCGCTCACCTTGATCGGACTAGTGCTGTTTTTTGCCCGGCAAGCTGTGGGCTAAGCTCGTGCGGGCGGACAATACTCCGCTCCTCGCAGAGACATTTGAGATGGTTTAGGGCCACTGTTCCTGCCAAGTGCCGCTCGGGTCATGCACCCTAACCGCGCTCCCCGGCCACAGGCTTTCGCGGAAAATCACCAAACTGACACCGCTCTCCCCCGCATGCTGCAACGGCGCGCAGGGATACCGGATCGCTTCAAAACGCGCTCCGGCGACAATCGCCGCACCGAGTAACTGCGTGGGCGCGTTTGGTGATTGCAGCCGCCACGGCGCGGTCAGCTCGGCGATACTCGTGCCCAAAGCCGACTGCACGCCGAGGTCTGTCAGGTCCAGCACTGCGGCGAGCTTTACCTCGACGTGAAACAGCGTGTCGGGCGGCGACGGCTTGCGCGCGAATCCGGCCAGTCCGGGATGTTGTTTCACCTCAGCCGTCGCCACGTTCTCTCCCTCGCCAAGATAAAGCGCGGCGACACCGGGTTGATTGTAGCGATAGGCAGAAGTGGGCGTGAGTAAAAAACGCGGGCTCACGATTTGCAGTGCAACGCCCGGCACTACGGGGGCATTCATGCCAAGCAAAGCCGCCAGCGGCACCCGGCGCGCAAAGGTATCCACAAGCGGCACGGGCGTGATGATATCCACGACCGCGGAGAGGCTCGGTTCACTGAGCATCAGCTCCCCCGATTGGTCAGGATATCCTGAACCAGATCAGCCACGACAGTCGCTCGCCCATCATGGATGAGTTCGCCGGGCTTGAGGTTTTCCAACTCGGCGTTCGGGCTCTGCAGCCACTTGGCGAAGTCGGCCGGATCGGCCAGCAACGCGCGCAAGGCAGCGATCCGTTCGAATAATGCGAAGGTTTCCTGATGCTTCGGTGAATCGGGCGTCTGGCGCAGCGCCTCCGCCGTCACCCCAAGCAAGTTTGCCAGCTCGGTGCGCTTTAGGCCGAAACAGTCTCGAATGAGTTCACCATCCAGCCGTCCGCTCACGACGTGGCGAAGATCGTGGGTCGCCGCCTTCACGCCGGGTAGGGTCGCAAGCGAAGATTCAGCCGGTTTATGTTCCAGCCGCGTGCGCAGAGTCTCCCAAAAGGAGGTAAAGCCCTCCGTGGACGATAGCATCAAAGCAGCCTCCGAACTTGAAGGATTCAGGGCATGAAACGCATGGTAGGCGTAGTTAAACGCTTCATGCTTTTGCCAGCGAATCGACGCGGCTCGAACCATCGCCGCCAACCGTTGCTTAAAATCCGAGTCGTCAGTCGCGATTTCGAAAATACCTCCGGCCGCTTCAACACCTGGCTTCATCTCCCAGATCAGTCGATACGCGGATTTTGCGCGCGGCCCAACCATGATAGGAATTCCAGTCGCCACCATTGAAACCAAGGCATCCCGTTTCCATCCGCGCAGGCCCTCATCAAAGACGACTCCTGCCAAACCGGGCTCCTGAAGCTCGGCTAACTCATGGATAAAATGGACGGTGTAAGGCGTGCCTTGAATTGAAGTTTGATAACGCGCTTTGTCCGCCTCTTCGGCAAACACACCAAACCAACTTCGCCGGTCGGTAGCACCTTTACCCGACGCGCCTGTTAAAGCGGTGCATCGATTTTGGATTTCAGTCATCGCAATAAAGCCAAGTGGGAAACAAGGTATAAGCAAGATCAATGCCCAACAAGTCTAGACAGGCCACTTCGTCAAACTCCGTCGGCAGAAGCAGGGCCTGATGCACGATCTGTTGACCTCCCGCGTCTCCGTTCCGGCCTTACGCCGGGAAGCAACATCAACCGGGCGAAACCCGTGTCCACGCGCCTCACCGCGCCGCCATGCCCGCCTCGTAGCGCGCCACCCAGGCGCGGTGCCATACGCCGTAGTCGCCCGCCTCGATGTGGGCGCGCGCTTGCGCCATCAAATCGAGATAGAAAGCCAGATTGTGGATGGTCAGCAAGGTGCAGCCGAGAATCTCGCCCGCCACCATGAGGTGGCGCAGGTAAGCGCGGGAGAAGTTGGTCGTGTAGTTGTTCACCTCGCCGTGGATCGGCGCGGGGTCGGCGCGGAAGCGCTCGTTTTTCAGGTTGAGCGGACCGTCCGGCGTGAAAACGAGGCCGTTGCGCGCCACGCGGCTCGGCAGCACGCAATCAAACATGTCCACGCCCAGCGCGACCATTTTCAACAACTGCGGCGGCGTGCCGAGGCCCATGGTGTAGCGGGGCTTGTCCACCGGCATGAAGGGCGTTGTCGCACCCACCTGCTTCAACATCTCCGGCTCGGGCTCACCCACGCTCACGCCGCCCACCGCATAACCGGGAAAATCCAGCTCCGCCAATTGCTCCGCCGCCTCGCGCCGCAGGTCGTCGTAGGTCGAACCCTGCACGATGGCGAAGACGTGATGCCCGGCGGCGAGGAACCCGTTGTCGGTCGCGATCTCCTTGCAGCGCTTCGCCCAGCGCAACGAACGCGCGCAGGCCTCGGCGGTCGCGTCGCGTTCGCAGGGCCAGGGCGGACACTCGTCGATCACCATCGCGATGTCGCTGCCGAGGTTTTTCTGGATCGTCATCACCTCTTTCGGACCGAGGAAAAGTTTCTTACCGTCGAGGTGACTCTGAAACTCCACGCCGTCGTCGTGCATCTTGCGCAGTTTCGCCAACGAGAAGACCTGGAAGCCGCCGCTGTCGGTCAGGATGGGGCCGTCCCAGCCCATGAATTTGTGCAACCCGCCGAGTTCGGCGACCAGTTCGCTGGTGGGGCGCAGGTTGAGATGGTAAGTGTTGCCCAGGATGATCTGCGCGCCGAGTTCGCGTAGTTGCACCGGCGATACACCCTTCACCGTGCCCTGCGTGCCCACCGGCATGAAAATGGGCGTCTCGATCACCCCGTGGCGGGTGCGCAGGCGACCGCGACGCGCGGCGGTGGCGGTATCGGTCTTCAACAGGTCAAAGTGCGGGACGGGCATCCGGCCACCATTTCGCGTTCCGGGCCGCTCGTCCAAGGCGGAAATAGCACGATTTCATCCCGCGCCCGCGCCGCGCTTGCCCAAACGCACCGGCTTGCCACAGAGTGAGAAGTTAAACCCTTCGCCCGTGCTCCTCGTCATCGACAACTACGATTCGTTCACCTTCAACCTCGTCCAATACTTCGGTCAACTGGGCGTGGAGCAGCGTGTATTCCGCAACGACGAGATCACCCCCGCCGAGGCCCTCGCGCTCAACCCCGACCGCGTGCTCATCTCCCCCGGCCCCTGCTCGCCCGCCGAGGCCGGCGTCTCGCTCGACATGATCGGCGCCTTCGCCGGCAAAAAACCCATCCTCGGCGTCTGCCTCGGCCACCAGTCCATCGGCCATTATTTCGGCGGCCGCGTCGTGCGCGCCGACCGCCTCATGCACGGCAAGACCTCCCCCATCCTGCACCAAAACACCGACGTGTTCGAAGGCCTTCCCCAGGGCTTCCCCGCCACCCGCTACCACTCCCTGCTCGTCGAGCGCGCCACCCTGCCCGCCTGCCTCGCCATCACCGCCGAGACCGCCGAAGGAGAGATCATGGGCCTGCGCCACAAAGAACTCCCCATCTGGGGCGTGCAGTTCCACCCCGAAAGCATCGCCACCGAAGGCGGCATGCGCATCCTCGAAAACTTCCTCAAACTCAACCACGCCTAAGCGCCCCTTCCCAAGCTTACTAGCTCTACCAGCTCTACCAGCTCTACCAGCTCTACTAGCTCTACTAGCTCTACTAGCTCTACCAGCTCTACTAGCTCTACCAGCTCTACTAGCTCTACTAGCTCTACCAGCTCTACCAGCTCTACCA
>CAZOGV010000008.1:22466-32403 GCA_964579225.1 uncultured Akkermansia sp. | reverse complement strand
CAGCCCTCGTGCGTGCCCTTTGCCTTCATGATCTTGTAGAGCATGGAAATGTAGAGGGGCACGACCGGGATGGCGGAGCTGGCCTGGGTGACGAGGGCCTTGTTGACCGAGATGAAGGCGCGGCCGTAGCCGTTGACCTTAAGGGTGGCGTTGATGGCCTTGGCGGCGCGCTCGAGGTCGTTTTTGGCGAGACCGATGGTGCCGTTTTTGTAGATGGGCCAGGTGAGCTCGGGGCCGATGTAGGAGTAGGCGACGGAGGTGGCACCGGGGGCGAGAAGTTTGGCCTCGTCGAGGGCGTTGATCCACATCTCCCAGTCTTCGCCGCCCATGACGGCGGCGGTGTCGGCGATCTCGGCCTCGTTGGCGGGCTCGATGGTGATCTCGGAAACGATGCCCTTGTCGGTGTCCACCGTCTTGTTGCTGTAGGTCTGGCCCACGGGCTTGAGAGTGGATTTATGCACGACGGCGGTTTTCGGGTGCGTGCGGCGGGGTGAGGCGAGGGAGTAAACCACGAGGTCAACCTGGCCGAGGTCGGCCTTGATGGCGGCGAGCACTTCGGCCTTAAGCGGATCGGAGAAGGCGTCGCCGTTGAAGTTGCGGGCGTAGAGGCCGGCGGCTTTGGCGGCTTTGGTGAAGGCGGCGGTGTTATACCAGCCGGGGGTGGCGAGCTTGTCCTCGTCGGAGGGGCGCTCAAAGAAGACGCCGATGGTGGCGGCGCCGGAGCCGAAGGCGGCGGAGATGCGGGAGGCGAGGCCGTAGCCGGTGGAGGAGCCGATCACGAGAACCTTCTTGGGGCCTTTGGCGAGAGGGCCCTTTGCCTTCACGTAATCGATTTGTTCCTGAACGTGGGCGGCGCAGCCGGCGGGGTGGGCGGTGACACAGACGAAGCCTCGGACTTTGGGTTTGATGACCATAAATAAATGAAACGGACAGGTTGGGCGGGGCGGGGGGGGCGTCCAGAATGTTTTGGCGCTGTGTTTATTCGGCGACGGCGTCGGGCGCGTCGGGCGCGAGCTGTTGCAGCAGGCGGGCCTGGCCGGCGGCGAGGATGCGTTCGGCTTCGAGTTGTTGGCGGAGCTGGCGAAGCTCGAGGTCCTGGAGGGTCATCTCGGTCTGGCGGGCGTCGAGTTGGCGGCGCAGGGAAAAGTTGGCGAGGCCGAGCGCGAAGAGCGATCCGGTGAAGAGCAGTGCGACGGCGATGCGGAGGGCGGCGGACATGGGAAAAGTTAACTCAATTGAACAACCACAGGCCGACGACGCCGAGCACGATGAGGGTGGCGACGACGCGCAGGGCGTTGAGTTCTTGGCGGGTGAGTTTGTGCAGCATGGCGAGAGCGGAGCGGTTCAGTTAGGGAAGGGTGGCGGCGGCGAGAGACGAGCGTAGAGAGCGTAGATCGTTTCGAGCGGCATGGGTTGGAGGGCGGGGAGGATGTTTTCGAGGCGCGCGCCGGCGGGCATTTTCATGAACGCGTCGCGGGCGGGCGGGAGAAATTGGATTTCGCGTCCGGCGGCGGCGTTGAGCCAGGCGGAGGCGGCTTGCATGAGCGCGGCGTCGCGGTGCGCGCCGCAGGCGGCGAAGAAGGCGAGCAGTTGCGGGTAGCGGGCGTCGCTTGGCGGGAGCGGTTCGCGGGCGAGTTTATCGGCGTAGGCGGCGAGGAGGTCGCGGTCGGGGTGGGCTGCGAGGTGGCTGCTGAGCAGTTCGCAAACGGGAGGGGTGAGAGGCTGTCGGAGGCGTTGACGGATGAGCGCGGAGCGTTCGCCGGCGAGGTTGGCGACGGCGAGAGCGTCGAGTTGGAGGCGGAGTTTGTCGCGATTTTCCAGGATGGCATCGGGTTCGATGAGGCGCGGGAAAACGAGGTCGGCGCGGCCTTCGTCGAGCAGGCGCGTCAACCAGTGGAAGAGCACGTGGGGCTCGCGGGTCGTGTTCGCGGCTGTAGTGATAATCTCGATACGGCGTTCGGCGGGTTGGCGGTAGAGTTCGCGTTCGGCGGTGAGCAGGTCGGCGAGCCGGGGAGGAACGTCGGCGGCGGCGAGCAAGGCGTCGATGCCGGCGGGTTCGTTGAGCTGGCGGGTGGCGAACAAAAAGGCCTGCGTCCAGCCCGGGGAGGGGGCGGTGCCGGAGTAGAGGAGGCGCTGGCCGGCGAGGCGTTGCACGCCGCCGAAGTCGCCGCGGGAGATGAGGGCGCGGAACCAGGCCTGGGCGGTGTCTTCGCGGCGGTCCGGATGCTCGGCGATAAGTCGGGCGTAGGTTTGATCGGAGAGCAGGGGCTGGCTGATTTGCCAGAGTTGGGCGAGCTGGATGCCCGTGGGGTAGTGGGTCGAGTCGAGTTCGTAGGCGCTGGAGAGAAGGAGAAGCGACTCGGCGAGTTTGCTCTCGTCCAGAGCGCTTTTGGCTCGCTGCCGATAGAAGTCGGCTTGGGTGCTCCGGAATTCGCTCCACGCGGGCGGCCAGACGATTTGGCGATAACTTACGTCATATCCGATGCCGCGCATGAGACCGAAGGTGGCGAGGCTGGCGAGCAGCAGGAGAGCGAGAGCGCCGCCGCCAAAGAGCAGGGCGGCGCGGCCCCAGAAGGGGCGGACTTGCTCGGCGTTGACCGAGCAGGCCCAGTCGCCGTTGGCGCGAGTGGTCAGCAGCGGGCACACGCGGCGGAAACGCGCGGGCGAAGCGTAGGCGAGGACGGCTTCGCAACCGGGTTCGCGGGCGCGGCCAGAATCGCTCGAAACCTGGCAGGGGCAGCCTCCGCGGCGTCCGCGCGCGATGTGCCAGCTTTTGCGCGTGTTCCAATACAGGGAATCCCAAGCCAGACGAAAGGTGTCGCGGATCAAACCAGGCACAGGGCGTTTAAGTGGCGAACGGGCTCGACGGGCGCGAGGGCAAAGCGCGCGCGGCCGTGCGAGCGTGAGGGATTCGCAAAAAATCGGCGTGGGAGTGGCGAAGTGGGGAACTTGGGCTTTGGTGCGGGTGTAATCTGTAACCGCAACTAATCCGTTTCCGTCACGATCTACTTATGAAAACCAAACTCATCTCCTCCATGTTTCGTTCACTCGTGGTTTCGGCCGGCCTCGTCGCCGCCGGATTTCTCCACGCTGCCTCCGTCGGCCAACCCGCGCCGGCCTTCACGTTGACCGACCTCGACGGCACCTCGCACAGCCTCTCCGATTTCAAGGGCAAGACGGTCGTGCTGGAGTGGGTGAATCCCGAGTGCCCCTTCGTCGTGAAGCACTACGAAAAGAGCGGTAACCTCCCCGCCACCCAGAAGGCCGCGACCGAGGACGGCGTCATCTGGTTGCTCATCAACTCCGCCGCGCCCGGAAAGCAGGGTGATTTCGATGCCGCGAAGGCCAAGGCCTGGATGGAGAAGAACAAGTCCGCTGCGACCGCCTACATGCGCGACGTGGACGGCAAGGTCGGCAAGGCCTACGACGCCAAGACCACACCGCAGATCTACGTGATCAATGCCGAGGGCGTGTTGGTTTATAACGGCGCCATCGACAGCATCCGTTCCGCCAACGCGGCAGATATCGAGAAGGCCGAAAACTACGCGAAGGCCGCGCTCGCCTCCGTGAAGGCCGGCGAGCCGATCGCCAAGGCGACCACCCAGCCCTACGGTTGCAGCGTGAAGTATTGATTTACTGAATACAAAGCCCCCGTCCGGAAACCCGGGCGGGGGCTTTTTGTTTTTTTGCGGTCGGCGGGATCAGAGCTTTTCGGCGATGGCGACGGCTTTGAAGAGGGCGGAGGCCTTGTTGATGGTCTCCTGGAATTCGCTCTCGGGCACGCTGTCGGCGACGACGCCGGCGCCGGCTTGGATGTGGATCATGCCGTCCTTGATGAGAGAGGTGCGCAGCATGATGCAGGTGTCGCTGTTGCCGTCGTAGCCGAAGTAGCCGAGCGCGCCGGCGTAAAAGCCGCGCTGGGTGGGCTCGGTGTCGGCGATGATCTGCATGGCGCGGATCTTGGGCGCGCCGCTGACGGTGCCGGCGGGGAAGGTGGCGCGCATGAGGTCGAAGGCGGTCTTGTCGGGCGCGATCTTGCCCTCGACCTGCGAGACGATGTGCATGACGTGCGAGTAGCGCTCAATGACGAAGCTCTCGGGCACGGTGACGGAGCCGTATTGGCAGACGCGGCCGATGTCGTTGCGCGCGAGATCGACGAGCATGAGGTGTTCGGCGCGTTCCTTTTGGTCGGCGAGCAGGTCTTTTTCGAGGGCGAGGTCGTCGGCGTGGGTGAGGCCGCGTTTGCGCGTGCCGGCGATGGGGCGGATCTCGACGAGTCCGTCGGTGAGGCGCACGTGGACCTCGGGCGAGGCGCCGACGATCGCGTAGTCGCCGGTGTCCAGGATGAACATGTAGGGCGACGGATTCACCGTGCGCAGGGCGCGGTAGAGATCGAGCGGCGAGCGGTCGAAGGGTTTGGAGAAGCGTTGCGAGGGGACGAACTGGATGATGTCGCCGGAGCGCACGAATTCCTGGCCGGCGAGCACGGCGGCCTCGAAGGCGGGCTGGGTGAAGTTGCCGACGGGGACGGCGATCGGGCCGGGTTCGAGCAGCGGGGCGGGCGCGAGGGTGCTGGGTTGGGCGAGCAGGGCGTGCAGGGCCTGGAGCTCGACGACGGCGCGGGAGTAGGCGGCCTCGGGAGCCTCGTCGGGGGCGATGCGGGCGTTGACACAGAGGCGCAGGGTTTGTTTCGCGCGATCAAAGATCAGCAGCGAATCCGACAGCATGAAGTAGAGCAGGGGCGTGCCGAGGTCGTTGGGCGCGGGCGCGGGGATCGAGGGCTCGATGCGGGTGGCGTATTCGTAGGCGATGAAGCCGACGGCGCCGCCGGTGAAGCGCGGTAGTCCGGGGATGGATACGGGAGTGTGGCCGGCGAGCTCGGCCTCGACGAGGGTGAGCGGGTCCTTCGGGGTGGGGACGGTGCGGTCGGGTTGTCCGGGCTCGCGTATGGTCGTGGTGTCGGGGCCGCAGGCGAGAACCTTGCGCGGGCGGCAGCCGATAAAGCTGTAGCGAGAGAGGGTGTCGCCGCCCTCGACGGATTCGAGCAGGTAGGACGGGCCATGGGCGCGGAGCTTGGCGTAGGCGGAGACGGGCGTCTCGAAGTCCGCCATGAGGTCGGCGTAAACCGGCACGAGATTGCCCTGGGTGGCGAGCTGCGCGAAGTCGGCGGCGGAGGGAAGGATGGTCATCGGAGCGGGCAGGGGCGGAGGTCGGAATTTTTTAACCGCGGATGGCGCGGATGAACGCGGATTGGAAAGTCACTCGACCGTCACGGATTTTGCGAGGTTGCGGGGTTTGTCCACGTCGCAGCCGCGTTCGCAGGCGATGTAGTAGCTGAGGAGTTGCACCGGAATGGTGGCGAGCACGGGCATGGCGGCTTCGTGGCAATCGGGGATGACGATGACCTCGTCGGCGAGGCCGGCGGGCAGCTCCACGCAGTCGGGGACGATGGCAATGATGGGGCCCTTGCGCGCCTTGATCTCCTGCATCGAGGAGAGGACCTTGTTGAAGAGTTCACCTTTGGGCACGAAGAACACGCTGGGGCATTCCTCGCTGATGAGGGCGATGGGGCCGTGTTTCATCTCGGCGGCGGGGTAGCCTTCGGCGTGGATATAGGAAATCTCCTTCAGCTTGAGCGCGCCTTCGAGGGCGATGGGGAAGAGGGAGAGGCGGCCGAGGAAAAGGAAGTCGTTGAACTTCGAGTAACGCTTGGCGATCGCGGCGATGTGGGGGGCCTGTTCGAGCACGCGGCGGGCGAGGTCGGGCACGGCTTTGAGGCCGGCGACGTATTCTACGCCGTCGGCGAAACTCATGTCGCGCATGCGGGCGACGTAGAGCGCGAACATGGCGGAGATGAGGAGCTGGCTGGTGAAGGCCTTGGTCGAGGCGACGCCGATCTCGGGGCCGGCGTGCTGATAGATACCGCCGTCGGATTCGCGGGCGATGGTGGAGCCCACGACGTTACAAATCGCCATGCACTTGTAGCCCTTGCGCTTGGCTTCTCGCAGGGCGGCGAGGGTGTCGATCGTCTCGCCGGATTGGGAGATGACGAAGAACAAGGCGTCGCGGTCGAGCGGGGCGTTGCGGTAGCGAAATTCGGAGGCGTAATCGACTTCGACGGGGATGCGGGCGAAGCGCTCGATGAGGTGCTCGGCGACGAGGCAGGCGTGCCAGCCGGTGCCGCAAGAGGTGAACACGAAGCGGTCGATGGTGCGGAAGTCGGCCGGGGTGAGGTTGAGGCCGCCGAAGTTGGCGGTGGAGCCGTCGGCGGAGAAACGTCCGCGCATGGCGTTCTCGAGCGCGCCCGGTTGCTCGAAGATTTCCTTGAGCATGAAGTGGGCGTGGTCGCCGAGTTCGGCGTCCTCGACGTCCCAGGTGACCTTGTCGATGACCGGCGAAACGTCGGCGAGGTCGAGGGTGCTGAGGGTGAAGCCGGCGGGCGTGATGTGCACGAGTTCGCCGTCTTTCAGGTAAACGACGTTTTGGGTGCGGGAGATGAGGGCGGAGACGTCGGAGGCGATGAGGTGTTCCTGGTCGCCGACGCCGAGGATGAGGGGGGAGCCTTTGCGCGCGGCGACGAGTTCGCCGGGGAGGGACGGGGTGACGACGGCGATGCCGTAGGTGCCTTCGACGTGGAGGAGGGTTTTGCGCACGGCGTTGAGGAGCGGGGCGGGGTCGGCGGGCTCCTTGGCGAGGTGGTAGGCGATGAGGTTGGCGAGCACCTCGGTGTCGGTCTCGGACGCGAAAACGTAACCCTTGGTGAGGAGGAACTTTTTGATCGCGACGTAGTTTTCGATCACGCCGTTATGGACGACGGCGACCTGGCCGTCGCTGGAGAGGTGGGGGTGGGCGTTGGCGTCGGTGACGCCGCCGTGGGTGGCCCAGCGGGTGTGGGAAATGCCGGCGGTGCCGGAGAGCTTTTGACCGGCGGAAATTTTGGCCAGGTTGGCGACGCGACCGATGGATTTGACCAGGGTTATGCCTCCGTTTTGAAGCACGGCGATACCGGCGGAGTCATAGCCGCGATATTCGAGGCGCTTGAGGCCTTCCAACATGATTGCGGCCGCTTTCTGGCGACCAACGTAACCGACGATTCCGCACATGGTTTTTTTGAGGTTTTGGCTGGCGAACCTACGGGTCGCCGCAAAGCCTCCGCAAGGCTATTGGCCTATATTTCCAAATGACCCCACAAAAGAATGTTCTCGCAGTGATCATGGGCGGCGGGCGCGGCACGCGTCTGTATCCCTTAACAGCCGAGCGATGCAAACCGGCGGTGCCCCTCGCCGGCAAATATCGCCTCGTCGATATTCCCATCAGCAACTGTATCAACAGCGACATCAACCGGATCTTCCTGCTTACGCAGTTTCACACCGCGTCGCTGCATCGCCACATTCAGAACACTTTCCACTTCGATCCGTTTGGCGGCGGCTTCGTGGACATTCTTTCCGCCGAGCAGACGGAGAAGAGCATCGACTGGTATCAGGGCACGGCGGACGCGGTGCGTCGCAATCTCCAGCACTTTCGCAACTTCGACCACGAGTTCGTGCTCATCCTCTCGGGCGATCAGCTCTACCGGATGGATTTCCGCAAGATCATCGCAGACCACATCGCGACCGGCGCGGATGTATCCATTGCGGCAATACCGTTCCCGGCCTCGAAGGTCGAGGGTCTCGGCCTGATGCGCGTGGGCGACGATCTCGCCATCTCCGAATTCGTCGAGAAGCCGAAGGACCCGAAGGTGATCGAGGGGCTCGCGATCAGCGAGAAGCTGGAGGCTCGCCTCGCGAACCCGAGCGGCGAGAAGCACTGTCTCGCCTCGATGGGCATCTACGTTTTCAACCGCAAGGCTCTGGCCGATGCGCTCGACAACGGCATGACCGACTTCGGCAAGGAAGTCATCCCTTCGCTGCTCGGAAAAAAGAAACTCTATGCCCACGTGTTCGAGGGCTACTGGGAAGACATCGGAACGGTGAAGGCCTTCTTCGACGCGAATCTCGCGCTCGCGCACCCGCTGCCGCCCTTCAACTTTTTCGACCCGGGCGCGCCGATCTACACGCAGGATCGCTACCTGCCGCCGAGCAAGATCAACCACTGCGCGCTGGATTACGCGGTGTTTGGCGACGGTTGCATCATCGAGGATTCGAGCATCACGCACAGCGTGCTCGGCATTCGCTCCATCGTGCGCGCCGGATCGGTCCTGAAGGACGTGGTGATGATGGGCGCGGACAAATACGAGAGCGAAGACCAGATTAGCGCGAACGGAGCACTGGATCGGCCGCACATCGGCATCGGCGCGAACTCCTCCATCGAGCATGCGATCATCGACAAGAACGCCCGCATCGGGGCGGGCGTGAAGCTCAGCGCCTTGGGCAAGGAAGACGGCGATTACCCGCACGGGATCATCATTCGCGACGGCGTGCTGGTGGTGCCGAAGAGCGTGGTGGTGCCGGACGGCTTTGAACTCTGAGCCCGACGAACGCTATCCCGCGATTTGTATTGATCTAATGAATACAAAAGCCTGGCCGGAAACGGCCGGGCTTTTTTGCGTCGCGGTGCGGGCGGGCGTGGCGGACGGGCGGATCGCGCGGGAGCGGATTGGTCAGTAGAAGATCTTGCGGTCGAGGGAGCGGTATTGAATCGCCTCGAGCAAGTGCGGGGCCTCGATGCGATCAGCGCCGGCGAGATCGGCGATGGTGCGGGCGACCTTGAGGATGCGGTCGTAGGCGCGGGCGGAGAGCGAGAGTTGTTCCATGGCTTGCTGAAGCAGATCGCCTAGCGTGGAATCGAGCACGATGTGCTCGCGGATTTGCTTGTGCGTCATGCGGGCGTTGGCGGTGGTCGGCGTGCCCCGGTAGCGGGCGAGCTGGCGATTGCGGGCGGTTTGCACGCGCGCGGCGATGGTGGCGGAGGATTCGCCGGCGGCGGTGGAGCGAAGTTCGGTGATGCCGACGGCGGGGGCCTCGACGTGCAGGTCGATGCGGTCGAGGAGGGGGCCGCTGACGCGGGCGCGGTAGCGCTGGATTTGTGAGGGCGAGCAACGGCACTCGTGTTTGGCGTCGCCGAGGTAGCCGCAGGGGCAGGGGTTCATCGCGGCGACGAGCATGAAGCCGCAGGGGAGGGTGACTTTGCCTGCGCTGCGCGAGATGGTGACTTGTCCGTCCTCGAGCGGCTGGCGCAGGACTTCGAGGGCGGAGCGTTTGAACTCGGGCAACTCGTCGAGAAAAAGCACGCCGTGGTGGGCGAGGGAAATTTCGCCGGGGCCGGGGATGGAGCCGCCGCCGATGAGGCCGACGTCGGAGATGGTGTGATGCGGCGCGCGCACCGGACGCACGCCGAGGTGGCGGGAGGAGCCGAGGGTCTGGCCGGCGGCGGAGTGGATGGCGAGGATCTCCAGCGACTCGTCGAGGGTGGGCGCGGGCATGATGGAGGGCACGCGTTTGGCGACCATGGATTTTCCGGAGCCGGGTGGTCCCATAATCAGCAAATTATGGGAGCCGGCGACGGCGACCTCGACGGCGCGACGCAGGGCGTGCTGGCCTTTCACCTCGGAAAAATCCCCGGAGGGTTCGGGGATGGCGCGTCCGGTGGCGATGGCCTCGGAATGGGCAATGGGCTCGATCGTCGCGGCACCGGAGAGGAAGCGCGCGGCCTGGTCGAGCGATTGTATCGGGTAAACGGATACGCCTTCGACCAGCGCGGCCTCGGCGGCGCAGGCGGCGGGGAGGAGCAGGCCCCGGCAGCCGAGGCCGCGCGCGAGGCGGGCGAAGGCCAGCGCCCCGCGCACCGGGCGGGTGGCGCCGGAGAGGCTGAGTTCGCCGGCGATGAGGTAGTCGCCGATGTCGGGCGCGGTGATCTGGCCGGTGGCGACAAGGATGCCGAGCGCGATGGGCAGATCGTAGAGTGGACCTTCCTTGCGCAGATCGCCGGGGGCGAGGTT
>CAZOGV010000008.1:0-22456 GCA_964579225.1 uncultured Akkermansia sp. | reverse complement strand
TGCGGAGCCCGCCGTAACCGGTGTTGGCGAGGGCGGAGAGCACGCGGTCGTCGGACTCCTTGACCGCGGCGTCCGGCAAGCCGACGAGGATGAGCTTACAGTCGCCGGATTCGCCGTGGTTTACCTCAACATGAACGGGCAGGGCTTCGATGCCTTGGAGGGCGGCGGAAAACAGCGTGGCTAGCATGCGATGGGACGGGAGCGGTAAGGGGTCGCGGCGTGACGCCGATTTTTAGACGAGCGTTCTGGTGTTGGCGGCCGCAGTTCGGGCCGCGATGATTGCTATATTGTTCTCGATGGCGGTCAGGTAGCGGTTGGGACCGTCGGGATAGGGCGTGGCCAGCAGGCGATAGACACCGGAAAAATGTTTGTCAAAGCGGGGCAGGACGTAGCCCGTCCAAAAGCCAGGGGTGGCTGCGATCAAGGCGGCGGAGGATTTGAATACTCGGCGATCTTTGGCCGTGCCGACGTAGTCGTCGGCCTCCTCGAATTCGGCGTAGAGGCTGGCGAGTTTGCCGGGGTATTCGGGTGCGGCCATCTGGCCTATATAGTCGGCGGTCGCGACCATGCAGCCGACTAAGCGGGCGGGTTCGTCGGTAAACACGGTTTCGGCGGGGGTGCCTTTAAGGCCGGTGCTGCGGATCGTTCCGAGCACGTCTTCGATCTCGACGGGCGGGCAATTGATCGAGGGCAACACGGACGCGGCGAGCGCGCAGCTGCGGAGGACGTGACAATGGGTGTATTTCGCGCCGGTGCCTTCGTTATCGCCTCGCTGCTTTAGGTAGCCGGTGTCGTGGAGGAGGATGGCGGCGAAACCGAGTTCCAGCTGGCGGCGGGTGGGGGCTTGCCCGGTGGGAAGGTTGCGTTGGGCGGCGGCGGCCAAATCCAAATAGACTTGGGTGGCTTGCAAAGTGTGGAGGAAATCGTGGTAGCGCAGGTCGATGGGTTGGTAGCTCCAGTAGCGCCCGCTGAACAGGTGATCGACGACTCGGCAGATGGCGTCGGTGAAACCGGCGGGGCTGTTCGGCGGGGCAAACAGAAGACGCGCGCGTTCGCGGATGGTCTGTATGCCAAGTATGCCCGTCAACGGGTGGGGGGGCATCGAATCGACAAAAGCGGATGTCGGCTTGTTCTTCACGCTGCGATTTCGTAGCGTTTTACGATATGCCCGAGCAAGCCCAATCACGCCGACGTTTTGCAGGAGTTCGCGTTGGGCTGACCGGTGGAATAGGCAGCGGAAAGTCGAGCGCAGGGGTATTTTTCGCCGAAGCGGGCTTCCGGGTGGTGGATGTTGATCAATTGGTGAAGAAACGAGTGTTGGCAGATCCGGAGGTTTTGGCCGAGGCGAAATGGCGTTGGGGTGACGAGGTGATCGGTGCGGCGGGTGAGCTGGATCGAGCACGGGTGGCGGGCCTCGTGTTTGGCGACGCGGCGGAGCGGCGTTGGTGGGAAGGCGTGGTGCATCCGCGGGTTGGTCGGCTTTGGCGGGCGGAGCTTGCGGGGGAGCCGACGGCGGACTGGGTGGTGGAGATACCGCTCTTGTTTGAGGCTGGCCTGGAAAAAGAATTTGATTTCGTGGTCTGCGTCGCAGCCAATGAGCGCACGCAACTCAATCGAGCCGTGGCGCGTGGCCTCCAGCCAGCCCAAGCCGAAAAGCGCATCGCCTCCCAACTCCCCTTGGCCACCAAATTAAAATCCGCCCACGCCGTGCTCTGGAACGAAGGTTCGCGCGCGTTTCTAGGCACGCAGGTTCGCGCTTTCGCCGAGCACGTGCGTGCCGTTGATTCGCGGTAAGTCACGCTACTCGGGTTGAACGTCTGTCTTTTTCCGGAGCCTCCGGATATCCGCTCTTACTTTCACATTTTGCCACTTAACTATATGGACGATTCGGTAACCCCCAGCAACGCGGACGCCTCCACCGGCGCCGCCAAACGTGTTCGCAAGCCCTCCGCCAAGCGCTCCCGCCCTCGCGCGGCTGAAGGTGAAGAGGGCTCGGCGCTTTCCCTTGAAACGGGTGGTGGTGATGCCGTGATCGATTCGGGTTCGGCTCCGGCGGTCGAAGGTGAAGCGGCTCCACGCGCCAAGCCGGCGCGCACGCGCCGCGTTCGATCGGATTCGGATTCGGCTTCCGCTGAGTCGGATGCTGGCGGTGGCGGCGGTGCTGCTGCGGAATCCGAATCGCAACCCGCCGTCCAGGGCGGATTGTTTAACAACCATCAGGACGAAGAGGTTTTTGAGCGTCCTGCCGGGAACTCGGACGAGCCTTTCAAGGCATCCTTCGATCCGAACGACGATGCTCCGGGCGAGCCCGATCAGGAACAAGGCTCTGCGGATGAGCGCCCCGTTTTCGTGCCCGGAGACGGTGGCGGCGGCGCTGCCGCGCCGGCGGACGGCGCGCCGGCTCAGGGCGGCGCCTCGCAGGGCGGCGGTGGTCAGGGCGGCGGCAGCGCGGCGGAGCAGGCCCAGCGTGAAGAGCGCAAATCCTGGTGGGAGCGCAAAAAGGAGAAAAAGCGTCAGAAGTGGCTTGAGCGCCAACAGGGTGGCGGTGGTGGCGGTGGCGGCGGTCACGCCTCCGAGCGCGGCGCGCCGGGCCATGGTAACGGCGGCGGACGCGAGCGTGAGCGCGAACGCATGCCTGTGCAGCCTCCCCCCCCGGCTCTGCAGGCCCCCCTAGGCGGCTTGCCTGATCCATCGCGTTTCGCCGATGGCGAGGCGCTGGATGCCATGGCCGCCGAATTGGCCAAGGACGAAGCGCCGCTCGATCTGGGCGCGATCCACGCGGAAGGCGCGGTGGATTTGGCGCAGCGCTTGCGGGCGCTGGGCGAGACCGTGCCGGGCATGCCGCCGCGGCGCGCGTTGGTGGAGTCCTTGTTCGCTTGGGCCGAGCGCGAAAAGCGCACGCTGCGCGAGCGCGGTTTGCTGGACCTCACCGATGCCGGACACGGCTTCATCGTTCACAGCGCGAACAGTTTTCGGCTTTATCCCGAGAGCACCTTTGTGCCCGCCGCCCTGGTGAAACGCCATGGGCTGCGACGCGGTCAGGAACTCGACGTGCTGGCCCAGCCGCCACGCGCGGGCGAACGTTGCCCGGCGGCGGTGCGGATCAATACCGTCATGGGCACCACGCCCGAGCTGGCGCGCGAGGTCACCGCGTTCGAGGAACTCACGCCCTACTACCCGACGAACCGCATTCTCGTGGAGGCGCCGGATATTCATAAGGACATTTCCATGCGCGCGGTCGATTTGCTCACGCCGATCGGTTTTGGCCAGCGTGGTCTCATCGTCGCTCCGCCGCGCACCGGCAAAACCGTGCTACTGCAAAACATCGCGAACTCCATCTCGCACAATTTTCCCGATGTTAAACTTATCCTCCTGCTCATCGACGAGCGTCCGGAGGAGGTCACCGATTTCCGCCGCCATACCAAGGGCGAGGTGATCTCGTCCACCTTCGACGAGGTGCCCGAGAGCCACGTGCATGCCGCGGAGATGGTCATCGAAAAGGCCCGCCGCCTCGTCGAACTCGGCCAGCACGTTGTTATCCTGCTTGATTCGATCACCCGTCTGGCCCGCGCCTACAACGCGCTGGCCGGCAACTCCGGCAAGATCATGTCGGGCGGTATCGAGGCCAACGCGCTCCAGCGTCCGAAGCGGTTCTTCGGCTCCGCGCGCAACATCGAGGGCGCGGGTTCGCTCACCATCCTCGGCACCGCGCTGGTCGATACCAACTCGCGCATGGACGAGGTTATCTTCGAAGAGTTCAAGGGCACCGGTAACATGGAGCTGCACTTGGATCGTGGTCTTTCCGACAAGCGCATTTTCCCCGCGATCAACATCGATCGCTCCGGCACGCGCAAAGAAGAGCTCATCTATCACCCCGACGAAATGCTCCGCGTTTATGGCCTGCGCCGCGCGATGCAGGGCATCCCGCCGGTCGAGGCGATGGACATGTTTATTCAACGACTGAAAAAAACCCGCACCAACACGGAATTTTTGTTGAGTCTAAATCGCTAAATCCGCGCAATCTAGGCTTGTGCCCGCGCCACTTTTCGCGGGCCAGCTTTCCCCTACGTCTACTCCCCTGTGACTTCCGCCGACGACTTTGTCATCCAACTCGCCCTAGACAAGGGTGTCCTCAATCAAGACCAAATCGATGCCGCCCGCGACCGCGTGGTCGCGCATACCGATCTCACGACCACGGCTCCGCGCCTGCTTGATGTTTTGATCGCCGAGCATAGCTTGAGCACCAGAGAGGCGGCCAAGCTGCTGGCCGACGAGTTTGGCATGCCGATGATCGACATGACCGATGTGCGCCCTTCCGGCGAACTCATGGCGCTGCTACCGCGCAACCTCGCGGTCAAATACAAGGCGTTCCCCGTCTCGCGTGAAAACAATTCAGTCCGAGTGGCCATCGGCGATCCGCTCGACGTGGACGCTATCGACAGTCTCGGCCACTATTTAAAGATGACGGTGGAGCCGGTCGTCGCCCCGACGGATCAGATCAAGGCGCACATAGACCGTTTTTACGGCAAGGACGAGGAAAGCATCGACAAGCTCCTTGGCGACATCGCGGCGAGCGGAATGGATCTCGAAGTCTCCACCGGCGGCACCACGGGCAGCCAAGAAGGCGACGACGGCGACGCACCCATCATAAAGCTGGTTTATCAAATCATTCTTGAGGCGATCAACCGTCGCGCGTCCGACATCCATCTGGAGCCGCTCGAAAAACGTTTCCGCGTTCGATATCGCATCGACGGTGTGCTCGTCGAGGTGGATAACCCGCCGAAGCGCCTGCAGCTCGCCATGATTTCGCGCATCAAGATCATGGCGAACATCTCTATCGCCGAAAAACGCATCCCCCAGGACGGACGCATTCAGGTGAATCTCGCGGTCAAGGCCATCGATCTTCGCGTTTCGTCGCTTCCCACCGCACACGGCGAATCCATCGTCATGCGTATTCTCGACAAGGAAGGCCTCCAGCTCGGTCTCCCTGAGCTTGGCTTCCTTAGCGATGACCAGGCGACCATGGAGCGCATCATCTCGATGCCCGACGGTCTCTTCCTCGTGACCGGTCCGACCGGCTCCGGCAAGACGACCACCCTCTATTCCTGTCTCCACTTCATCAATAAGCCCGACCGCAAAATTATCACGGTCGAAGACCCGGTGGAGTATCAGCTTTCGGGTATCAATCAGGTTCCCGTCCGGCACGAGGTCGGCATGACTTTCGCCAACGCCCTGCGCTCCATGCTGCGTCAGGCGCCGAACATCATCATGGTGGGCGAAATTCGCGACTTGGAGACCGCCGAGATCTCGATCAACGCCTCGCTTACCGGTCACATGGTGTTCTCCACCCTGCACACCAACGACGCTCCCGGTGCCGTCACGCGCATGATCGATATCGGCGTGAAGCCGTTCCTCGTCTCGACCTCGTTGCGCGCGGTCATGGCCCAGCGACTCACCCGCAAAATTTGTAGCAAGTGCAAGCACCCCTACACGCCTGATCCGCGCGAATTGCGCTCCCTCAACATCACCTCGCAGCAGGCCGCCAACGCCAATTTCGCCAAGGGCTCCGGTTGTGAAACCTGCCACGGCAGTGGCTATCGCGGACGCGCCGGCATCTTCGAAATTTTCGCGGTCAACGATGAACTCGAGCGCATGATCTACGAGAACGTCGGCACCTCGCGCCTCCGTGACAAGGCTCGCTCGCTCGGCATGCGCACCATGCGCGAAGACGGCCTGCGCAAGGTGCTCTCCGGTATGACCACCATCGAGGAAGTCGTTTCCATCACCGTGGGCGACTCCAGCTGATGATCTTTTTCGCCCCTTCCCTCAACCCGCCTCTTCCCGCGCCATGAGCTACGAGATGAACGACCTCCTCGATCTCGTCGTCGAGCAAAACGCCTCCGACCTACACTGTCAGGTCGGCCAGCCTCCGACCCTGCGCATCAGCGGCAGCATGGTGCCCATAGACGGACCCAATCTCACGGCGCAGGACACCGAGCATCTGATGCTCTCGATCACGCCGGACTTGCACCAGCAGCACGTAAAGCTCAACGGCGGTTCTGATTTCGGCTTCGCATTCCAGGAAAAGGCTCGTTTCCGCGTTTCTATTTTTAGAACCAAGAGCAACTACGGCATCGTTCTGCGTCAGATCCCTTACAAAATGTATGGCCTGCGCGAGATCGGCCTGCCCGACAAGGTGCGCGAGCTGCTCTATCGTCCCCGTGGCTTGGTCCTTGTCACCGGCCCGACCGGCTCGGGTAAGTCCACCACACTCGCCTCGATGGTGAATTACATCAACGAGAACCGCGAAGGTCACATCATCACGGTCGAGGACCCGATCGAGTATTACCACACTCACAAGCGCTGCATCGTCACCCAGCGTGAAGTCGGTGCCGACGTGCCAAGCTTCGCCGAGGCGATCAAACGCGCGCTGCGCCAAGATCCGGATATCATTCTCGTGGGTGAAATGCGCGACCTGGAAACGATCGAAGCCGCCATCACTGCGGCCGAAACGGGCCACTTGGTGTTTGGCACCCTGCACACCAATTCCGCCGCCAAGACGGTTGACCGTATCGTCGATGCCTTTCCGGCCAACATGAAAGAGATGATCCGCACTCAGCTGGCCTCCTCGCTCGTTGCGGTTATTTCCCAGGTGCTCTGCAAGAAAATCGGGGGCGGTCGCATCGCCGGTTACGAGATTATGATCAACACGACCTCGATCTCGTCGATGATCCGCGAAAACAAAACCTTCCGTATCACCTCCGACATTCAGACCGGCGGTAATCTCGGCATGATCACGATGGACGCGCATCTGCTCAGTTTGGTGAATCGCCAGCTTATCACCGGCGATGAGGCCATCGAGAAATCGCACGACCCCGTCGCGATGCGCGAAAAACTCACGCAATCGGGCACCATCCTGAAATCCATGTAATCGATCCGCCCGCGTCTTTTTTTCCTCCCCCATTTGCCCTTTCCCAATGTTTGAAGCCCACACCTCGGATATATTGGAGCTTTGCCGTTCCCACAGCCTCCTCGACGAAAAGTCGCTCAGCGATCTTCAGAACGAGCACCGTGCGACTGGCAAGTCCTTGGCCGCGCTGATCGTCGATCTTAAGTTTATCCCGCGTGAGGTCTTTCTGGCCAAGATCGCCGAGTATCTTGGTTTAGAATATATGGAGGCGCTGCCCTCCTCGATCTCGGGAGATATTATCAACCAGATATCTGATCAGCACGCGCGCATGTATGGCGTGGTGCCTTTGCACTCCGACGGTCAAAACCTCGATCTCCTGGCGATCGATCCTTTCAACGCCCAGATCATCGATGACCTCACCTTTACGCTACGCAAAGACATCCGCCTAGTTGTCGCGGACCCCGACCGTATCGCCACCTTGCTTAAGAATCACTATGGCGAGGAACTTGGTTCGCTCGACGATGTGTTGAGCGAGATGACCTCCAGTGAAATCGACGGCGATGGCACCGGAACCGATCTTAGTGTCAACGACCTCGAAGCCATGGCGGGGAAGGGCCCCATCATCCGTTTCGTCAATCTCGTGCTGGCTCAAGCCATTCGCGACAAGGCCTCCGACGTCCATTTCGAGCCCTTCGAACACGAGTTTAAGATTCGTTACCGTATCGACGGCGCGCTTTACGAAATGTCGCCCCCCCCTAAGCACCTCGCGCTCCCGATCACCTCGCGCGTGAAGGTTTTGGCCAGCCTCAACATCGCCGAGCGCCGCATCCCTCAGGACGGTCGCATCAAGCTCACCCTCTCCGGCCGCCCGATCGATTTGCGCGTGTCCACCTTACCCACCCAGTTCGGCGAATCGGTCGTGCTTCGTGTTCTCGACCAAAGCGCGGTGCAGCTCGACGTCTCGCAGCTCGGCATGCCCGAGGATGTATTTGAAGGCATCAGCGAGATCGTCACCCGCCCCAATGGTATTTTCATCGTCACCGGCCCCACCGGCTCCGGTAAAACCACCACGCTTTACTCCGCCCTTCGCATCGTCAACAACCCCGACCTCAAGCTCCTTACCGCCGAGGATCCGGTCGAATACGAGATCGAGGGCATCATGCAGGTGCCGGTTAATCATGGCGTCGGCCTGACCTTCGCCGCCGCGCTCCGCTCCTTCCTCCGCCAAGATCCCGATATCATCATGGTGGGTGAGATTCGTGACTTGGAGACCGCGCAGATCTCCATCCAAGCCTCGCTCACCGGTCACTTGGTGCTTTCGACCCTGCATACCAACGACGCCCCTGGCGCCGTCACGCGTCTCGTGGACATGGGCGTGGAGCCTTTCCTTATTGCCTCGTCCCTTGAGGCCGTGCTCGCCCAGCGTCTCGTGCGCCGCATTTGCAAGGATTGCCGCACCGCCTACGAGCCCCCGGACACGCTGCTGCAGCAGCTCGGCATCGACCCGGTTGATATCGGTAATCGCGAGTTCTTCTACGGCAAAGGCTGCCCTATCTGTAACAACTCCGGCTATAAGGGCCGCATGGGTATCTACGAGTGGTTGCGCATGTCCGAGGCTATTCGAGACCTCGTCGTCCAGCGCGCACCGACCTTGGTTATTAAGCAAAAAGCCCTTGAGCAAGGCATGCGCACCTTGCGTGACGACGGCCTACGCGCCATCTTCGACGGTGCCACCTCCATCGAGGAAGTAGTCAAATACACCTGATCCAGGCCATCGCTTCGCAGCTGATTTTTACGAGCATCCCCAATCCCCATGCCCAAGTTCTCCTACATCGCCATCGAGTCCTCTTCCGGTAAGGACAAAAAAGGCACCATCGAGAGTGCCACCGCCGAGCAAGCCGCCATCGACCTCAAGACGATGGGCCTGCTGCCAACCTCTATCACCGCCTTCGGCGGCCTCAAACTCGGTGCCAAATCCGCCTCGCCCACGGGCTCGTCCGGCGGTGCCGGTTTCGGCGGTTCATTTACGAACCAGTCCTATGGCGTGAAGAAAAAGAAGAGCGCCGGCTTCCACTTCGGTCGCATCATCAACAACGCAGGCCTCGCGGTTTTTACCCGCCAGCTATCCACTCTCGTCAACGCCGGCATGCCCATCCTGCGCTCGCTGGAGACGCTTGAGCGCCAAGAGCGAAATCTTCCCTTCAAGGCGGTGCTCGAGCATATCTCCGAGACCATTCGGTCCGGTGGCACCTTCTCGGATGGTCTCCTTCAAAATCCCAAAGTTTTCGACCGCCTCTACATCAACATGGTGAAGGCTGGTGAGGCAGGCGGCGTGCTTGGCACCGTTCTTGAGCGCCTGTCGCGCTTCATGGAAAAGGCCGAAAAAATCAAGGGCAAGGTCAAGGCCGCCATGACCTACCCGATCATCATCATGATCGTCGCCGTGATCATCGTCGGCGGGCTCATGTATTTCGTGATCCCTCAGTTCGAGGGTATTTTCGCCGGCATGCTCAAGGGAGCTCCTCTCCCTCCGCTTACCCAGTTCGTGCTCGCTATCTCGAACTTCATAAAGAACGAGATCATCCTCTCCATCGCCGTTATTGTAGTCGTGGTGTTTGGTTTCAAGTTCTTCGCCAAAACCCGTTTTGGTTCCCGATTGCTCGATTACATACAGATCCACATTCCCGCCTTCGGCCCGCTTTTCCTCAAGGCCGCCGTCGGTCGTTTCACACGCACGCTCGGCACCCTGCTTTCTTCCGGCGTGCCCATCCTGCAGGCGCTCACCATCACCCGCGACACCTCCGGCAACGTCCACATCGCCGAGGCGCTCAACAAGGTTCATGATCGCGTGAAAGAGGGCGAAGGCGTGGGCAAGCCTCTCGAAGCCACCAAGGTTTTCCCGACCATGGTTACCTCCATGGTGGAGGTCGGCGAAGAGACTGGCGCGCTGCCCGAGATGCTCACTCGCATCGCCGATACTTACGACGACGAGGTGGACAACGCGGTGACGTCCATCACTTCGATCATCGAGCCTATCATGATCGTATTCATGGCCGTGGTGGTCGGTGTCATCGTCATCGCCCTTTTCCTCCCGCTTATAACGATTATCAACACCCTGGCCGGCGGCGGTTGATCGCATTGACATTCTCTTTGCAAACGAAGAACCCCGGTCGCCATTGGCGACCGGGGTTCTTGTTGTTTTCTTTGTCTTCGGAGCGTAAGGGGGGGGGCATCGCTTGCGACGTTCACGTTTGCCTGACGGCTCAGTCCGGATGGTGCCGAACGTAATACGCCGCCGCCTGGGCGCGGCGTTCGATGCCGAGGCGTTCGAATAAAATGGTGAGTTGGTTTTTTATCGTCTTTTCCGCGAGCCCGAGCGCGGAGCCGATTTCCTTGTTGGTTTTTCCGTCGGTAAGGAGGGCGAGCAAGCGGCGTTCGTGGGCGTTGAGCGCATCGGTCGGCAAGGAGACCGAGGTCTCGCCGCGCACGATGCGCATCAGTCGCTCGGTCACGGTGGCGTCGATGACTTGCCCGCCGCCCGCCACGTCGCAGATGGCCTTCACCAGTTCATCGCCATTGATCTCCTTAAGCAGATAGCCCGAAGCGCCGGCGCGGATGGAGTCCGCCACCATCTCGTCGTCGATCGCCGAGGTGAGAAACAGCACGCGGCAGCCGGGCAGGACGGCGAGCAGACGGCGGCAGGCCTCGACTCCGGTGCCATCGGGTAGGCGCATGTCGAGCAGCACGATGTCGGGCTTGGCGGGCGGCACCCGCTCCAGCGCCTCCGCGACCGTGGCCGCTTCGGCGACGATCTCGATGTGATCGCGGTGCAGTTCCAGGAGGGTTTTTAAGCCCAGGCGCACCAGCTCGCTGTCATCGACCAAGGCCAGGCGGACGGGCGTTGCGGGTGCGGTGACGGAAGGGGAGGGAGAGCTCACGGGTAAAACCAAATGACAGGGAACGACGGACAGGGAAGACTCTAAACGGCGGAGACGGACGTCGATGTCGGCAGCGTCACCCGGATGGCGGTCGGGCGTCCGGGCTTCGCATCGATATCGAGGATGGCGCCGAGGTTGCGCGCGCGAGCGGCGAGGTTGTCGAGACCATGGCCGCGCGTGACAGCCGTCGGGTCGAAGCCGCGCCCATTATCCCGGATCACGAGTTGCCAGCGCTGGCCGGGCAGAGGCGTGCCGGCGATTTCGATGCGAGTCGCCGCGCCGTGTCGCAGCGCGTTGCTTGCCGACTCACGGATGATTTGCAGCACCTCGGTGCGTGCTTCGGCGTTGAGCGAAGGCAGATCGGCCGCGAGCGAGACATCGCGGGTTTCGAGACGACCGCCGTCTAGATGGTCCAGGATCGCGGAGATCGCGTCGCCCAGACTTTGGTCGTTAAGCGCGTCAGGCGTGAGATCGCCGATGGTGCCGCGCGTCTCGCGAATGGCGGCGTTGAGCGTGGTCTTGGCCCGAGCGAGCAAGCCCGCCGCCACCTCGGCTTCGGGCGGGTTGGCAGCGAGGCGTTGCGCGGCGGTTTCCAACACGAGCCCGGTGGCGTAGAGCGTCTGCACGAGTCCGTCGTGCAAGTCGCGCCCCAGGCGGATTTTGTCCTGCAGGGCGTGGTTGGCCAGCACCTGCTGCAAGTGCAGGTCTTGCTCGCTGTGATGGCGCGCCTCGCGCTCGTGGTCGAGTTCCACGCGCTGGGCTACGTTGGCGCGGGCGAGCGTTTCCATGCCGCGCATCTCGCCGCGGGCCAGATCGGGATCGCGCTCGGCGGGCGCTCGCGTCGGACGCGCGGGGATGATCGCCAAGGCGATCACACAGGCCATAGCCAAGCCGCCGAAAAACAGGATCGCGCGTTGGGTGCGAGCATGGTGCTGGCGGATATTTTTAATCAGCGCCGCCTTGCTCGCGGACTCGTTTGAGGGGACGTCGATGACGGATTTCTCCGTCAGCACCATGCGTTCGAGGGAGTTTGGGCGCTCGCGTTCCTTCAGCAGCATCAAGCCGGTTCCGGCGGCGAGGAAGCCCAGGGCCAGAACGAAGACGGCAAGACGTAAGAGATTCTCCATGTGCGTGGGCAGGCTGCGCGGGGATTGATCGGTCGTCAAAACCTTCGACAAGCCGCCGGGGCGGGCTTTGCTTCGACGGTTCAGCGCATGAAGACCTTCTATATCACGACCGCGATCGACTATGTGAACGGTTCGCCACACCTGGGCCACGCCTACGAAAAGGTGCTGACGGACGTTATCGCCCGCTTTCGGCGTCTCATGGGCGACCAGGTTTATTTCCTCACCGGCGTGGACGAACACGGTCAAAAGGTCCAACAGAGCGCCAAGAAGCGCGGCATCGACCCCCAGCAATTTTGCGACGAGGTGAGCCAGGAGTTTCGCGCCATGTGCGCCAAGCTCGACATCTCCAACGACGATTTCATCCGCACCACCGAGAAGCGTCACAAGGACGTCGTCTGCCGCCTGCTCCAGCAACTCTTCGATCAGGGCGAGATCTACCGCGCCGAATACAAGGGCTTCTACTCCACGCGTCAGGAGCAGTTTCTCCAAGAAAAGGATCGCCAGCCCGACGGCTCGTGGCCGGAACTTTTTGGCGAGGTCACCGAGATCACCGAGTCGAATTACTTCTTCAAACTCGCGAAATATCAGGACTGGTTGATCCAGTTTTTGAAGGACAACCCCGACTTCATCTTCCCGCGCTACCGCCAGAAGCAGGTCCTCGAATTCCTCTCCGAGCCGCTCAACGACCTCTGCATCTCACGTCCCAAAGAGCGCCTCGAGTGGGGCATCCAGTTGCCCTTCGACCCGAACTACGTGACCTACGTCTGGTTCGACGCGTTGGTGAACTATTTCTCCGCTGTCGAGGGTAAGGAGGGTATCTGGCCGGCCGACTTCCATGTGATCGGCAAAGACATCCTCGTGCCGCCGCACGCCGTTTACTGGCCCATCATGCTCAAGGCCTGCGGCCTGCCCACGCCCAAGAGCATCCTCGCCCACGGATGGTGGTCGATCAACGGCTCCAAGATGTCCAAGAGCACGGGCAACTTCGTCGAGCCGATGGCCTTCGCCGACCAATACGGTGTCGATGCGCTGCGCTTCTTCATGATCCGCGAGATGAGCGTCGGCCAAGACAGCGATTTTTCGCTCAACCAGTTCCTCGCCCGCTACAACAGCGAGCTCGCGAATAATCTCGGTAACCTCGTCAACCGCACACTGAACATGACCAACCGCTTTGCCGGCGGCGTCGTGCCCGCGGCCGACGCGGCCTCGCTCGAACTCGAACCCGAGAAGGAGCTGCGCGCGCTGTGGGAAAAGACCCGCGAGGAGTTCATCACCCTCTGCGAAGGCTTCCAGTTCCACGTCGCGCTGGAGCGCGCCTTCGGTTTCGTGAGCGCGACCAACCGCTACGTCGAGCAACGCGCCCCGTGGAAGCTGGGCAAGTCCGCCGAGCCCGCCGACCAGGCGCTGCTCAAAACCTCGCTCGCCACCATGGCCGAGGCGCTGCGCCTCGGCGCGACCCTGCTGCCCGCCGTCATGCCCACGACGACGGAGAAGGTGTATGGAGTTCTCGGATACGCGCCCGACGGCGCCTGGCGCGAACGCCTCGTCTGGGGCGACACCCTCGCCGGCGCGAAGGTCGCGGAGACCGCCATCCTCTTCCCGCGTCCGCAGGCTCCTGACGCGACTGCCAAGGCCTGAAATCTTTAACCGCGGATTACGCAGATGATCGCGGATAAAAACCAATTGGTTCGGATATCCGCGTTTGTCCGCGCAATCCGCGATTAACTGGATTGGTTTGCCCCATGACCATCCTGCCGATCAAGCCCGCCGAGGACGCCTCGCCTGAGGCGCTCAAGGCGTTTTTGGCCGCTTGCCAGGCCAAGGCGGCGGAGGATGGCGCGCCGGTCTTGGCGAGCATTTCGCTGGTCGTGCCCGCGCTCGATCCGCTTGCCGTGTTGGAGGCGATTTTTGATCCGGCGGAGCCGCACTTTTATTCCGAGCGTCCCTCCATCTCCAGTGCCATTGCGGGCGCGGAGATCGCCCTCAGCGCGACTGCCTCCGGTCCGGGACGCTTCGCGGCGGTGCAGAAATTTATCGACGACACACTCGCGCGCACGGTGGCGGTCGGCGATGTGAACGCGCCTTTTGGCGGTCCGCATTTTTTCACGACCTTCTCGTTTCAAGACGAGATCGAGCCCGGCGAGCCTTTTCCCGCCGCGCGGGTATTTGTGCCGCGTTGGCAAGTGGCGCGCGCCGGCGGAGTGACTACCGCAGTTGCGAACATCGTGGTCGAGCCCGCCAGCGATCTCGACGCGCTCACCCAGCGGGTGTGGCGTGCGCACGGCCGCTTCGCGCGTTTCGAGCATACGGCGGCTCAGGCTGTGCCCATCGCACCGCTCAGGTTTACCCAGCGTGAAACCGGTGATTACGCCGGGGTGGTTGCGCGCGGTCTGGAGCGCATCGCGGCGGGCGAGTTTGAGAAGATCGTGCTCGCGCGCGCCATCGACCTGGAGGCCGACCGGCCGCTTCATCCGCTCACCGTGCTCAATGGGCTGCGGCAGCGCTTCCCCGATTGCTACGCCTTCTCGGCGGCGGGCGGGGCGGGGGCGAGTTTCATCGGAGCGGCTCCGGAGCGACTCGTGCGCGTGAGCCAAGGAGTGGTCGAGACCGAGGCTCTGGCCGGCTCGGCTCGGCGCGGCGCGAGCGCGAGCGAGGACGCGGCCTTGGCGGCGGGCCTGCAACGCAGCGAAAAAGACCTGCGCGAACACCGTCACGTCATCGACTCCATCCTTCGCCGCGTCGAGCCGCTCGGCGTGCGTCTTGAATTTCCGGACACACCCGGTCTGCGCAAGCTGGCCAACGTGCAGCATCTGCACACGCCGATGCGCGCGCCGTTGCCGGAGGGCGTGCGTCTGCTCGACCTCGTGGCCGCGTTGCATCCCACGCCGGCGGTCGGCGGCTCGCCGCGCGCGGCGGCGGTGGCGGCGATCCGCGGGCTGGAGGGTTTTCCGCGCGGGCTTTACGCGGGAGCGCTGGGCTGGATCAACGCGCGCGGCGGCGGCGAGTTTTTCGTCGGTCTGCGTTCGGCCTTGGTCGAGGGTGCGAAGGCCCGGGTTTACGCCGGGGCGGGCATCGTGGCCGGCTCGGAGCCGGAGCGGGAATTTGCCGAGACAGAGTTGAAATTTCAGGCGCTGCTGGCGGCGCTGAGAGGATGAGTTACGTTCACATCGATCCATGAACCTCGATTTCCGAAACACGAATACGCTGTGGTGCTCGGTGGCGGCGGAGACGCTGGCGCGCGCGGGCGTGCGGCACGCGGTGATTTCGCCCGGTTCGCGCAACACGCCGCTCACGATGGCGCTGGTGGCTCATCCCGACATCGCGACCACGCCCGTGCTCGACGAGCGTTCGGCGGCGTTTTTCGGCCTCGGCATCGCCAAGCGCACCGGCGCGCCGGTCGTGCTGCTTTGCACCAGCGGCACCGCCGGGGCGAACTACCTGCCGGCGGTGATCGAGGGGCACGAGAGCGGCGCGCCGCTGCTCGTCGTCACGGCGGATCGTCCGCCGGAGATGCGCGACTGCGCGTCGGGCCAGACCATCGACCAACAAAAACTGTTTGGCGGCTTCGTGCGGTTTTATCACGAACTGGCGGTGCCGGAGCCGCGCGTGGAGTTGCTCCGCTATCTTCGTCAAACGCTACGCCACGCGGTGGAGCGCACGCTGCGCGATGGCGGCGGGCCGGTGCATTTGAACGCGCCGTTCCGCGATCCTTTGCCGCCCATCGAGGACGACACGGCAAAGCCGCTGGTCGGCGCGGTGGAGTGGGGCGAGTTTTTCGCGCTCTCTCCGGCCGAGGTGAACCTGAGCTACGAATTTGCCGAGCAATCCATGTTGGATGCGGCGACGAAATGCATCTTGGTGCTCGGCACCGGAGCTCCGGCGGAGTGGGAGCGCTTGGCGAAGGAGTCGGGCTGGCCGGTGTTGGCGGATCCACTGTCGGGCGCGCGGTTTCGGGCCGACGGCGATGTGACGCTGATCGCGGCCTACGATGTTGTTTTGCGCGACACGCGCGCGGCGAAGCGTCTGCGACCGGAACTCGTGGTGGTGCTCGGAGATTTCCCCACCAGCAAGGTGCTGCGCGCGTGGCTGACGACTGTAGATGCGCCCACCGTCCAGATGGTCGGCGGCCCGGGTAATCGCGACGCTTTGCATGGGCGCACGCGTCGCTTGTCCGGCGTGCCGCGCGCGAGCGGTGTTTCGGACGCGCGCTGGGCCTCGATTTGGCGGAGCGCCGAAGATGGTGCGCAAGCGGTGCTGGCTCGTGCGCCGGATGATTTCGAGGGTGCGTTCACTCGGGCGCTGGCGGAAAACATGACGCGCGATCAAACGCTGGTAGTCGCTAGCAGCATGCCGGTGCGTGATCTGGAATACTTTGCGCCGGTGCGCGCTGATGGTCCGCGCGTGATCGCCAACCGCGGGGCCAACGGCATCGACGGCACGCTTTCGACCGCGCTCGGCGTGGCGCACGACGGCGGGCCGACGGTGCTGCTCACGGGCGATCTCGCCTTGCTGCACGACACGAACGGGTTCCTGACCGCCGCAAAGCTGCGCGGGTCGCTGACCGTGGTCGTGATCAATAACGACGGTGGCGGCATTTTCGGGCACCTGCCGGTGGCGAAGTTTGATCCGCCTTTCGAGGAGTATTGGGCCACGCCGCAGCGGGTCGATTTCGCGAAGCTCTGCGCGGCCTATGACGTGGCGCACGCGTTCGTGGCGTCGCCGGCTGAATTGGTCGCGCAAGTGCGAGAGCTAAGGGGCTCGCCTGGGGTCAATGTGATCGAGGTGCGCACCGATCGACGGCGTGATGTGGCGACGCGACGGAGTTTGTTCGACGCGGCGGCGCGGGCGGCGGGCGACGCGCTTGGTTGAGAGGATAGCCATGCGCTTCAACGCGGTGGCGTTGACGAGTCGCGGCGCGCCGCCAAGGTGGGCCGCACCATGAGTCTCCCCGCTTGGAAGAGCGTCAAACCCTACTCCGATATCCGCTACGAAAAGGCCGATGGCATCGCCAAGGTGACGATCAATCGTCCCCACCGGCGCAACGCCTTCACGCCCGACACGGTGCACCAGATGTATGAAGCCTTCCTCGACGCGCGCGAGGATCCGACCATCGGCGTGGTGCTGCTCACCGGCGCCGGTCCGCATACCGACGGTAAATACGCCTTCTGCTCGGGCGGCGACCAGGGCGTGCGCGGCCATGCCGGCTACGTGGGCGCGGACGGCGTGCCCCGGCTCAACGTCCTCGATCTGCAAAAGCTCATTCGCTCCATGCCGAAAGTCGTGATCGCGCTGGTGGCGGGTTACGCCATCGGCGGCGGCCACGTGCTGCACGTGGTGTGCGATCTTACCATCGCGGCGAACAACGGCATTTTTGGCCAAGTCGGACCGCGCATGGGATCCTTCGACGCGGGCTTTGGCAGCAGTTATCTGGCACGGTTGGTGGGCCAGAAAAAGGCGCGCGAGATTTGGTATTTGTGCCGCCAATACAACGCGCAGGAGGCGCTCGACATGGGTTTGGTCAACACGGTGGTGCCCGTGGCCGAACTCGAGGCCGAGGGCGTGAAGTGGGCGAAGGAGATCCTCGGGCATTCGCCGTTGGCGATTCGCGCGCTCAAGAGCGCGTTCAACGCCGAGCTCGACGGGCAGGCGGGCATCCAGGAACTGGCGGGCAACGCGACGCTGCTTTACTACATGAGCCCGGAGGCGAAGGAGTTTCACGGGGCGCAGTTGGAGAAGCGCAAACCCGATGCCCGCAAATTTCCCTGGCTGCCTTGATCCGGGCGCAGGGCGGGCTTAGTTTCCGCACGTTTTGCCATGGTCGCGCTCAATCCCGCTTACGTCGCTTCGTTGGTCGGCCCGGGCCGGGTCGGTTTTATCGCGACCAACGGTCTGCACGACACGGTGGTGATCGATGGTTTGCAGGAAAACGAATACACCGCGCGCATCCGTGACGGCTGGGTGGTGAAGGAGGTCCGCCCGATCTGCCGCAGTCTCAACCCGAAGCTGATTCACTCGCGCGAGGAGTTGTCCGGTGCCCGGGTGTATTCTTACGTGCTGGTGATCCTCGAACACCCGGCGCGGCTCAAATCCTTGACACCCGTCACGCGCCGCCTTTCCTCGCCGCTCTGATCGATTTTGCCAGAGTAGCTCAGTGGTAGAGCAGAGGACTCATAAGCCTTTGGTCGCCGGTTCAATCCCGGCCTCTGGCACCACTTTCTCCATAGGGGGTTTCTGTAATTAGCTTTGCGGAAATGGCACCCTAACCGTCAAGTTGACCGGATCTTGGCCACTTTTCTGTGTTTGATCGGACATGTCTCAGTAATACCAACCGCCCTAAATATTCAGATTTTAACCGCGGATCACACGGATGGGCGCGGATAGATTGGTTTTATCTGTGTTTATCCGTGAAATCTGTGGTCAACTAATTCGGGTCATTTTGGTCTGAAGATCACGGGACGTTGGTAATAACACGCCGACCTCCCTGCGCATTAATTCAACCTGACCGCACCGGTTTCACTTCGGGACGGAACCGCGTCCGGCTTACGTGTTCTTCAGGGTTCCGTCGTCTCGACCATCACGGAATCGCGGATGCGTTGCATCGCCACCGTTCCAATGCCGCGCACGCGAAGTAAATCGTCCACGGTCGCGTAAGGGCGGCCTTCAACGATGCGCTTTGCCAATGCCGGACCTATGCCGGGCAGGCTTTGCAACTGGGCCTCCGTCGCGGTGTTCAAATCGATGGGCGCTCCGTCCGGGGAGGCCTCGATTCCCGATGCGGTGGCGCTGATGGCGGCGAGTTCGCCGGTCTCGCGGCGCTCTTCCGCGCGCAGGGCGAGCAGGCGGGCGGGGTCCGAAAATTCCCACACACCGCGCCGGCCAAGCGCTGCGGCGAGTTCCAGATCGGCCAGGCGCGCGCGCTGCTCGGCTTGGGTGACGCCTTCATAATTCACGCGGCCCATGCCTTGTGCGCGCGCCCAGCCTTCGGCCACGAGTTGTTCGCCGAGGTCTCGTCCTTCGGCGGTGACGACGTAGGCGTAGATGCGCGGTTCGCTGGAGCGGCCGAGGCCGCCGGTGTGCGCGGTGTGCGCGGTGAAGGGGCGCGCCAACAACTCGCGGGTGCGTTCCGTGGCTTGTTTACCGAGGAGCAAGGTCTCCTCGGCGGAGGCGAGGCCGAGGTAGCGGGTTTGCTCGCGCACGCGGCGGGCCATGGTGGCGTCGCCCGCCTCGGTTTCGGGGGCGTCCACGAGGTAGAGGCGCAGGTGATAGGTCGCCTCGCCGTCGGTGGCGTGAAAGCTGTCGGCATCGAAGGGGCGATCTTCGAGCAGGCGAAGATTTTCCAGGCGTTCGAGCGGGGCTTGCGCGAAAAGCGATGCGGCCAGGGCGAGGAAGACCAGGGAGGCGAGGGAGGCGAGGGCGGCGACTTTCATGAAGCAAGGTTGAGTCCGGGGTCGGTCGGGTCAAAACCCGTCCGGAGTTTGTGCAGGTTTGTAACACGCGGTCGTTGCGCCCCGAGCGCGGGCGGGTTTTGGTGCGGGCATGGAAAATCCGGCGGAAAAATCTGACCCCAAACAGGCGCTCTCGGCCTGCGGCCTGCCTTCGGCGGTGGTGATCGAGATGGCAGGACGCGCGGTGCAGCGCACCGAGGCGGAATGGCGCGAGCGGCTCACGCCCGAGCAATACCGGGTGACGCGTCAACAGGGCACGGAGCCGCCGTTTCGGAACGCGTATTGGGATCATCATGAGGACGGCGTGTATTTTTCCGTGGGCAGCGATACGCCGCTTTTCGACAGCCGCGACAAGTTTGAGAGCGGCACGGGCTGGCCGAGTTTCACCAAGCCGATCGAAGCGAAGTTCGTCGCGGCCGAGGTGGACGAGAGCCATGGCATGCGGCGCGTCGAGGTTCACTGCGCAGTGGATGGCGGACATCTCGGGCACGTGTTCGAGGATGGTCCGAAGCCGACCGGGCTGCGGTTCTGCATCAATTCGGCGTCGTTGAAATTCATGCCGCGCGCGGACTACGAGCAATGGAAGCTCGGCCGGTCGGCGGGCGCATGAGCGCGGGTTTGGAGAAGCCCGGGATGGTCGGCGTGTGGTTGGACGCCACCCGACCTAAGACCCTGCCGGCGGCGGTCGCGCCGGTGCTGGTGGGCAGCGCGCTGGCGTGGCGGGCAGATAGTTTCAAGCCGGGCGCGGCGGCGGCGTGTCTGGGCTTCGCGTTGCTGGTGCAGGTCGGCACGAACTTCGCGAACGACTATTACGACGCGCGCAAGGGCGCCGACACCGCCGAGCGGGTGGGGCCGCGGCGCGCGGTGGCGAGCGGCTTGGTGAAGCCGGAGACGATGCGCGCGGCGATGTGGGCGGTGTTCGCGGCGGCGTTTTGCGTGGGGCTCACCTTGCTGGCCTACGGCGGCTGGCCGTTGCTGGTGGTCGGAGTGGCCAGCATCCTGTGCGGCATCGCCTACACGGGAGGGCCCTATCCGCTGGCCTATCACGGGCTGGGTGACGTGTTCGTGTTTTTCTTTTTCGGTCTGGTGGCGGTGGGCGCGACGGAGTTCGTGCAAAGCGGGGCCTTGAGCGCGGCGGCCTTGATCGGCGGGGCCGGGGTGGGGGCGCTGGCGACGAATATTTTGGTGGCGAACAATTATCGCGACGTGGAGACGGACGCGAAGGCGAACAAACGCACCTTGCTGGTGCGCTGGGGGCGCGGTTACGGGCGCTGGCAATTCGGCTTCGGCCACGCTCTTGCCGTGGCCTCGCCGCTCGTGCTCGCGGTGCTGGGCGCGGCGGATCTGTGGCCGGCGCTGGCGGTTGCTCTCGTGGCCGTGTTTGTAGGGGTGCGGCAACTACAGCGCCTCCGCGCGGCTCGTGGACCGGCGGAGTGCATCGCGCTGCTGGGAATGACCGGCCGCTGGCTGGCGCTTTACGGCGTGTTGCTGGCGGCGGCGGTCGTGGGGTTTGGCGGGTAGGGCGCGACCGCTGGGCGCGCCGGAACGTGCCACGGCGGGCTCAGCGGTCCCGCCCTACCGAAAAGAATCACTTAGCCCAGGTGTCTTTCAGCGAGATGGTGCGGTTGAAGACGGGTTTGCCGGGGGCGCTGTCTTTCGCGTCGAGGGCGAAGTAGCCGAGGCGTTCGAACTGGTAACGGTCGTCGGACGTGGCGTCGGCGAGGGAGCTTTCGAGGCGGGCGCGCACGGTTTCGAGGGAGTTCGGGTTGACGACCTTGAGAAAGTCCTCCTCGGCGGCGGGCTCGGCGACGGTGAAGAGGCGATCATAGAGGCGGACCTCGGCCTCGATGCTGCGGGTGGCGCTGACCCAATGGATGGTGCCCTTGACCTTGCGGTCGGAGCCGGGCTCCCCCTGCCGGCTGGTGCGGTCGAAGGTGCAGCGGAGTTCGACGATGGCGCCGGCGGCGTCCTTCACGATTTCCTCGAGCTTGATTATGCCGGCGTATTTGAGACGGACTTCGCCGCCGGGTTTTAGGCGGAAGTATTTGGGCGGAGGAACCTCGGCGAAGTCGTCGCTTTCGATGAACACCTCGCGGGTCAGGGCGACGGTGCGGGTGGTGGGTGTTTCGTCCTGCGGATTGTTGGTGGCACGGCACTCGAGGAGTTCGTCCTCGGCGAGGTTGGTCAGGACGATTTTGATCGGGCGCAGGACGGCGAGGCGGCGGGCGGCGGCGGCGTTGAGGTGTTCGCGCACGGCGTTTTCGTAGACGGCGATCTCGGTGAGGCCGTCGAATTTGGTGACGCCGACGCCGGTCACGAAGGCGCGCAGGGCGGCGGCGGGCACGCCGCGGCGGCGGATGCCGGCGAGGGTGGGCATGCGGGGATCGTCCCAGCCGGTGACGGCGTTCTCGCGCACGAGCTGGAGGAGGCGGCGCTTGCTGACGATGGTGTAGGCGAGGTTGAGCTTCGCGAACTCGTATTGTTTCGGCAGGGGGCGAGGCAGGTCGAGGGACTCGAGAATCCAGTCGTAGAGCGGGCGGTGATCGACGAACTCCAGGGTGCAGATGGAGTGGGTGATGCCCTCGATGTAGTCGCTCAGGCAGTGGGCGTAGTCGTAAAGTGGATACACGCACCATTTGTCCCCGGCCTGGTGATGGGCGATGTGGCGGATGCGGTAGAGCAGGGGGTCGCGCAGCCACATGTTGGGCGATTCCATGTCGATTTTGGCGCGGAGCACGCGGGCGCCGTCGGGGAATTCGCCGGCGGACATGCGGCGGAATAGGTCGAGGTTTTCCTCGACGCTGCGCTCGCGGAAGGGCGAGGGGCGGCCGGGTTTGTCGGGCGAGCCGCGGTATTCCTCGGTCTCGGCCGGGGTAAGATCGCAGACGTAGGCCTTGCCGCGGCGGATGAGTTCGAGGGCGTAGTCGTGGAGGGCGGCGAAGTAGTCGCTGGCGAAGAAGGCCTCGGTGTCGGGCGTGGCGGCGGAGGGCGCGGGGGCGGCGTGGTAATCGACGCGGCCGTCGGCGGCGGGGCGGG